>CAXUCZ010000240.1:0-2088 GCA_964249675.1 uncultured Acetobacteraceae bacterium | reverse complement strand
GCGTCGCCAACGCCGAACTCGACGACATGATCATCCTGCGCAGCGACGGCACGCCGACCTACCTGCACGCCGTCGTCGTCGATGACCACGACATGGCGATCAGCCACGTCATCCGCGGCGACGACCACCTGACCAACACCTTTCGCCAGGTGCAGGTCTACGCGGCGATGGGCTGGGCGCGGCCGGCCTTCGCGCATATCCCGCTGATCCATGGCGCGGACGGCGCCAAGCTCAGCAAGCGGCATGGCGCGGTGAGCGTGCTCGAGTTTCGTGACCAGGGCTTCCTGCCCGAGGCGCTGTGCAACTACCTGCTGCGGCTCGGCTGGGGGCATGGCGACGCGGAGGTGCTCGACCGCGACGAGGCGGTGCGGCTGTTCGATCTCGACGGGGTGGGCCGCGCGGCGAGCCGCATGGATTATGCCAAGCTCACCCATCTCAACGGCGTCTGGCTGCGTCAGGCCGACGATGCGCGGCTGGCTGGCGAGGTCGTCGCCCGGCTGTCCGGCCGGGCCGGGCTGGCGCTGGATGCGGTGGCCGAGGCGCGCATCCGCCAGCTGATGCCCGGGCTCAAGGAGCGCGCCAAGACGCTGGTGGAGCTCGCCGACAGCGCCGCCTTTCTCGCCCGGCGCCTGCCGCTCGGCTACGATGCCCGGGCGGCCGCGGTGCTCGCCGATGCCGGGCCGGTGCTGGCCGCGGTGGCCGCCAGCCTCGCCGCCACCGACTTCACGGCGGCCGAGGTCGATGCCGGGCTGCGCCGGGTCGCCGAGATGCTGGGCAAGAAGCTGGGCCAGGTCGCCCAGCCGGTGCGCGCGGCGCTGACTGGCGCCACCACCAGCCCCGGCATCGATGTCACCATCGCCGCTCTCGGCCGCGACGAGACGTTGGCGCGCCTGGATCGGGCGCGCCTCAACGCCGCCGCATGACGCTGCCGGTCGGCGTCGAGCGCCGGGCCGTCTCGCGGCCCGAGGGCCGTCCGGCGGTGCCGGCGCACGAGCGGCTGCGCCACCTGCTGGCGATCGAGGGTCTTTACCCGCCGCAGATCGGCCGCCTGCTGGACCTGGCCGAGAGCTACGTGCTGCTGAACCGATCGGGCAAGACGGCGCGCGACACGCTGCGCGCCCGGACCCTCATCAACCTGTTCTTCGAGGACAGCACCCGCACCCGCACCAGCTTTGAGATCGCCGGCAAGCGGCTTGGCGCGGACGTCATCAACATGTCCGTCTCCACCTCCAGCGTGAACAAGGGCGAGACGCTGCTCGATACCGCCGGCACGCTCAACGCCATGCAGTGCGACCTGCTGGTGGTGCGGCACGGCCAGTCCGGAGCGCCGGCGCTGCTCGCCCAGAAGGTCGACGCGGCGGTGATCAATGCCGGCGACGGCACCCACGAGCATCCGACCCAGGCGCTGCTCGACGCGCTCACCATCCGGCGCCGGCGCGGGCGGCTCGCCGGCCTCACGGTTGCGATCTGCGGCGACGTGCTGCACTCCCGCGTCGCCCGCTCCAACATCCACCTGCTCGGCACCATGGGCAGCCAGGTGCGGGTGGTCGGGCCGCCGACGCTGATCCCGGCCGAGGTCGAGACCCTGGGCGTCAAGGTGTTCCACGACATGCGGCGGGGTCTCGCGGATGTCGACATCGTCATGATGCTGCGGCTGCAGCGCGAGCGCGCCGCCGGCAGCCTGGTGCCGAGCGCGCGCGAATACTTCCGGCTGTTCGGCCTGGACGCGGAGAAGCTCGCCTACGCCCGGCCGGACGCGCTGGTGATGCATCCCGGCCCGATGAACCGCGGCGTGGAGATCGACAGCGCGGTCGCCGATGACCCGGAGCGCTCGGTGATCCGTGAGCAGGTGGAGATGGGTGTGGCCGTGCGGATGGCGGTGCTGGAGACGCTCGCTCGGGATAACCCGCGCCTTGTGTAGGCAAGGAAGGCCAGGGGCGTCGCCCCTGGACCCGATTAAAGGCGGAGCCTTTAAAATCCATTTGTTTCCATGGCGTCGCCAAGCGAGGAAGAGCGTCGGTCGGCTCCAAGTGATGGGGGTCTGGGGCCTCAGGCCCCAGCGGGTCCAGGGCAGAGCCCTGGCCTTTC
>CAXUCZ010000239.1:0-2262 GCA_964249675.1 uncultured Acetobacteraceae bacterium | reverse complement strand
TCCCCTGGCGGCAGACCCTGGCCGACATCCTGGCCGACTGGCGCGAGCGCGTCCGCACCGAGCCGGCCTGATACCAACGGCCCTATCTGTTGATCGATGCCCAGTCTCTACGGGTTACGGATTTGACGCGCTCTATGTCGTTGATGAATGCGTTCCATGCGGTGCAGCATGCCTCGACGATCTCGTCGTAGCTGTCCCACACGCGCCTGTTCAGGAAGTTGCCGCGCAGGTAGGCCCATACATTCTCGATCGGGTTGAGCTGCGGCGCGTAGCTGGGAAGCGGTAGCAGGGTGATGTTGTCCGGGACGCGCAGCTGGCCTCCCGTCTGGTGCCAGCCTGCGCCGTCGCACACGAGCATGGCGTGGGCGCCGGGGCTGACGACCGTGCTGAGTGCGTCGAGGTGCAGGCTCATCGCCTCGCTGCCCACCCACGGCATGACGAGGGCGCTGCCCACGGCCCGTTGCGGGCAGACCGAGCCGAACAGCCAGGCGGAGTCGTGCCTGTCGTCGCGGGCCACGGCGGGCCGCGCGCCGACCTTGTTCCACACGGCGCCATAGGTGCCCTGCTGACCGACACGGGCCTCGTCTTCAAACCAGATCTCCAGTGGCTTTCCGACTGCCTGAGGCGGCAAGGCCGCTGCTACGAGGACTGCAAAGTCTTTTTAAAAACCGCCTGCGCCGCCTCGTCCCGCTTGGGGTTGTGCGGGCGCGGTTGCAGCCGGGTGAGGCGCAGGCGGCGCAGCAGCTTGCCCACGGTGCGCTCATGCACCGCCACGCCGAACCGCTCGGCGAGCACGCTCTGCAGGTCGCAGCAACGCCACCGGACCACGCCATCTTTGGCTAGATCCGGCCCGGCCAGCACGATCTCTTTCAGCTCCGCCATCTGCTCGTGCGACAACGCCGGGCTGCGGCCAGGGGCCGCTTTATTAGCCAATCCCTGGATCCCGTCTGCGTTGAACCGGTGCACCCAGTCTCGCAATGTCTGGCGATCCATCCCGCATAATGCCGCTGCATCGGCGCGCGAGGCGCCATCGAGCACATGAGCGATGGCCAGGATACGGCAAGCTACGGTCCCCACCTCGGTCCTGGCCATACTACGAAGTTCGGCAGCGGAATGATCCCGCCGGGTGACCGCAATCGATACGCCCATCACATGCTCCTCGAATCGACCAGGAGCACAGCGAATCAGATCAGACCGCAATTGGGAATCCCAAACGTCCGTGAGTCAGGATCAGCGGCGGCTGGTATAAGAGGCCGAGCGGGATGGTCCGCCTGCTTCGGGTTCAGATGGCCGAAGCGCTGGGCGAGTATCGCCGCCGGGCCGCCAGCCGGTCACGGGCAGGAATAGCGCAACCGTTGGAGATCGCCTGGGCAGGATACGTGGAGGCCGAGCAGGCGCTGCACGACGGCGCCATGCCGTCCGGGATCGTCACCCAGGAGACATGGCTCGACTCGCAGGTCGTCTTCGACCGGCTGCGCTTGGCGGTGAAGAACGCCGCCACGACGGAAATCGCCGCCGCGAGCGCCGACGCCGCCAGCAGCGAAGCGGTGGACCAGGCATCGCGCGCAAGCATACTGGCGCTTTTGACGGCCTATGCCGGGGTCTGCGTGCTGGCGGCGCTGGGCATGATCGTGGGCGTCCTGCTACCGGTGCGCCGGATGGCGGACGCCATGCGCCGGGTGTCGCGGCACGAGACGGACCTCGCCATCGCCGGACTGCACCGACCTGACGAGCTGGGCGACATGGCGCGCGGCCTGGACGGCTTTCGGGTCGCGCTGATCGAGCAGCGGCGGCTGACCGCCGAGACGTCGCTGGCGACTGAAGCGAAATCCCGGTTCTCCGACCGGCTGGGGGCCTTGCTGGTCGATTTCAGGGCTGTCGCGGACGAGATGGCCGGCGCGATCGGCGCTTCCGCCGCAACGCTGCAGGATACCGCGAGCGCGTTGCAGGACGGCGCCGCGCGGACCAAGAGCGAGGCTGACGCCGTGTCGAGCAACGCGCGGGACGCCAGCGTCGGCGTGGTCGGCGCCGCGTCCAGCGCGGACGAGTTGCGCCTGTCGATCGACGCGATCGGCCGGCAGGTGGAGCAGTCGGCCAGCATCGCCCTGTGCGCCGCCGGGGAGGCGGCGCACACCGACCAGATCGTGCGCGCCCTGGCCGACCACGCGCAGAAGGTTGGCCACGTCGTTGGCCTGATCGGCGGCATCGCGGCGCAAACCAACCTGCTGGCGCTGAACGCTACGATCGAGGCGGCGCGGTCCG
>CAXUCZ010000238.1:0-2290 GCA_964249675.1 uncultured Acetobacteraceae bacterium | reverse complement strand
TGTAGCGCATGGCCGCCGCGTTATCGCCGTCGATATTGCCGAAATTGCCCTGCCCCTCGACCAGCGGATAACGCACCGCGAAATCCTGGGCGAGCCGGACCAGCGCCTCGTAGACCGCGCTGTCGCCATGCGGGTGATACTTGCCGATCACGTCGCCGACGACGCGGGCGCATTTCTTGAAGCCGGCCTTGGGGTCGAGCCGGAGCTGCTGCATGGCGTAGATCAGCCGGCGATGCACCGGCTTGAGGCCATCGCGCACATCCGGCAGGCTGCGCGACATGATGGTCGACAGCGCATAGGCGAGATAGCGCTCGCTCAACGCGTCGGCGAGCGGCGTCTCCTCGATGCGTCCGGCAAGGTCATCGGGCACGATGCAGGCTCCTCGTCAGCAAGAAGTTCTTTTTTGAAAAAAAGAACCAAAAAACTTTTCCCGTTAGAGGTGCCTGATGTCCGGCAACGCGTTGTATGTAGAAGTCTTTGCTGCTTTTTTTGCAAAAAAGAAGCGCTTGCTTACTTAACCTCCGTTGCCGCCGCGATCACGCCCGGCTTCACCACCGTCGTGATCGTCTCGCGTAGCACCATCACCCGCACGGTCGGTGCGATCTCGACCTCGATCTCGTTGCTGCCGTCCTTCACCTTCTGCACCGTGCCGATGATGCCGCCGCCGGTCACCACGCGGTCGCCTCGCTTCAGCGCCGCGAGCGTCGCTCGCAGGCTTTTCTGCGCTGTCTGCTGCGGTCGGATCAGCAGGAAGTAGAACACGACGAAGATCAGGACCAGCGGCGCGAATTGCAGCAGGGTCGCGCTGTTGAGGAAGCCCGACGCGTCCTGCGCATAGGCGGGGGAGATCAGCAGGCTCATCGCGTCAGGGGCTCCGGGTTGTCGGGTGGGCGGCCGGACCATAGTTTGCGCCCTCCCCCTGTCAAACCGGATGCGCCGCGATGGACAGCAGCCTTGCCCCGCTCCTCGCGCGCATCGCCGATGCGCTCGAACGCCTCTCTCCCGCGCCGCCGCCGCCGGTCGCGCTCGCCGCGGCAGACGGCTTCGTCTGGGAGCCCACGACCACCCAGCTGGCGCCGGTGGCCGAGATCGCGCGGGTGCCGCTCGACCTGCTGCAAGGCATTGCGGCGCAGAAGCGGCTGCTGCTCGACAACACAAACCGCTTTGCCGCCGGCCATCCGGCCAACAACGCCGTGCTCTGGGGCGCCCGCGGCACCGGCAAAAGCTCGCTCGTCAAGGCCGTGCACGCCGCCGTCAATGCCGAACGCCCCGGCAGCCTGGCGCTGATCGAGATCCACCGCGAAGACGTCCGCACCTTGCCGAACCTGCTCAACCTGCTGCGCGACCAGGCCCGTCGCTGCCTCATCCTCTGCGACGACCTGTCCTTCGAGCGCGACGACGCGGACTACAAGGCGCTGAAGTCGGTGCTCGACGGCGGCATCGAAGGGCGGCCCGCCAACGTGCTGTTCTACGCCACCTCCAACCGCCGACACCTGATGCCGCGCGACATGATCGAGAACGAGCAATCGACCGCGGTGACGCCCGGCGAGGCGATCGAGGAGAAGGTCTCGCTCTCGGACCGCTTCGGCCTGTGGATCGGCTTCCACAACTGCGACCAGCCAACCTACTTCGCCATCGTCGAGGCCTACGCGCAGGACCGCGGGCTCGCCATCGCGCCCGAGACGCTGCGCGCCGCCGCGGCGGAATGGTCCGTCACCCGCGGCGCCCGCTCCGGCCGCGTCGCCTGGCAGTTCATCGAGGATCTGACCGGCAAGCTCGCCATGGCGCCTGAACAGGAAATCTAAGGCCAGGGGCTTTGCCCCTGGACCCCGTTAAAGGCGAAGCCTTTAAAATCCATTTGTAACCTGCGCCACACGACGGGGCCGGTGCTGGTGAGCATCAGGATCGAATGGCTTCGCCGAAAAAGAAAAAGCCCGCCTGGACTCCAACAGATGGGGTCTGGGGCCTCACGGCCCCAGCGGTGTCCAGAGGCAGAGCCTCTGGCCTTCCACTGCTATTTGGCCTGAACGATGAGCAGCATCGATGTCGTGACGAACCCGCCGAGCAGCAGCTTGATGTGCTGGTGCTCAGGGCCGCCGTAAGGCGGCACGTCGTAGTTCAGGTCATGCGGGTGGTCGCCGGCGTAGAAGTCGCATCGGCTGAGGCCGAGATGGGCGCGCCGCAGGCGGCGGTCGAGCGCCTCGATGTCCTGCTGGCGGTAGATCAGCGACCCGCCGACGCTCAGCGTGTCGTCGTTCGAGGTGACGTTGAACTCGGTGGTGTGCACGGC
>CAXUCZ010000237.1:0-2554 GCA_964249675.1 uncultured Acetobacteraceae bacterium | reverse complement strand
CGAAGACCTCGCCGTGCTGATACGGGCTCATCGTGCCGGGATCGACGTTCAGGTAAGGGTCGAGCTTGCGCAGGAGCACCCGGTAGCCGCGGGCCTGCAGCAGTGCCGCCAGCGCCGCCGAGGCGATGCCCTTGCCGAGAGAGGAAACCACGCCGCCGGTGATAAAAACGAACCGCGTCATGGGCCGCCTTCCTACACCCGCGGCGGCCTGCCTTGGAACCCTGCGATGACACAATCCGCGGCGTCGCGACCGGAAAGCACCGCTCCGCCGACCGTGCCGGCCAGCCCGTCCGACCGGCAAGCCTCGCCGGCGAAAACGACTCGGCAGCCGCCGAGCGGCTCGGCCAGTCGCGCCCGGGCCTCCGCGCCGCCCGGCACGGCATAGGCGTAGGCGCCGAGGAAGCACGGGTCGGCGGCCCAGTCGCTGGCCATACCGGTCTCTGCGACGGCGCGACGGGCATCGCCGCCCAGCATCAGGGCCAGCTGGTCGCGGGCAAAGGCGACGCCGGCCGCAGGGCCCGCTCGCGCGAGCTGCCAGGCAACCTCGCCGCCGACGAAGCCGATCACGTGGTCGGCGCCGTCCGGCCAGGCCTGGAAGATCATGGCCGGCTCGCCCGGCGCGAGGTCGCGGTCCAGCGTGCAGGAGGACGGCAGGCCGAGCCGGTCCGCACCGGTGGCGCGCAGAGCGATCTTGCTGAGCAGCCCCTGCGGCAAGGAGTCGAGCGCGGCCAGGTGGGAGGCCGGCAGCGGCGGGTCAAAGGCGAGGCCGCCGCTGCGCAGCACGCCGGTCGAGACGGTGACGATGACGGCGTCCGCGTCGATCACGCCGGCCGCGGTGTGGACGCGCACGCCGCCAGCCTCGCCCCAGCCGATCCGGCGCGCCGCGAGGCCCGTTCGCACCTGCCCGGCCGGCGGGCCGAGCCGCTCGGCGACGAAGCGCCCCAGGCCGCCATGCGCCCGCAGGTTGCGCCCGCCGAGGCGGTTGCGATGCCAATCCTGAAGCGATAGCGCGTCGGCATCGGCCGCGGCGATGATGGCGCCCTCCCAGGCCTCGACGCTCGCCGCCCAGGGCCGGCCGCGTCGCTCCGCGACCGCCGCGGCCAGGCTGATGTCGGCGCCGCCGAGCTCCGCCTCGGCGGCTGCGACCCAGGCGATCTCCTCGTCTTCATAGGCCGACAGGGCCGCCGCATCCGCGACCGCGCCGCGCCGGAAACTGCGGCCGCGATGCATTTCGGGCGGGTCGATCAGCGCCTCGCCGGCGGCGGCGGCGATCGCGACCAGCGGGTTGCGCTCGGCATCGTGGATCCAGGAGGCGCCAAGGTCGAACGCCGCGCCGCCCAGCGCCGCATCGCGCACGGTGTAAGCACGGCCGCCGATGCGGGAACCGGCCTCGATCAGGATCGGCGCCGCGCCCGCCTTGCGCAGCCGCGCCGCAGCCGCCAACCCGGCGGCGCCGGCGCCGACGACGACGACGCGGCAGGCGTCCGCCACCGGCGGCTACTTCGTCGGCACCTGTGGAACGCCGTTGGGCGTGGCCGGCGTGACGCTGCCGGGCTTGGCGCCCGGGGTCGCGTTCGGGGTCGGCGGCACCGGCAGGCCCGAGGGCGCGGCCTGGCTGCTCGCCGGCGGCTGAGAGAGAATGTCGTGGCCGACGCCGGTGGTGCCGCGGTTGAGCAGCGCCAAGGCCAGCGACAGGGCGAAGAACAGCGCGCCAAGCACGGCAGTGGTCCGGGTGAGCAGGTTGGCGGTGCCGCGGCCGCCCATGAACGAGCCCATGCCCTGGGTGGTGCCGATGCCGAGCCCGCCGCCCTCGCTGCGCTGGATCAGCACGACGCCGATCATCGCCAGGGTGACGAACAGGTGCAGGACGAGGAGGATGGTGGTGGTCATGGCTGGCGGGTCTAGGCGTCGGAGCGAAGGAAGGCCAGAGGCTCTGCCTCTGGACTCCGCTGGGGCCCGAGGCCCCAGACCCCAATTCAATGAAGCACGTCGCCCGGCAGCACCGACCTGACCGTGCCGCACAGCCAACAAATGGATTCTAAAGGCTCCGCCTTGATTGGGGTCGAGGGCGGAGTGAGCGAAGGTTCCGGCTGCGTGAAGCGCAGTTGGAGAGGCTCACGGAGGGAAGCCCCTCGCCTTGCCTACGCTTCGACGTCCGCCCCAGCCTTGGCAATGGCGAGAAACGCCGCCGCGTCCAGGCTGGCGCCGCCCACGAGGGCGCCGCCGACATGCGGGACAGCGAGGATCGCCGCCGCGTTGTCCGGCTTCACCGAGCCGCCATAGAGGATGCGGATCGCGTGGCCGGCGTCGCCGAGCTGGCGCACCAGCTCCTCGCGGATAAAGGCGTGCATCTGCACGACGTCGGCCTCGGTGGCGGTGCGGCCGGTGCCGATCGCCCAGACCGGCTCGTAGGCGAGCACGCCGGCGAAGCCCTTCGGCACGCTGCCCTCGATCTGCCAGCCGACGGTCTCGACCTCCTGGCCGCCGGAGCGCTGCTCGTCGCTCTCGCCGAGGCAGACGCGGGGGAGGGGGCGGGCCTCGGTGGCGGGGGGGC
>CAXUCZ010000236.1:0-2572 GCA_964249675.1 uncultured Acetobacteraceae bacterium | reverse complement strand
GTATGCGTCCGGCCTGACTCGCCTTGCGTGGCTAAGTCTCTCTCGATCTGCTTGGAGGCATGATCAGGAGCGATGGTGAGGCTGCCACTGAGGCAGCCACTGAGGCAGCTACGGTGCAGCGGATAGAGATTGTTGGCGAGCGTCGTCGCGTGCACGACGCGAGCTTCCGCGCTGAGGTTTTATCCGAGGCGATGGCGGCTGGCGCGCAGATGAAGCAGGTCGCGCACCGACATGGCATCTGCACGAGCTTGATCTATCGCTGGCGTCGCGAGGCGTCCTCGCTGGTCAAGCCTGGGTCGGCAGTTCAGCTGATTCCAGTCAGGGTTACCGAGCCGCGCGCAACCGATCGGCGGGCAGCACCCACAGCGCCGGTTGCGGCTCTGCAGACACGCCGCGGGGTGATCGAGATTGAGCTGGACGGCGGCGTGCGGGTCCGCGTGGATGGTGACGTGAGCCTGGCGGCGCTGCGGCGTGTGGTCGCCGCGCTGCGCGGATGATCGCGCCGCCCGCTGGTGTCAGGATTTGGCTGGTAGCCGGTGCGACCGATATGCGGCGCGGTTTTGACGGACTGGCTGCGCTTGTGGCCCAGCAGCTTAACGAAGACCCGTTCAGTGGCGCGCTGTTCATCTTCAGGGGCCGTCGCGGTCACCTCTTGAAGATTATGTTCTGGGATGGCCAGGGCTTGGTGCTCTACGCCAAGCGCCTGGAGCGTGGCCACTTCGTGTGGCCGGCGACCAAGGGTGGCGCGGTGTCGCTGACGCCGGCGCAGCTCTCGATGCTGACGGAAGGCATTGACTGGCGCATGCCCGCGCGCACCTGGCAGCCTGAGATGGTTGGCTGACGACCCACCTGCGAAGTCTGGTTTTGCTTGTTGCGACGCGCGGTGATGTCGGAGTCTGCATGCCATGCCGAGTGCTGCTCCGGAGCTGCCGACCGACGTTGCCGCGCTACAGGCCATGGTGCTGGCTCATGCTGCCGAATTGGTTACGGCACGCGCCGGCATCATCGAGCAGCGGTTCGAGATCGAAGCGCTGAAGGTGCGGCTGGCCAAGCTGCTGCGCATGACGTTCGGCCGTTCGTCGGAGAAGCTGAGCGAGCAGATCGAGCAGCTGGAGCTGACGCTCGCCGACATCGACGAGAGACTGGCCGAGAGCGGCTTGCCGGCAGAGGAGCCCGCGGCAGCGCCGGATACGGCCGCCCATGCCCGCAAGCCGGCCCGCCGGCCGTTGCCCGAGGCGCTGCCGCGCGATGTGGTCGAGCATGCGGCCCCCTGTTGCGCCAGGACGGGCGCGTGCCTGGCCTGCGGCGGCGTGCTGCGGCCGCTGGGCGAGGACGTGACCGAGATCCTCGACTATGTGCCGGGCTCGTTCCGGGTGATCCGCCACGTGCGGCCAAAACTGTCCTGCCGGGCGTGCGAGACGATCGCGCAAGCGCCGGCGCCTAGCCTGCCGATCCGCCGCGGGCGCGCCGGGGCCGGCCTGCTGGCGCATGTGATGGTGGCCAAGTATTGCGACCACCTGCCGCTGCACCGCCAGGCCGAGATCTACGCCCGCGAGGAGATCGACCTCAGCCGCTCGACGCTGGCCGACATGGTAGGCCAGACCGCGCGCCTGGTTCGGCCGCTGGTTGACGCGTTGGCCAAGCATGTCATGGCAGGCGACCGCGTGCACGCCGACGATACCGTGGTGCCGGTGCTGGCGCCTGGACTGGGGCGCACCCGCACCGCGCGGTTGTGGACATACGTCCGCGACGACCGGCCATTCGGCGGCACTAACCCGCCAGCGGCACTCTACCGCTACTCGCCCGACCGCAAAGGCGAGCACCCGCGTGCGCATCTGCACAGCTTCCGCGGCATCCTGCAGGCCGATGGTTATGCCGGATATGCCGGGCTGTATGGAGACGGCCGGGTGGTCGAAGCTGCGTGCATGGCGCACGCGCGACGAAAATTCTTCGACGTGCACGAGACGACCAAGTCTGCGCCCGCCCGCGAGGCGCTGGACCGCATCGGCGCGCTCTACCGGATCGAGCACGACATTCGCGGCCGCCCACCTGAGCAGCGCCTGCGGGTCAGGGGCGAACGCACTGCGCCGCTGATGACCGAGTTGCACGCATGGCTGGAGGCAACGCGCAGCCGGATCTCCGGGCGCAGCGACCTGGCGGCGGCGATCCGCTACGCCCTGTCGCGCTGGGAAGCGCTGACGCTGATCCTGCGCGACGGCCGCGCCTGCATCGACAACTCGGCCGCCGAGCGCGCCATGCGCCCGATCGCCGTCGGCAGGCGCAATTGGACCTTCGCCGGCTCGGACTCCGGCGGCGAGCGCGCCGCCGCGATCTACAGCCTGATCGAGACGGCAAAGCTGAACGGGCTCGACCCGGAGGCGTATCTGCGCAACGTGATTGAACGCATTGCCGACCACCCCGTAAATCGTATCGCCGAGCTGCTGCCCTGGAACATGCACAATATCCGTTCCAGGCTCGAACAACGCCTCGCGGCCTAACAGCTGGGGTAAAAACGTCAGTCTAACTCCAGACCATCACGCAAATAATGCCGCGGCCTCCGGCGGACGCTTAC
>CAXUCZ010000235.1:0-2575 GCA_964249675.1 uncultured Acetobacteraceae bacterium | reverse complement strand
CTCTTTGGCGGTGTCCGGGATGATGATGCCGCCAAGCGTCTTCTCTTCGGCGTCGATCCGGCGAACGACGACCCGGTCGTGCAGGGGGCGAAATTGTGCCATGTCGGGGAGCGCTCCTAAGTAATCTCTATGTCACTGCAATCGTCGCCAGGCCGTCATGCTGCCGCTGCCGACCCGGAGGGTCGGTAGGGATGAGAACGACGTCTGGCACTCTCGAGCTGAGAGTGCCAGTCAGCTAGGCGTTCACCTTTGCAGTGTCAACCCGTCGGCAGCACTCACGGTCGATGAGTGATAAGCCGCTGCAAAAGCTGGATTTTACATTGCGACGACGGACTTCCTCCCGGCATCATCGGCGGGTGCTGACGCAGGAGACGCCCGATGAGCCTCGCATTGCAGCTGCAGAGCTACCGACTGACGACGGCCGAGATCCTCTACCATCTGCCGGACAATCCGGCGGTGTTGCAGACCTTCATCTGGCAGGAGCTCGACCTCGCACCAGGCTATCCGGTCCTGACCAAGTTCCTCGATTTCTGGCAGCGCGAGATCGAGGGCCGGCTACACTCCGTCCGGGTCGGCTCTGCCCTGCTGATCAGCCCCGGCGAGATCCGCCACGTCCAGCATTGCGCCTACGTGCAGTAAGGCAAGGCCAGAGGCTCTGCCTCTGGACTCCCGCTGGGGCCCGCGGCCCCAGACCCCGTCCTACTTGCCACGGTATTGACCCCGTCCTGAGCTACGGATGAGTAATGGATTTTAAAGGCCTCGCCTTTAATGGGGTCCAGGGGCAAAGCCCCTGGCCTTACGTGTCGAGACGCTCGCGCGCGCGCGGCGAAGGCTCACAACCTCGCCCATGTCAGAGCAGTCGCCGCATTACGGCGTCGAGCTTGCCCAGCATCTGCGGATCGTGCGCTTCGGGCGCAGTGATGATGGCGGTGTCGAGCGCCCGGTCGCATCTGGCCGGGCACGGCCCGCGCGCCTGCCCGATCAGCGGCACCACGCCACGTATCAGCGCACGCGCCTTGTCGGCGTTCTCCAGCAGCACCCGCACCACCGCCTCGACGGTGACGTCCTCGTGGCCCTCGCGCCAGCAATCATAGTCGGTGACCATGGCGACGGTGGCGTAGCAGAGCTCCGCCTCGCGGGCGAGCTTGGCCTCGGGCATGTTGGTCATGCCGATCACGCTGCAGCCCCAGCTGCGATACAGGCTGCTCTCCGCGCGGGTGGAGAATTGCGGGCCTTCCATGACCAGGTAGGCGCCGCCGCGCGTCACCGGCAGGGCGAGTTCATGCGCCACCGTCTCCAGCGCATCGCCGAGCCGCGGACAGACGGGGTCGGCCATCGAGACATGCGCGACGCAGCCCGCGCCGAAAAAGGACTTCTCGCGGGCGAAGCTGCGGTCGATGAACTGGTCGACAATAACGAACTGGCCTGGCGGCAGCTCCTCGCGCAGGCTGCCGACGGCGGAGAGCGACAGCACGTCGGTGCAGCCGACCCGCTTCAGCGCATCGATGTTGGCGCGGTAGTTCAGCCCGCTCGGCGGCACGCGGTGGCCGCGTCCATGTCGGGGCAGAAAGACGCAGCGGACGCCGTCCAGCGTGCCGAACAGCAGCTCGTCCGACGGCTCGCCCCAAGGGGTCTCGACCCGGCGCCATTCCTGGTCGGCCAGACCCTCGATCGAATACAGGCCAGAGCCGCCGATAATGCCGATGACAGGAGTCATTTGCCGCTCAGTGCGCGTCGCTCCAAACCTTTCGCTTCACCGCATAGGTCAGACCCGACATCACGGCGAAGAACAGCACGATGCGCACGCCCATGCGCTTGCGCTGCTCCATCTCCGGGTTGGCGGCATAGGTCAGGAACGTCACGACGTCCTTCGACATCTGGTTGATGCTCGCCGGCGTGCCGTCGGCGTAGGTCACCTGCCCGTCATGCAGCGGCTGCGGCATGTGGATGTTATGGCCGGGAAAATAGACGTTATAATAGAGGCCGTCCGGCACCTTCATGCCAGCCGGCGGGTCTCGGTAGCCGTTCAGGATGGCGTCGAGATAATTCGCGCCGCCCTCGCGCGCCTTTTCCAGCAGCGACTGGTCGGGCGGCAACGCACCGTTATTGGCCGCTCGCGCCGCCTTGTCGTTCGCGAAAGGCGAGGCGAAATGATCCGAGGGCAAGCCGTTGCGGGTGATCGGGTCGCCGTTATCGTTGGTGCCGCCCGGAACCGTCACCGTCGAGGCGATGGCGCGGACCTGCGCGGCGTCCAGGCCGATGCCCTCCAGGTTGCGGTAGGACATCAGCTTCATCGAGTGGCAGGACGAGCAGACCTCCTTATAGACCTGGAAGCCGCGCTGCGCCGAAGCCCGGTCATAGGTGCCGAATGGCCCGGAGAAGCTCCACTGCTCGTGCGGCAGCGGCGGCGTGCTCTCCTGCGCCAGCGCCGGTCCGGCGAGCATGACCGCGGTGGCGGCCAGCGCCACCGCCAGCCAAGGCATCAGATCTTCTCCATCGGCTTGGCGGTCGCACCGCTCGGCAGCGGCCCGCCGCCACCGCGCGGCGGCCTCAAGCCGAGCACCGGACGGCTGAT
>CAXUCZ010000234.1:0-2730 GCA_964249675.1 uncultured Acetobacteraceae bacterium | reverse complement strand
CCAGCGTGCCGCCCCCGGACGCCAGCGCGATCCGCGAGCCCGCCGCGTCGTCGCTGCCGATAGCGAGCCTCGCCCCGTCGGCGACCGCAACGACGCCGGTGCTCGCCGCGGCGACCGCGGCGAGCGACAGCGTGCCGGCCACGCTCAGCGTGCCGAACACCGCGACCACGTCGAACGTCCCGGCGGCGGTGGCCGTCGCGCCGGCGTCGAGCTGCAGCCCGTCGATGCCGCTGAAGCCGAAGCCGCCGGCCGCGGCGGCCAGCGTCCCGGCATCCCCGGCGAGCGCGCTCAGCGTCGCGGCCACGCCGCCGGCCAGCTCCAGCACCGTGCTGCTACCCGCGCCGTCGTCGCCGAGGACGCGGCCGAGCACATCGCCGCCGGCGGCGAGCACCAGCCGCTCCGCCCCCGCGCCGAACTGCACCGCCGTGCCGCCGGTCCCGGCGGTGCTGCTGATCAGCCCGGCATCCGTCACCGTCCCGATGCCGTCCGAGCCCACCAGCACGCCGACCGCGCCGCTGATCGTGCCGTCATTGGTGATCGCGCCGTCCCCGTCGACCAGCCGCACGCCGGCCACCGAGCCGTCGATCGCCGCCCCGGCCAGGTTGTCCACCGTGCCGCCGCCGAACAGCGCCACGCCGGAGCTGCCGGCGGTGATCCGGCCGGCGTTCGAGATGCTCGCCGCGTTGAGCGAGCTGACCCCGAAATCGCTCGCCGCGATGGTGCCGCTCGCCGCGACCGCGACGCTGCCGCCGCCGAGCGCGATCCCGGTCGCAAGCCCCGTCCCGCCGCCGGCCATGATCGTTCCGGCGTCGAACACGACGCCCTGCCCGGCGAGCGCGATCGCCTCCTGGCTGCCGAGCACGCTGCCGCCGGCATCGTTGGTCACCGTGCCGTTGGTCAGCGCGACGCCGATGTCGACATGGCCGCCGATCGTGCCGTCATTGGTGATCGCGGTCGCCGTCGCGGTGCCCTGCACCTCCACGCCGACGCTGACGACCCCGGCCAGCGTGGCGCCGTCGATCAGCGCCGCGTGGTCGCTCGCCGAGCCGTTGGCGAGCGTGCCGTCGCCGATCACCAGGCCGAACTGGTCGCCGCCGAGCAGCGTGCCGAGGTTGCTGACCACCGCCTGCCCGGCGACGTCGGCCGCGCCGCTCGAGCCGCCGATCAGCCCGGCGGCGCCGTTGCTCAGCGTGCCGGCGGCGAGATAGGCGCCGTAGCCGCTGGTCGCCGCCGCGGCCGTGATGCTGCCGTCATTGCCGAGCGTGCCGGCGCCCGAGACGTAGACGCCGAACTGCTCGCCGCCGATCCGCGCCGCCGCCTCGTTGCCGATCGAACCGGCAAAGATCAACACCCCGATGGACCCGGCCGCCGGGTCGACGATGCTGCCGGCGTTGTCGATCGAGACGCTCGCCGTGTCGTCGCCCTGCACCGAGCCGACGATGGCGCCGGCGGACGCGATCACGAGCGTGCCGCCCTGCAGCAGCACCGTTCCGGCCAGCGTGCCAGTCTCGTCCAGCGTGCTGGCCAACGCGAAGTCGCCGATCGCGGCCGTGCCCGGCCCACCCAGCGTCAGGCTCGATCCCGGCTGCAGCGACAGCGCCGCACTCGCCAGCGTCACCCCGCTGGAAAGCGTGATCGCGTATGCGGTATCCGGCGCCGCGTCAGCCCCGTAGGACAGATCCTCCAGCGCCGTCGTGAGACCGGCCCCGGTGGCGACGGCAAAACTCGTGGTCATGCGGCGAAGGCCCCCGATGCCGCTCGCCAACGACGTGCATCAGTCGCGATCAGCTCGCGTCATGTTGCACGATCTTCCGCCGCGTTGACCAGTGCCCCGGTAACGACGTCAGTCGTGGTTCGAGGCGTCCTCCTCCAGGTCGTGCAGCACCTCCTCGGGCGCCGTCTTGTCGAGCGCCTTGGCCTGCTCGACGAGCGCGTCCGCCGCCGCCTGGTCGCCCTCCTTGAGCTTCTCCAGCGCCTCCTCGGTCAGGTCCAGCGCTTGCTCGTGCTTGTCCGACATCGTCGTGCCTCCGTCTGGGAGGAGGTTGAAGGCGTCACCCCGCTCAGGGTTGCGCGCCGCCTCGCCGGCCGAGGAGGGCAGCGCCGCGAACCACGCCGCATACGGGGTGTTGCGCGCCAGGTGCCGGTTGTAGTCGGGCGCGCCGTCGTCCCACCAGACCGGCCCGCGCTCGCCAAGCCCGCGCTTGGCCGCGTCGACCGCCGCCCGCGCTGCGGCGATCGCGTCCGCGTCGCCATGCCGCAAGCCGTCCCGCTTGGCCCGCCGCGCCGCCATCAGCGCCAGCACCAGGCGGTGGCGCTCCGCGTCATCAAGCCCGGGGTTCGCCCGGCGCCAAAGGCGGCCGCGCACCACGAAGTAGCGGCCGTCGGGCGTGTCGGGGTTCATAGACAGCAAGCGGTCCTTTTTTGAAAAAAAGGACTAAAAAACTTTTGTCCGTTAAGCGCGCTCGAATCGGAAGACAGTTTTTTTCTTCTTTTTTGCAAAAAAGAAGACCTTCCTTACGTCCAGTAAAGCTGCCGCGCCGCCGGCAGATGCCGCACCAGCGAGCCCTCGATGGCGTGCCGCATCTCGCCCATCTGCTCCTTCGGAAACACGTATTTCTGCGCGCCGAACTTGGTCAGCTTGCGCGAGCGCTGCGCCTCGTCCATCTCCAGCGCGCTGCCCGGATACCAGCCCTGCAGCACGGTCTTCGACTTCGGCGTGAAGCGATGGGT
>CAXUCZ010000233.1:0-2797 GCA_964249675.1 uncultured Acetobacteraceae bacterium | reverse complement strand
GATCACACCGGGAACAGCCATGTCGGCGACATCGTCCGACAGCATGGCCAGTGTCTCAGTCACCAAATCCGGCATTCTGTGTCTCCGTAAACGCGACTTCTGTCGCCGCTGTGAAAGGATTGGGGGGTTCCGCGCGCTTGATCGCAGCTGCGGTCATGATTGCCGCATGCAGGCCGCCCGCAAGCGCTGGGGCAAAATCCCGGCCGTAGTAGCGGGCTACATAACCGTCGCGCTGGCCTGCGCTCTCGTTGCCGGTGTTGTAAACAGACAAGGCGGCTCTCAGAGCATCCTGGCCTTCACCGTGGCGGCGGATCGCCTCGACATAGGCTGCTGTCAGGATCCGTCCGCCGGCCGCGATGTTGGTGCACGGGTCAAGCGCCTGCTCGACGGTCAAGCCGAGTTCGATCAGATGTGCGCTGTTCACCTGCATCAGGCCAAGATCGACGCTGTAGCCGTTGGCGATGTAGCGGCGGGCGAGCGCGGCTGCTCTGGCAAGATCAACCGAGTGCGGTTGCTCACCTTGGAGGTGATTAACGTTCAAGGCGATCGGGTTGCCTCGGCTCTCCACCTGGATGACGGCTTCCAGCGTTACGGGCGCGACGTTGACCGCACAGGCGAGCAATGCCGCGGCGATCACGGTAGGACCCAGATCGGACGCGCGGCGGCCTGGATGCTTGAAGCCGGGACTTCGCCGAAGTAGCGAGAGTCGAACGACCGCCGATTGCGAGGCGCGAGAAGCCAGACGTGTCCCGGCTCGACGGTGCAGACGCCAGCGGATACGCCATGCAGCGCGCGACCACCCGCGTCTTGGGCGAGTTGCGCCGTGCCGCGCACCGCTGAGCCATTGACCGAGATACCTGATCGGCCAACGCTTACGACATCGCCGCCGATGGCCGCGATCGGCTTGACCACGGGCTCTATGCCACTTGGGCATGATCCCGCGTGGATGTAGCCGCGCGCGATCCCCTGGTGCACGACTGGCAGGTCCGGCAGGCATGCCGTCACGATGGCGCCGCGCCTTACCTGTGCTGGGATCAACGGTGTGACCTGCCATATCCCGACAGGCATTGAGGCCGTCGTATTCAGACGAAAGCCCTCCGCGAAGCCTGCTTCAAGGCCGACGAACATCCCGGCCATGGCAAGCAGCACCGGCATGGCGGTGCGGAAGATCAAAGTTTCAACTCCATGGTGATCTTGATCGTGGAGCCGCTCTCCGGCGCTTCGACCCGTGAACGTCGAATGAAGGTCTCGTCCATGAAGTAGAGGATCTGCGTGCCCTTGATCGGCGGCTCGCCTGCGATGAACACCACCATCTCGCCACTCTCGACGATCTCGCCACGTGCGTTCTTGCGCGGCTTGCGTAGCTCCATGATCTCGCCGGGGGTCATCAGCGGCCGGCTGATCTCGTGGTAGGTCCGGCTGATGTTCTTCAACGATCCGTGCCGCGTTCCGCTCTCGGTCACGTCTTCCTTGATGATCGTTGTCTGACCGATGACCTCGCTGACCCACTTCGCCGACTCCAGCTCGTTGGGCGCGTAGACGATCCGGACGTGGCAATTCCCGGTGATGGACTGCCACTGTCCATACGCGTTGAACATCTGCTCCCGGCTCTGCGCGGCTAGGAATGCCTTGATCCCGTAGCCGGCGCATTTTGGCAGCGCATCCTGGACGATCTGGAGCTTGCCCAGCGACGGGAACTCGTCGAGCATCATCAGCAGCCGGTGCTTGTGGGGCATGATGGCCTGCCCCTCGTGATATTTGAGCTCGACCCCCATCAGGGTGCGCATCGCCATCGTCAGGAACAGGCGCACCAAGGGGCGAAGGCGCTCCTTGTCGGCGCCGCGCGTGACGACATACAGCGACACCGGGTTGGCATGGTTCATAAGGTCGGTGAGGCGGAAGGCGCTGCGCTTGGTGTTCGCCGCGACGATCGGGTCCTTGAACAGCGTCAGGTAGATCTTGGCTGAGGACAGCACGCTGCCTCGCTCCTTCTCCGGCCGGTCGAGCTGGTCGCGCCCGGCCGCCGCGATGACCATGTGCGTCCTGCCGTTGAACCACCGGTTCGTCCGCATCTCCTCCCAGAGCGTGTCCGCCTTCTCCTCGGGATCGGACAACGCGACCGCCACATCGGCGAACCCTGCCACGGTGCCGTCGCGCTGGGCCTTGTACATCACGTGCAGGATGACCGCGGCGAGCAGGTCGAAGCTGGTCTTACCCCAATGATCCTTGCCCTCGATGCCGTCGCCGTTCGGATCGCAGATCATCTGGCTGACGTTCTGCGCGTCGGACACCTCGTAGGCAGATCCAAGCCGGATCTCTTCGAGGAAATTGAAGCCAGCGCTGTGCAGCAGCGAGCCAGGTTCCCAGCGAATGACCGTGTTATTCGCGTGCTTGGCGCGCCATCCCGCGGTCAACGCCCAGAGCTCCCCCTTCTCGTCATAGACGATGGCGCTGTCAGGCCATGACAGCATCGTTGGTAGAATGTTCCCAACACCTTTGCCCGACCGGGTCGGGGCGATGACGATGCAGTGCTCAGGGCCGTCGTGGCGCAGGTAGTGGATGCGGCCACGGCGATCGGTCCAACCGCCGACATAAACGCCAGCATGAGCTCTCCCCTTGGTCGGAAGCAGACCGCTGCGCTGCACCTCTATGTCGCTCATAAAGTGGGCGCTGCCGTGCACGCCCTCATGCTTGACCGGCCTGCGGCGCTTCCCGCTCGCGATCATCACCCCGCCGATGACTGCGCCCATCAGCGCCATCATCAGGCCGCCGCTCATCATCGCGAACGTGTTGTGCG
>CAXUCZ010000232.1:0-2908 GCA_964249675.1 uncultured Acetobacteraceae bacterium | reverse complement strand
GCGCACTGCCTCGCGCTCGCCGCCGTCGCCCTCGGCCATCCCGCCGGCGGCGCCGCCAAGCTCGACCGCCTCGCCCATGACAGCCCCGCCGACGCCGCCGCCCGCGCCACCGTCTACGTCCAGGCCGACCAGGCCTGGATGCTCGCCGTCCGCCCCGCGCAAGCCGCCGCCTCGGCCAGCGCCGCGCTCGCTCTCACCCCCGACGACCCCGACGCGCTGATCGACCGCGCCCGCGCTGACGCCGGCCAATCGCGCTTCAGGGAGGCGATCGCCGATCTCGACCTGGCTCTCGACATTGAGCCCAATCGCGACGACGCGATCGTCGACCGCGCCGGCGACCTGCGCCGCCTCGACCGGCTCCAAGACGCCGCGGACGACGCCGACCGGGTGCTGGCGCGCGACCCGGACGATCCCGACGCGCTGCTCGAACGCGGCATCATCCGCCAGCGCCAAGGCAACCTCGCCGGCGCCCGCTCGGACTGGGAGCAAGCCTCGAGCCTGGCCCCCGACAGCGCCACGGGTGACCTGGCCCGCCAGGACCTCGCGCTCCTCGAGGCTGGGCCGCAGAGGTAGCAAGGCCGGAGGCTCTGCCTCTCAACTCCGCCGGGGGCGGCGGCTCCAGACCCCACCCCTGTAGCGGCAAGGTCGCGGCTTATTGGCTCGGCGAGGCCAGTCGCACTGCCTCAGAAATCCAGATCCGAGTAGTGCGCCGGCGGCGTCATGCCCGGCATTCGCTCGGTCAGCAGCGGCCGGAAGCAGGGGCGCGACTTGATGCGCGCGTACCAGTCCTTCACCGCCGGCAGCGCCGGCCAGTCGAGCTCGCCAATGTAGTCAAGGCAGGACAGGTGACCCGCGGCGGCGAAGTCGGCGAGCGACAGCGTCTCGCCGCCAAGCCAGCGCCGCGTCTCGGCCAGATGGCTGAGCGTGGGTAGATGCAATCTCAGACTGTCATAGCCGTGCCGCAGCCGTGCCACGTCCGGCTGGCCGCCGGCGAAGCGCTTCACCACCTTCTCGCGAAGCAGCGCGTCGGCGGCGTTGTCGCCGAAGGTGTGGTCGATCCAGGCGACGACGCGCCGCACCTCGATGCGCTCGGCGATGCTGCGGCCGAGCAGCGGCGTGTCCGGATAGACCTCCTCGAGATACTCGCCGATGACCGAGGCGTCCGGCACCGCAAGGCCGTCCTGCTCTACCAGCGTCGGCACCGTGCCGGCCGGGTTCAACGCCAGGTAGTCGGGCCGCCGCTCCCACGCCCGCTCGGCGCGCAGCTCGAAGCCGAGCCGCTTCTCCGAGAGCGCCAGCCGCACCTTCCGGCAGGCGGGTGAGAGCATGAAGTGGTGGAGCACGCGCATGGCGCGGGCTTATAGCGCAGGCGGACCAAAAGAGGAGAAGCACTTCTTTTTTGAAAAAAAGAAGCAAAAAACTTCTATCCCCGTCGCCGCCATCCCGCCGGCCGACGCCTCCTACCGGACAAAGTTTTTTGGTTCTTTTTTTCAAAAAAGAACCGCTTCCTTCCTAGGCCCGCATCGCCTCCGCCTCGTCCGAAAGCGGCGCCTCCAGGTAGCGTACATACTCCTTCGGCACGACCTGCCAGAAATGCCCGACCAGCTTGTCCCAGTCGTGCAGCAGCAGCGCCGCATAGCGGCTCGATGTCTCGCGCGCGTGCAGATCGATCAAGCCCCGCAGCCTGGCTTCCCAGTGCGCCGAGGCGACGCGCTGCCAGAGCAGCGTGTCAGGGTTGATGTTGGCGACGAAGCTGGCGTCGCGGTCGTAGACGAAGGCCATGCCGCCCGTGAAGCCGGCGCCGAAATTGCTGTCGGTCGGCCCGAGGATCACCACCGTGCCGCCGGTCATGTACTCGCACGCATTGCTGCCGCAGCCTTCGACCACGGCCTCCGCCCCGGAGTTGCGCACCGCGAAGCGCTCGCCTGCCTGGCCGGCGGCGAACAGGCTGCCGGCGGTCGCCCCGTACAGGCAGGTGTTGCCGATGATCGTGTTGTCCTGCGAGACCAGCGTCGAGGAATGCGGCGGCCGGACGACGATGCGCGCGCCGCACAGCCCCTTGCCGACATAGTCGTTGGCGTCGCCGAGCACGTCGAGCTTGAGCCCGTGCACCGCAAACGCGCCGAGCGACTGGCCGGCCGAGCCGCGCAGCCGCACCGTGACGTGGCCGTCCTTCAGCCCGCGCATGCCGAAGCGCCGAACGATGCGCGACGACAGCCGGGTGCCGATCGCGCGGTGCGTGTTGCGGACGCTGTACTGCAGCTGCATCTTCTCGCCGCGCTCGAACAGCGGCGCCGCGTCGGCGATCATCTGCGCGTCGAGCGTGTCCGGCACCTCGTTGCGCCCCTGCAATGTGCAGTAGCGCGCGTGCGGCCCCGGATCGGCCTGGGCGAGCAGCGGGTTCAGGTCGAGGTCGTCGAGCAGGTCGGAGCCGCGGCTGACCTGCTGCAGCATGTCGGTCCGCCCGATCACGTCGGTCAGCCGCCGCTGGCCGAGCTGCGCCAGGATGCCGCGCACGTCCTCGGCGATGAAGGAGAACAGGTTGATCACCTTCTCCGGGCTGCCGTCGTATTTCGCCCGCAGCGCCTCGTCCTGGGTGCACACGCCCACCGGGCAGGTGTTGGAGTGGCACTGCCGCACCATGATGCAGCCCATCGCGACCAGCGAGGCGGTGCCGATGCCGAACTCCTCCGCCCCCAGCATCGCCGCGATCACCACGTCGCGCCCGGTCTTGATGCCGCCGTCGGTGCGCAGCCGCACCCGGTGGCGCAGGCGGTTGAGCATCAGCACCTGGTGCGCCTCGCTCAGCCCCATCTCCCAGGGCAGGCCGGCATACTTCACCGAGCTCTGCGGGCTGGCGCCGGTGCCGCCGGAGTGGCCGGAGATCAGGATGCAGTCCGCGCGGGCC
>CAXUCZ010000231.1:0-3082 GCA_964249675.1 uncultured Acetobacteraceae bacterium | reverse complement strand
GGGTTGGCGTCGATGAACCAGGACGGCGGGGCGGCGATCGTTTCGAGGTCGATCGACAGGCGCAGGCCGTGGGCGACGGCGGACTGCATGTAGGGCAGCCAGGTGGAGTCGCGCCACGTGCCGTCCGGGAACTGCTGGTCGGACCAGCCGGTCGGGGCGCGCGCGGTGATGGCGCCGGCGTTGCCGTAGACGTTGAAGTGGCGGCTCCAGACGGACGGAGCGGCATACTGGGTGTTCTGGACGTCGACGAGACTGAGGTCGATGTTGGCGGCCCCGGCGGGGCGGGCCGCCAGCGACAGCAGCAGGCCGGCCAGCGGGGCGAGGCGGCGGGCGGTGCGCCGGGCATTGGTGACGGTGACGGGCATCGAGCCACGAGGGTAAGTCTTCATTTGCGAGATTGTCCCAAGAATTGAGACGATCTAAGCGCCAAATGACTACCGGGCGGTTAACGGCGCCGCCTTGGGCTACGCTGGTAACGGATGGGCCTCGACGGGCGTCAGGCGCCGGCCGCTGCGAGCCTGCCGCCGGGCAGCGGACGGGCGACGCCGGTCATGCCGGGATAGCTGACCGGCAGCCCGGCGCGCGATCGCTCGGCGAGGTGGGCAAAGCATTGCGCCTCCAGCGCGTCGCCGTCCCAGCCCAGCGCGTCGACCGGATCGACCGGGGCGGAAAGGGTCTGGCGCAGCGCGGCCATCAAGGCCGGGTTGTGGCGGCCGCCGCCGCAGACCAGCCAGCGGCGCGGCGGGGCGGGCAGCTTGGTGGCGGCAATGGCGCCGGCGGTGAACGCGACCAGGGTGGCGGCGCCGTCCTCGGGCGAGAGCCTGGCCACCGCGGCGAGCGCGCCGGCGAAGGCTTGGCGGTCGAGCGATTTGGGCGCCGGGGCGGCAAAGAAGGGGTGGACAAGCAGGCGGGCGAGCACGGCCATGTCGGCGTGGCCGGCGAGCGCCAGGCGCCCGTCGCGGTCGCAGGGGAAGCCGGTGTGGCGCTCGGCCCAGTCGTCGAGCAGAGCGTTGCCGGGGCCGGTGTCGCAGGCCAGCAGGCCGCCGGTCTGCAAACCGCCGGCCCCGAGCCAGGTGAGGTTAGCAACGCCGCCGATGTTGAGGATGCAGAGTGGGCGCGGCAGGTCGGTGGCCAAGGCGGCGTGGTAGAGCGGCGCGAGCGGGGCGCCCTGGCCGCCGGCAGCAACGTCGGCGGAGCGGAAATCATAGGCGACGGGCAGGCCGGTCAGCCGGGCCAGCAACGGCGCGTCGCCGATCTGCCAGGTGCGGCGCGTATCCGGAGCATGCAGTATGGTCTGGCCGTGAAAGCCGATAAGCTCGGCCGCCGGCTCGTCCAGCGCCGCAACCACTGCGGCGTGGTGGCGGGTCAGACGGTCGGTGGCGTCGAGCAGGGCCGGGTCGTCGGCGGCCAGGCTCGGCGCGCGGTCGATCAGGCGGCGCAGCGCCGCTCGCAAGGCAGGATCGTAGGGTAATGTCAGGGCGCGGCCAAAGCCGTGGACGCGCTCGCCGTCGGTGTCCAGGCAGGCGGCGTCCACGCCGTCGAGCGAGGTGCCGCTCATCAGGCCGATTACGCGGGGCATTGCAGGGTCTCAGAAGGAAAGAGGAAGGAAGGGCTTCTTTTTTGAAAAAAAGAAGCAAAAAACTTTTCGAATTGGCGAAATACCGCAAGATCGTAGAGGGCGGCAAGGCTACCGGTGTTGCTGGTGATGGCACGAGTGGGGCTGCGGTCATAAAGTAAAGTTCTGTGTTTCAATAGCTTATTGAAATCTTGCCTCTAGGCAAGATTTCCAGACCACCTGCCAGGGGTCGCACTGCCGGCACTTGTGCTAGCACAACCGGCCCATAGTCCCATTCCTTACGGATGAAAGTTTTTTGGTCCTTTTTTCAAAAAGGACTGCTTGCCTTGCCGTCCATCACAAGGATGTCTGCACGATGCCGAAGAGTGCGTTTCTGCGCGAGGCGATGGCGCGCGGCTTTGTTCATCAGGTGACGGATGAGGGCGCGCTGGATGCGGTGCTGGGCGGGGGCGTGGTCTCGGCCTACACCGGTTTTGATTGCACGGCTGACAGCCTGCATGTCGGCAGCCTGGTACAGATCATGCTGCTGCGGCTGTTGCAGCGGCATGGGCACCGGCCGGTGGTTGTGCTGGGCGGCGGGACGAGCCGGATCGGCGATCCGTCGGGCAAGGACGAGGCGCGGGTGATGCTGGATGACGCGCGGATTGCCGCCAACATGGCGGGGATCCGGCGGGTGTTCGATGCTTTCCTACGCTTTGGCGACGACAGCACGGGTGCGGTGACGGTCGATAATGCCGCGTGGCTCGACCGGCTCGGCTACATCGAGCTGCTGCGCGAGGTGGGGCCGCATTTTTCGGTCAATCGCATGCTCGGGTTCGACAGCGTGCGGCTGCGGCTGGAGCGCGAGCAGCCGCTGTCGTTTCTCGAGTTCAACTACATGATTCTGCAGTCGTACGATTTTCGCGAGCTGCACCGGCGGCTTGGGGTGAGGCTGCAGCTTGGCGGGTCGGACCAGTGGGGCAACATCGTCTCGGGCGCCGACTTGGTGCGGCGGACGGACGGGGCGACGGTGTTCGGGCTGACGACGCCGCTGCTGGCGACGGCGTCCGGGGCGAAGATGGGCAAGACCGCCAAGGGGGCGGTTTGGCTGACCGCGGACCGTTTATCGCCATACGACTACTGGCAGTTCTGGCGCAATTGCGACGACGGCGACGTCGGGCGGTTCCTCAAGCTGTTCACCGAACTGCCGATTGCGGAGGCGGAACGGCTGGCGGCCGGTGAGGGGGCGGCGCTGAACGCGGCCAAGGCGACGCTGGCCACCGAGGCGACGGCGCTGGCGCATGGCCGGGCGGCAGCCGAGGCGGCGGCGGAGGCGGCAAGGCGGGCGTTTTCCGGCGATGCCGGCGCCGACCTGCCCTCGATCAGCGTGGACGCGGCGGCGCTGGCGGCGGGGGTGCCGCTGATCCGGCTGCTGGTGGAGGCGGGCCTGGCGGCGGGCAACGGCGAGGCGGGGCGGCTGGTGCACGGCGGCGGGGCGCGGGTGAACGACGCGGCGGTGATGGATGA
>CAXUCZ010000230.1:0-3112 GCA_964249675.1 uncultured Acetobacteraceae bacterium | reverse complement strand
GCAAACAAGGCGCGGCTGGGCGGGCGGGATTGCGTGATCGGGGCGGGGGGGGGCGGCGTGCCGGCGATACCGGCGTCGCTGTCGAACACCGGCTGCATCTGCGGGCCGAGGAAGTCGCCGCCGTAGGAGCGCAGCCACTCGGTCCAGGGATAGACGTTCATGCCCTCGCCGCGCAGGCCGCGCAGCGCGATGCCGAAGGTGCGTGGCGGATGGTTGAGCTTGGCGGCGTCGTCCGAAAGCTCGTCGAGGGTCTTCGGCACCTCGAGGCCCGCCGCCTTCAGCAGGTCGGCGCGGTAGTACAAGATCGTGACCTCGGAGTAGATCGGCAGGCCGTACAGCTTGCCCTTCCAGGAGTAGAGCTGGTGGAGGCTGTCGAACACGTCGTCAATCTTGTAGGCGGGCTTGATCTGGTCATCGAGCGGATGGACCCAGTCGTTGGTGGCGAACAGCGGCACGTAGTTGTCGTCCAGACAGTAGATCTGGAAGCCGCCGGCCTTGTTGGAGGCGTCGGCGACGACGTGGCTGCGCAGGTCGTTCTCGGGGTAGTCGGTGAAGGAGAGCTTGGCGCCGGTCTGCGCCTCGAATAGCGCCTTGTGGCTCTCGATGAAGTCCATCGCCGGCAGGTGGCGGCAGGCGACGTTCAGGGTGACACCGGCAAGGCTGTTGGGGGCGGCGAAGGCGGCCACCGCAGCTTTGAGCTTGCCGTCGTAGTCCTGGGCGCAGGCGGCGCCGGTCAGCGCGATTACGGCCGCGGAGGCGGCCAGCCAGGTCTTGAACATCCCAGTCTCCCATAGAAGTCCGGCTTTGCCGGATGATTGTTGCCGGTTGAGGAAGGCCTTCTTTTTTGAAAAAAAGAAGCAAAAAACTTCTGTCCGCTTCACTGTGGGCCGGTTCGACAGCCCTTCGTAACAAGCAAGAGTTTTTTGGTTCTTTTTTTCAAAAAAGAACCGCTTCCTATCGCATCATCGCCGCGACATTGCCACCATCCACCGTCAGCACCGCGCCGGTGCTGGTTCTTGCCTTGGCGAGGTGGACGAACGCGGCGGCGACGTCGCTCGCCTGCACCTCGCGGTGGACCAGGTTGCCGCACATGTACTCGTCCTCGGAGATGCCGCGCGAGCGGGCGCGCTCGGCGACCATCGCGTCGGTCATCAGGCCGGTGCGGATGCGGTCGGCGTTGACCGCGTTGCTGGTGATGCCCGAGGCGCCGTGCTCGATCGCGTATTGCCGCATGAGCGCCAGCAGCGCCGCCTTCGAGGTGCCGTAGGGGCCGAAATCGGAGCCCGGGTTCACCGCCTGCTTGGAGACGTTGAACAGCAGGGCGCCGCCCGTGCCCTGCTGCTCCATGACGCGGACGGCGGCGCGGGCGAGGTAGTGGTGGGCCCAGAAGTTGATGGCGAAGGCGCGCTGCATCACGGCGTCATCGACGCTCGCCAGCCGGCCCTGGAAGGCGGCGCCGGCGTTGGACACGACGATGTCGAGGCCGCCGAACTGCTCGGCGACGCGGGCGATAGCGGCGTCGACGGCGGCGGGGTCGGTCAGGTCGCAGGTGACAGCCAGGGCGCCGAGGCGGCGGGCGGCGGCCGCCAGCGGCTCGGCGGCGATGTCGAGCAGGGCGAGTTCCGCGCCCTCGGCGCGCAGGGCTTCGGCGACGGCCAGGCCGAGGCCGCCGGCGGCGCCGGTGACGACGGCGACCTGGCGGGTGAGCGGCTTCTCGACGGATCTGGCGAGCTTGGCCTGCTCGAGCGACCAGTACTCGATGTCGAACAGGTCCGCCTCGGGCAGCGGCTCCCAGCCGCCGATGCCCTCGGCCTGGGTGATCACCTCCACCGTCGCCTCGGCGACGTCGGCGGCGACGCAGGCGGACTTGCGCGTCGCCCCGGTGGCGAACAGGCCGAGCCCGGCGACGTAGAAGACGCGCGGATGCGGGTCGAGCATGACCTTGCCGCCGCCGACCCGGGCGTTGTTGCGCTCGAAATAGGCGCGGTACTCGGCGACATAGCGCTCCACCGCCGCCTCGACCAGGCGCTTGTAGGCCGTCAGGTCAGCTGTCGGCGCCGGCAGGGCGAGGCCGACGCGCTTGATGTGGATCACGTGCTCGGGCGTCGCGTTGCCGCGGCTGACCAGGTCGGCCGCGGCCTCGGCGTCGCACACTGCGAGGATGCGCTCGCTGACCCGGTGCTCGACCACCATGCGGCGCCAACGGCCGGGCACGCCGGTCTCGGCGGCGACGGCGCCGCGCAGGATCGGCGCGATCTGCGCGGCGGTGGCGGCGGGCGGCTCGATCGGGGTCGCGCGGGCGAACGGCTTCGGGCGCCCGGCAGCCAGGCGGCGCTCGGCGCGGTCGATCTTCTCGATCATGTCCTCGTAGGACGCGCGCGGGTCGTCGTCATAGGTGAAGATACCGTGCTTGAGCAGGATCATCCCGTCGGCGCGCGGCTGCGCGGCAAACGCGGCGTCGCAGGCGCGGGCCAGGTCGAAGCCGGGCATCACGTAGGGCACGACGATGCTGTCGGGATATAGGTCGCGGATCAGCGCCTCGCCGTCGGGCTGGTTGGTGAGCGAAACGATGGCGTTGGCGTGGGTATGGTCGACGTGCCGACGCGGCAGGATCGCGTGCAGGATCGCCTCGACCGACGGGTTCGGCGCGTCCGGGTCCATCAGCAGGCGGCGCTGCAGCATCACCATGCGGTCGTCCGTCATGGTGGCGAAACGGACCATCGCCTGCAACGGCCGCAGGCGCACCGCCGGCAGGCCGGCCGGCTCGATGGTGCCCATGTCCCAACCGCTGCCCTTGACGCAGAGCACCTCGACGGGCGATCCGTCGGCATCGGCAATCTCAGTCTTGACCGACGTGTTGCCGCCGCCATGCAACACCAGAGCCGGGTCCTGGCCGAGCAGGCGGGTGGTGTAGACACGGATCGCCAGGTCGCGCGGCAGGCCGAGGCCGACATAGCGCGCGACAGTGGTGGCGAACTCGGCCTCGGACCAGAGCGACTTCACAAGTCACCTCTTCTGCCTTGCCGTGGCAAAAGACAGGGTGTGGTGACGAATGTCAAGAAGGAAGGCCAGGGGCTTTGCCCCTGGACCCCATTAAAGGCGGAGCCTTTAA
>CAXUCZ010000229.1:0-3165 GCA_964249675.1 uncultured Acetobacteraceae bacterium | reverse complement strand
GAGCGACCTTGCGGCAATGAGCCACTATGATCGCCTGACTGCCCGCTTTACCCGTCTTGCCACCCTCAACGAGGCCAGCGCGATGCTCGGCTGGGACGCCGCGGCGATGATGCCGCCGGGGGGCGCCGCCTCGCGCGGCGACCAGATGGCCGTGCTCGCCGGGCTGTCGCACGAGATGCTGACGGCGCCGCAGACCGCCGACGCGCTGGACGCGGCCGAGGCGGAGCCGCCGGCGCAAGGCTGGCAAGCCGCGAACTTGGCCCTGATGCGCCATGCCCATACGCGCGCCACCGCGCTGCCGGGCGAGCTGGTGGAGGCGCAGAGCCGGGCGAACGGGCGGTGCGAGACGGTCTGGCGGCTGGCCCGCCAGGACTCCGACTTCGCCAGCGTGGCGCCGCTGCTCGCCGAGGTGGTGGCGCTGCAGCGCGAGGCGGCGGCGGCGCTCGGCGAGCGCCTTGGCCTGTCGCCCTATGAGGCGCTGATGGACGGCTATCAGCGCGGCCTGCGCATCGCGGCGGTCACCGACGTGTTCGACCGCTACGAGGCGTTCCTGTCGACCGCGCTGCCGCTCGCCGAGGCGCGCCAGGTCGCTCAGCCGGCGCCGCTGCCGCTCGCCGGCTCGTTCCCGACGGCAACGCAGGAGGCGCTGTGCCGCGAGCTCGCCACCCGCGCCGGTCTGGATTTCGCCGCCGCGAGGCTCGACCGCTCCACTCACCCGTTTTGCGGCGGCACCCCCACCGACGTGCGCATCACCACGCGCTACAATGAGGCGGACTGCGCCCAGGCGGTGATGGGCGTGCTGCACGAGACCGGCCATGCCCTCTACGAGCGCGGCCTGCCGCCCGCCTACGCCCGCCAGCCGGTCGGCGAGGCGGCCGGCATGGCGGTGCATGAAAGCCAGTCGCTGATCGTCGAGATGCAGGCCTGCCGGTCGGACGCCTATCTTGGCTGGCTCGGCGGCCGGCTGCGCGCCGCGTTCGGCGGCGAGGTGGCGAATGCGGCGGCGTTCGAGCGCGCCAACCTGTCGCGGCTGTGGCGCCGGGTGGAGCGCGGCTTCATCCGCGTCGATGCCGACGAGGTGACCTACCCGGCGCACGTCATCCTGCGCTTCCGCCTCGAGCAGGCGCTGATCGGCGGCACGCTCGCGGTCGCCGACCTGCCCGGCGCCTGGGCCGAGGGCCTGCACTCGCTGCTCGGCATCGTGCCGCCGGACGACGCGCGCGGCTGCCTGCAGGACATCCACTGGTATGACGGGCTGTTCGGCTATTTCCCCTGCTACTCGCTCGGCGCGATGGCGGGGGCGCAGTTGATGGCTGCTGCGCGTGCCGCCGAGCCGGACCTGGATGCCAGCCTGGCGCAAGGCGAGCTGACGCCGCTGCTCGGCTGGCTGCGCACGCACGTGCACAGCCAGGGCAGCCGCCTCGGCTTCGACGCGCTGCTCGCCGAGGCGACCGGCCGGCCGTTGGACCCGGCCGATTTCGAGGCGCATCTGACGGCGCGTTACTTGGTCTAGTCGATAAGCAAGAAGTCCTTTTTTGGAAAAAAGGACCAAAAAACTTTTACTTTTTGTGGGCGCACCCGGGACGTCGGTCGGAACACCGAGGCAATCATCGGAGAGACGTTTTTTGCTTCTTTTTTGCAAAAAAGAAGCCTTGTCTTCCCCGCATCAGCCCGACGACCCGCGGCACGCTGCAGACGGACTGTGCCGTTTTCAGGCTCCGGCATTAACGCCTCGGTAACGCTCTCCTGCGATCATGCGCCAAGGAGAATGAGGCGGGTGATGGAGCTGATCAACGTCGTGGGTGCGGCGCCGGGCCACATGGTGGCAGCGGTGCGATATGCCGACAGGCTGGTGCATGTTCGCGTCGAGGTCGCGCGCCATCCGCTCGGCGGCTGGCAGGCGCGTCGCGAGAGCACGGAGTGGTCGCTTCGGTGCAACACGCTGGAGACGGCCATCCTGATGGAGGCTGGGGAGACGATGCTGTCGGCTTGATCGCCGGCGCTCTTCAGGTCAGCTCCTTAAGAGGGGTCGGTCGGCAGCTCGGCTGCGGGCCTTATGCGGCCTTGGCCTGCCCCACCAGCCGGTTGAGGTTGGTCAGCACGTCGCGCGCCGCCTTCACCCGATCGGCGATGCTCATCTCGCGCGCCATCGCCAGCTTGTGGTCCGGCCGCAGCCTCAGCTGCCCCTGGCGGCTGCCGAGCCAGGTGACGAGGCCCGCCGGGTTGCCGAACGAGTTGCCGCGGAACTGCAGCACCATCCCTTTCGGGCCCGCCTCGAGCTTCTCCACCCCGGCTTCGCGGCAGGCGCGCTTCAATCCCACCACCTGCAGCAGGTTCTCCACCTCGTCTGGCACGGCGCCGAACCGGTCGACCAGCTCGGCCGCCATCGCCTCGCTTTCCGCATCGGACATCAATGCGCCGATGCGGCGATAGAGGCCCAGCCGGACCGGCAGGTCGCGGACATAGGTGTCAGGGATCAGCACCGGCAGTCCGAGCGAAATGTTCGGCGTCCAATCGCGCTCGTCGTTGCGGCGGCGTCCCTTTTCCGCCCGCATGTCGGCCACCGCGTCCTCCAGCATCTGCTGATAGAGCTCGATGCCGACCTCGCGTATATGTCCGGACTGCTCGTCGCCGAGCAGGTTGCCGGCGCCGCGTATGTCGAGGTCGTGCGAGGCGAGGGTGAAGCCGGCGCCGAGCGTGTCGAGGGTCTGCATGACGTCGAGGCGCTTTTCGGCGGCGGCGGACAGCGCGTGCTTCTGCGGCCAGGTGAGATAGGCGTAGCCGCGCTGCTTGCCGCGGCCGACGCGGCCGCGCAGCTGGTAGAGCTGCCCAAGCCCGAACAGGTCAGCCCGGTGGATGAGCAGCGTGTTGACCGCCGGCATGTCGAGGCCGCTCTCGACGATGTTGGTCGACAGCAGGATGTCGTATTTGCCGTCGCCGAACTCGGTCATCACCCGCTCGAGCTCGCTCGGCGCGAGCCGCCCGTGCGCGGTGACGACGGTGGCCTCGGGCACGATCTCGCGCAGTCGCTCGCCCAGTCGTTCCAGGTCCTCGATGCGCGGTGCGACGCAGAACACCTGGCCGCCGCGGAAGCGTTCGCGCTGGATCGCCTCGCGGATCACCACGTGGTCGAACGGCATGATGAAGGGGCGCACCGCCAGCCGG
>CAXUCZ010000228.1:0-3168 GCA_964249675.1 uncultured Acetobacteraceae bacterium | reverse complement strand
GGCTGGGCTTGCCCTACAGCCGGGCCAAGGCGGAGCACATGGCGGAGGACACGGTGGAAGGGGCGCAGCTCGCTCTCGACCTTGGGCCGACGCTGACGGCGATGATGGACTCGGGCGCGCTGCCTGGAGCGGAGCTGCCGCTGACCAGGGCGGTGCTGCACGCCGTGTGCCGAGACCAGCCGCTGAGGCTGGAGTTCCGGCGGTTTCATCGGTGACGGCAGGGCCTCTTTTGAAAAGAAAAAAAGATCTGTCCGTCAGGGTGTCAGCGTCGACAGCGCGGGGCCGGCGAGGTCGTAGACGTCGATCTCAAACTGCCCGGATCGAATGACCTCAAGCGGCCGGCCGAACTCGCGCGTCACGTTGGCCTGGGTCAGTTCCAAGCGGCTCGGCTCGCGCGAGGTGATGAAGAAAGTGCGGCCGTGCCAGTCCCGAGCCGCTCGGCGATACCAATCGAGATTGCAGAACCAGCTCAGCGTTTGCAGCCGGCCGCCATCACCGTTGACCAGCGCCAGACTGGTGATGGCGCCTCGCGACAGGGCGGTGACGATCGCCCCTTCCCAGAACCCCGCATAGCCATGCCGCAGCCCGCGCCGCTGCAGCGTCTCCACCAGCTGCTGCACTTGGACAATCGCCATGGTGGACTGCGGCGTGCTCCGCGGCAGCGAGGCGATCGAGACCGCCAGCGAGGCGAGCATCACGACGCCGCCGTACAGGGCGCCGAGCGGCGCCGCGCCAAAGCGGCGGGCGAGCAGGATCGAGCCCATCACCGTGGACGGGATGAAGAAGCGCGCGCAGGTCTGGTCGGTGATCACCGTGGTGACGACCGTTCCGGTGACGCACAGGACCAGGCTGGTCCAGAGCAGCAGCTCGAGCCGCTCGCCGCGCCCCGCCGGCGGTCCGCCGGGCCAGTCGCGCAGCCGCCGCTGCACGGCCCGTGCTCCCTCCCAGCACACCACCGCGAAGCCCAGCACCAGCGGCACGCGCAGAAGGTAGAGAAAGGGGCTGTTCGCCAGGCTGCCCGCGGTCGTGCGGCCGAAGAACGCCGCGCCCAGCAGCCGGATCGTGCTCATGGCGGCGAAGCCAAGGTCATCCGCCAACTCCGACGGCGTGGCCAAGGTGACGGACAGGGCGATGCTCTGGAAACCGCCATTATGCGCCTCCGCGGAGAGCAAGGCGTGGGCGAGCGCCATGCCGCCGAGGGTGGCGCCGGCCGGGGCGAGCGGCTGGTGCAGCCCGCGCGCCTTGTTCACCCCGAGCAGGGTGACGGCGAGGATGGGCAGACAGGCGATCAGCTTGAAGATCGGGTCGCTGACGCTGCCGACTGTCACCACGGCGCCGAGCAGAGCGGCATGAGCGAGCCGGCGCGGCCGGCCGGGCGCTGCGGCGCGCTCAGCCGGGCACAAGGCGAGGGTGAAGGCGAACAGCGCCAGCAGGATGGTAAAGCCGTGCGAGGCGATGCTGGAGAGGAACAGGTCCTCGAAACGATGGTCGAAGACGTTGAACACCAGCAGCGCCAAGGCGAGCGAGGCGGTGCCCAACCAGTGACGAGCCGGCCGTCCGAGCAGCGCGAGCGCCGTGCCGAGCAAGCCGATGGCGGCCCAGACCAGCGCCTCCAGTCCCTGCATGAAGACGGGATGATCGCCAAAGGCGAGCCGCAGCAGCGCCTGGCCGAGCACGTCCGTCAGGTAGTAGTTGTCCGGCGCCAGGATCCAGCCGTGCAGGAGCCAGTTGCCCTGCGCCATCTCCGCGCCGGCCAGGAAGTTGCTCGCGTCGTCCGAGTTGCGGAACGCCGCCGTCGTCAGCGCGAAGCGGTAGATCACCAGCAGGCCGAAGCCGGCGGCGAGCGCTGCTGACCAGGCCAGTCTGCGCGTCCAGGGATCGGGGGGCAGGCGAAGCCGCGGCAGCGCGATGCGGCGCGTCGACGGGCGCTGCCTGGCGTGGCTGGTCAACATGGACATTCCCCTCCGGCCTTGCTTGACCGAGGCGGGCGATGCCGTCCAGTGCTGCTCCGTCATTGCGGCTCCAGGCCGACTGCCGGCGATCGTCGGCACGCCAACCATCGCATCGCCTCGCGGAACGGACTGCCTGCCTTGCCTTACTTCCCGCCCGCAAACGCATGCAGCCCGCTGAGCAGCGAGCGATGGAAGATGATCGCCACCAGCACCGGCGGCAGCGACAGCATCAGCCCGGCCGCGGCCATGTGGCCGTATTCCGGGTTCATGCCGTTGGCGAGGAAGCCGGCGACCTGCACGGGAAAGGTGATCTTCGACGAGGTGATCACGAAGGCGATGAAGAACTCGTTCCAGGTCAGGATCGTCACCAGCAGGCCGGCGGCGGCGAGCGAGGCGCGGATCATCGGCAGGACGATGAACCAGAAGGTCTCCCACTGCGAGCAGCCGTCCAGACGCGCGGCCTCCTCGGCCTCCTCGGGCACGGATTTCAGGTAGGCGAGCATGATCCAGCAGGTGAGCGGTAGGTTGATGGCGATGTAGAGCAGCGCCAGACCGGTCTCGGTGTTGAGCAGCGCGGTGCGCAGCGCCAGGAAGTAGAGCGGCATGATCAGCGCGGCGGGCGGCATCATGCGGGTGGAGATGATCCAGTTCTCGAGCTGGCGGTTGGCGCGGGTGGGAAAGCGCGACAGCGCGTAGGCCATCAGCGGGCCGAAGATCAGCGAGACGATCACCGAGACGGAGACGACGCGGACCGAGCGGTAGAGCGCCTGGTGGTCGAGGTTGGCCCAGACCCAGGCGATGTTGTCGAACGTGATCGGGTGGGGGAACCAGACCGGCTCGTCGCTCTGGATCTGCGACTTGTATTTGAAGGTGGTGTTGGCGAGCCAGTACAGCGGCGCCACCCAGACGCTCAAGCCGAGCAGCAGGGCGAGCGTGCCGGCGAGCTGGACCGGCCAGGCGTGGTGGCGTTGCTGGAGCGGAGCGGTCTCGGCCACTGGCTTATGTCCTTTAAAAGGAAGGCCAGGGCTCTGCCCTGGACCCGCTGGGGCCCGCGGCCCCAGACCCCAACAGTTCGGAGTGTAACCGGGCTCTTTCTTGCTTGGCGAAGCCGTTCAATCGCAGTTCCTACCGCACCGACCTTGCCGTGGACCATGATAAACTAATGGATTTTAAAGGCTTCGCCTTTAATGGGGTCCAGGGGCAAAGCCCCTGACCT
>CAXUCZ010000227.1:0-3168 GCA_964249675.1 uncultured Acetobacteraceae bacterium | reverse complement strand
GAACTTGGAGGCGACCGCGGCGCTGATCTGGGTGTAGCCGGCCTCGAGGCCGACCGAGGCGCCAACGCCATTCGACAGCAGCGTCTGTCCGACCACGACCAGGCTATCGGTGAGTGACATGACGCCGCCATAAAGGGCGTTGGCCTCGATCGGGTCGACAGCGCGGCGCGGCCAGAAACGCGCAAGGCAGAGCCCGGCGAAACCAAGGACGAGACCGCCGAGGGCCGGGACCAGCAGCGCCGCCTGGATGCCGATCCGCGGCGCGCCGGACAGGCGCTGGCCGGCAGCCAGATGAAACAGTTTGTGGTGTGCCAGCAACGTCGCCTGGTTCATGCCGACGACAATGAGACCTGCTACGAGGCCGACCATGGCCGCCAGCAGCACCAGCCAGAGCTCGTCGGCGCGCACCAGCACCCGCAGCTGCTGCGGCGCGTGCAGCACCCAGCGCTGCAGCGGCCGCAAGGCTCGCGTCGCCGGCCTGACGGCCTCACGCGCCGTCCGGTGGCTCATGCCGGCCTGAGCCAACAGGAGGCGGCTTGGCAGCAGCGTGCTCATCAGGGGTTTCATGGCGTCATTCGGTCCGGAACTAGCACCTCGATTGCGGCGTCTGCGAGGCAGTCGGTAGGCTGCGGCTCGGCGAGGGCTGGCGTCTCTTGCGACCCGAGAGCCGTCGTTGCAAGCCTGAGCATGCCTGCGCGGTCTTAAGGACTCGTAAAAACACCTCGCAACGTCTGCCTTCGCGGCGGAGCTTGCCAGGAACCGGTGTCGATGGCCTCGTGTTAGGTCAACGAGCGGTCAGGCCGACCGCGACCGGAGCTCTCCAATGCACGGCACAAGATCGCACAGGCGCGCAGACATCCATGCCCAGTCCGACGCGCCGCATCCGCCGTCCTCGCCGCCGATTGACCTGCCGGACCCTGACGCGCCGCCGCCGATCGAGGAGCCGCCGGATATGATCCCGGTGCCGAATGATCCTCCCTCGCCGCCGATGCAGATGGGCGGGCAATGGTGATGGCGGCTTTGCCGACATCCATGCGCGTGGTCGACGTGGTCTCGCCGGGCGAGCCGTCGGCGATGCGGCTGATCGAGCGGCCGCTGCCTCAGCCTGCGAGCGGCGAAGTGCTGATCCGTGTTGCGGCTGCCGGTGTGAACCGGCCAGACATCGCCCAGCGCGCCGGGCTCTACCCGCCGCCGCCCGGCGCGAGCCCGGTGCTGGGGCTGGAGGTCGCCGGCGAGGTCGTCGCCTGCGGGGCCGAGGCGCATCTTGCGCTCGGCGAGCAGGTCACCGCGCTGGTCAATGGCGGCGGATACGCCGACTATTGCGTAGCGCCGGTCGGGCAATGCCTGCCTTGGCCGCGCGGCTTTGATGCGGTCCACGCCGCCGCGCTGCCGGAGAACCATTTTACCGTCTGGCAAAACGTCGTCCAGATCGGCCGCCTGGCGCCTGGCGAGCGGTTGCTGGTGCATGGAGGCACCAGCGGCATCGGATTGACCGCGATCATGCTGGCCGCCGCCCGCGGCAGCCGGGTGATCGCTACGGCCGGCTCGCGCGAGAAGTGCGATGCCTGCCTGCGCCACGGGGCCGCCGCTGCAATCAACTACAAGGAGGCGCAGTTCGCCGAAGCGGTGCGCGAGTTCACCGCCGGCGAGGGGGTCGACGTCATCCTGGACATGATCGGCGGCAGTTATCTACAGGGCAACCTGCAGAGCCTCGCCGAGCGCGGCCGTTTGGTGGTGATCGCGGTGATGGGCGGCCGCGCCGGCGAGGCCGACCTTGCGCGGATCATGCAGCGCCGGCTGACGCTGACCGGCTCGACAATGCGGCCGCGCACGCGTGCGGAAAAGGCGGCGCTGGCCGTCGAGCTCAAGCGCGAGGTCTGGCCGCTGCTCGATGCCGGGCAGTGCCGTCCGGTGATCGACACCGTGCTGCCGCTTGACCAGGTCGTGCAGGCGCATGAGCGCATGGACGCGGACCACATCGGCAAGGTGGTGCTGGACCTCACCGCGTGATCCTGGCCGCCGCCGGGGCCGGTTCCGGCCCGGCGCCGAGCCTGGCGCTGCTGCACGGTTTGTTCGGCCAGGCAGGCAATTTCGCCACCGTGCAGCGCCGCCTGGCGGCTCGCCGCCACGTCGTCGCCTTCGACCTGCGCAACCACGGCGCCAGCCCGCATGCCGACGGCATGGCCTACGCCACCCTGGCCGACGACGTCGCCGCTGCATTCACCGCGCGCGGTCTTGGAGGGATCGACGTCGTCGGCCACTCGATGGGCGGCAAGGCGGCGATGGCGCTGGCGCTCACGCGGCCGGAGCTGGTGCGTCGGCTGGTCGTGGTCGACATCGCCCCAACAGCTTACGCGCACGGCAATGCGGCCGTGGCCGCAGCTTTGCGGGCGTTGCCGCTCGACGGCCCGATGAGCCGCGGCCAAGCCGACCGCGCGCTCGCTGAGGCGATCCCGGACGCTATCATCCGTGGCTTCCTGCTGCGAAATTTTCTAAGTGGCGAGCGTCCGGGATGGCGCTGCGGCCTGGCCGAGATCGCCGCCGCCATGCCGCAGCTCGAAGGCTGGGATTTTACCAAGGCCGCGCGCTTCACGGGTGAAACGTTGCTGATCCGTGGCGGCGCGTCGGACTACGTCGGCGAGGCTGGCGCGGCGTCGTTTCGGTCGGCCTTTCCGCAGGGGCGGATCGAGACGGTGACGGCCGCCGGCCACTGGGTGCACGCGGACGCCCCGGACCGCTTCACCTCGCTCGTCGAGGATTTTCTCGACTGAGCTGCTCGCCGACGCGATCATCCGGCGGGTCGGGCGGCGTGGCCGATCATGCAGCCGGCGGAGGATCGACGATGTCGGCATCGATGGACCCTCGTGCCCGCCCGAGCGTCTTCGGCACCGCCGGGCAGGCCTGGCGCAGCGCCTGGCTGGCGGCGATCCGCATGCCGATGCTCATGCTGTCGGCGACCGTCGTGCTGCTGGCGTACCACTTGTGCGCCGGACCCCTCATCGTCGCCGACAATACGTCGCCGAAGGCGTCTCACGTGGCGCTCGCCGAGCTCGTCGGCCTCGTGCCGGTCTTTGTCGTGGCGCCAGTCGCGATCGCCATGCACCGGTTTGTGCTTCTGGATGAGCGAACAAGGTTTTGGCCGCGTGTGCGTCCAAAGGTCATTCTGTA
>CAXUCZ010000226.1:0-3169 GCA_964249675.1 uncultured Acetobacteraceae bacterium | reverse complement strand
GCCATGCCCTGCCCATGGTCGCCGTCGCCGGCCTCGGCGTCGATCCGGCCGAGCTCGGCCTCCGCCGCCAGCAGCGCCGACGCGAGCTCGGCGAACCCATCGGCAATGGCGCGCCCCGCCACCTGCGACGCGGCCTCGGCCGCCGGCCAGCTCGTCCGCTGCTCGGCCTCGTCGTCGCGCAATGGGGCAGGGGGCGCGCCGCCGGCCTCGCCGACGCGCAGCGCCGCAGTGTCGCAGGCGGCGAGCCACAGCGGCTCGAGCTCGTCGTCGAGCCAGGTCAGGGTGAGCGAGCAGCCGGCCATGTCGAGGCTCGTCATGAACTCGCCGACCAGCGGCGAGACGAGGGTGAGCCCGGCCGCCCGAAGCTTGGCGGCCACGCTCGTCCACAGCACGAACAGCTCCTCGTGCTTGGTGCTGCCGAGCCCGTTCAGCAGCGCCGCGACGCGCATCCCGGGGTGCTCCGGCGCCTCGCCCAGCAGCCTCTCGACCAGCAGCGAGCCCAGCTCGGCGGCCGACGGCATCGCCGCCTCGTCGATCCCCGGCTCGCCGTGCACGCCAAGACCGATGGCGACGCGCCCCTCCGGCACGCTGAACAGCGGCGCCGCCGCCCCCGGCAAGGTGCAGCCGCCAAACGCGACGCCGAGCGAGCGCGTCCGCGCGTCGGTGCGCCGCGCGAGCGCCTCGACCTGATCGATGGCGCAGCCCGCCTCGGCCGCAGCGCCGGCGATCTTGTAGACCGTCACGTTGCCGGCCACCCCGCGCCGCTTGCCGCGCTCGCCCGGCGTCGCGCTCGCAACGTCGTCGGCGACCGCGAGCACCCGCACGTCGATCCCCTCGCTGCGCAACCGATCGGCGGCAAGGCCGAAGTTCAGGACGTCGCCGGCATAGTTGCCGAAGGCGAGCAGGATGCCGCCGCCCTGATGCGTGCGCATCGCCACGTCGCGGATGGCGCGGGCGGCAGGCGAGGCGAAGACGTCGCCGGTCACCGCCGCGTCCGCCATGCCTGGCCCGACATAGCCGGCGAACGCCGGATAGTGGCCGCCGCCGCCGCCGACCACCACGGCGACCTTGCCGGCCGGCACCGTCGTCGCCCGCACGACGCCGCCCGGAACCCGCCGCACGAGACGGGCATGCACGTCGCAGAACCCGTCGATCGCAGCGGCTGCGAAACCCTCAGCCTCGTCGCATAGGTGGATCATGGTGACCTCGGCGGCGCCGCACCGACCGCCTGCGTCGACGCGGCGCCTAGGGCTGCGATGGGCCTACTTGCCGAGCGTGAACGGCGCGGTGTAGCGCGCCGTCGTCGCCTTGGTGACCAGGATGCAGTTGAACAGCTGCTTCTCCTTGGCAACGCCCGTCTTGCCGGTCTTGAGGAAGCTGTCGGCCTCGTCGACGGCCTTCTTCGAGAAGATCGCGACCGGCTGCAGCACGGTGTATTGCAGGTCGCCCGCCTTGATCGCGGCGATCGCGTCCGGCGAGCCGTCGAAGCCGCCGACCTTGATGCTCGCCAGCTTGCCGGCCTCCTTCAGCGCCGCGATCGCGCCGAGCGCCATCTCGTCGTTGCCGCTGATCACGCCGACGATGTCGGGATGCGCCTGCAGCAGGTTCTGCATCTTGTCGTGCCCCTGCGTGCGGTCCCAGTTGGCGACCTGCGAGCCGGCCTTCACCAGGCCGGAATACTGGCTCAGCACGCTCGTGTAGCCGTTCGAGCGGGTGGCGGCATTGTTGTCGGACGGCGAGCCGAGCAGCTCGACGAAGTTGCCCTTCTGGCCGACATCCTTCACCCATTGCTGCGCCCCGACGGCCGCGCCCTGGGCGTTGTTGGACACCAGCTGCGCCTTGGCCAGGCCCGCCTGGTTGATCTCGGCGTTGACGAGGAAGACCGGGATGTTCGCCGCAATCGCCCGCTTCACCGCGCCGACCGAGCCGCTGGCGTTCGCCGGGTCGAGAATGATCGCCACCGATCGGTTGGTCACCGCGGTGTCGATCAGGTTGGCCTCGGTGTTCGTGTCGCCCTTCGAGGCGCCGACCGTGGCCGTGTAGCCGAGCTTCTCCGCCTCGGCCGAGGCCACCTTGCCCTCGGTCAGCCAGTACGGGTTCGACGGGTCGTTCACGATGATCGAGATGAGGCCGCCGGCGGCCGCAGCCGGCTTGGCGGCGCCAACCAAGGTCAGGGCGGTGAACGCCAGGAGTGCTATTTTCTTGGACATCGTTTTTCCTTCGTAAGGCAAAGACAGAAAGGGCCTTCTTTTTTGAAAAAAGAAGCAAAAAACGTTTGTCCGTCTTGGACACGGACCTCATCGGAGAAAAGTCTTTAAGTCCTTTTCTTCGAGACAGGACTACTTCGCTTCAATGGCCGCACTGGGCCGCTTGGCGCGACGGCCGTACTGAACGGCGTTCAGCAGCACCGCGAGCACGATCACGGCGCCGGTGAACACCGTCTGCCAGTAGGACGAGATGCCGATGATCACCAGCCCGTCGGAGAGGAACCCGATGACGAAGGCGCCGAGCAGCGTGCCGCGCACGTTGCCGCGGCCGCCGGTCAGCGCCGCGCCGCCGATGACCACGGCGGCGATCGCGGTGAGCTCGTAGGAGACGCCCGCCGTCGGTCCTGCCGAGGTCAACTGCGACGACAGGATGAGGCCGGCGACGGCGGCGCAGATGCCGGAGAGCACATAGACGCTGACCTGCACGCGCTTGACCGGCACGCCGGAGAGTTCGGCGGCGCGCTCGTTGCCGCCCGAGGCGTACAGCCAGCGACCGAAGGCGGTGCGGCTCAGCACGACGTTGCCGCTCAGTGCAATCACCGCCAGCACGACGACGCCGATCGGCACGCCGAGCAGCCGGTTGAAGCCGAGCCAGTTGAAGCCGGCGTTGCCCAGAGCGGCGCTGCCGCCAAGATTGTTGTAGGTCAGGCCGTTGGTGATCAGCAGCGCCGCGCCGCGCGCCACGTACATCACGCCCAGCGTCGCGACGAACGCCGGCACCTTGAAGCGCGCCACCAGCACGCCGTTGACCAGGCCGACAAATCCGCCGAGCGCGCAGGTGAGGATCACGACCACCCAGACCGGCGGATACAGCGTGACGCCGAGGGCCGCGAACGTGACGCCCTGCATCAGGAAGCCGGCGATGACGCCGCTCAGCCCGAGCGTGGAGCCCACCGATAGAT
>CAXUCZ010000225.1:0-3304 GCA_964249675.1 uncultured Acetobacteraceae bacterium | reverse complement strand
ACCTCCGTCTTCCCCTGGAAGGGGACCGCGCACTACTACTCGGTGGCGCTCGACGGGCAGGTGAATAAGAACGCGGTCTGGTACTATCCGGAGCCGAAGCCGGCGGCCAAGGAGATCGCCGGGCGGCTGGCATTTTGGAAGGGCGTGACCGTCACGGCGTAAGGCAAGGCTCCGCCTCCGGGCTCCCTTGGGCCCGCTGATCGGTTTCCAAAGGCCTCCGGCCTTTGGTGGGGTTCAAGGGGCAAAACCCCGTCCCTTGACGATCTCAAGTAGGTGGCCCGCTGACGCGGCGTGATCCGATTGCAGAACCGCGACGCGCAACGCACGCACCCGTCGCCTTGGCGGTCCACTCCGCAACAGAGTGTCCAGCTGCCGTTCCTGATCGTACGATGGGCACAGCACGCCGTCCGCCTGGTTTAGCGCGACCTCGAGCCAAGCCGCGAACTCGGGCGTCGGCGTCGCCAGGTTCCTCAGCAGGATGAACCCGCAGGCTCCCGCCGCATGCAGCACGCCCAGTGTCCGCTCAAGCCGCGCGGCGTTCGGCACGCCGGGAACAAGCTCCACCAAAACGTCGCCGGCAGCCAGCTCGACCAGCCGGTCCGCCCCGCTCGGCGCCGGCACACCGAGGATGCGGGCGGCATACCGGTGCGCAAGCAGCAGCGCCCCGGCCGGCTCGGATCCCTCTGACGCCACCGCGAGCGTATCGCCGGCCCCAGCTGGTTCCAAACCTTCAGCGAGCCTGACCGGCTCGACACGGACCTCCCCGGCAAGCCGGCACAGCGCCCGCAGCATCTCGCCCGCAGCCTGACCGACGATCGGGTCGGCGTCCTGCCCTACCACACCGCTGACATCAAGCAGCAAGCCGCGGCGCTGCGGCCTCAGGCGATACGTCGCGCTGGCCGCCGCCGCAGCCGGCGCCAGCTCGGAGGCCTTCAGCCTGGCCTCGCTCAGCGCCGCCAGGCACGCCTCATAGCCGGCGACCTCGCCGCCCGCATAGGCATCCTCGATCGCGACCCGACACGGCTCCGCCGCCAGCGCATCGAGGCGCCGTAGCCGCGTGAGCCCAGCCTCGTGCGGCCGCGTATCGCCGACCGCAAGCACGCCGATGGCCCGCCGCGCCAAGGCCTCCTCGCCGGGATAGCGCGCCAGCGCGTCAGCCGCGGCATGCACCGCGACCGCCGCCTGCCAGCCATACAGCTCGACGAGGACGTCCTGGCGCACGGCCTCGCCGCTGCCGCCCAGCACCTCGCCCAGCAGCGCGTTCAGCGCCCGCTCGCCGAGCAGCACCACGCCGGGATGCGCGTCGAGCAGCTGCAGCGTCCGCAACGTCGCCCGCGGCTCGTCGCCAGGGCAGTAGAGCACCCGGTCGAACCTTGTCGTCGCCAGACGATCTAGCCCGCCGACCTCGATATCGGCCAGCTCGGCGTCGGCGGTGAGCCAACACTCCGCTGAAGGCTCGTCCTCGCTGAGAATGTCGATCCGGTATGACGCGGCGAGGCCATACAGCACCTTGCCCGCCAGCGCATGGCCGGGCGCGAGCGGCATGACGACGGCCAGGCGCGGCCGGCGCTCGCCGGGCCGCACGCGCGGCTGACCGCTCGCCCGCACTTGCGCCTCGATCGTCTCCAGCGCCCGCCAGGCGCGCTGCCCGGTCTCCGGCCAGGTGAACCGCCGGCTGCGCTCGAGCCCCGCCGCCGCCAATGCCGCCCGCGCCGCGTCGTCGCGCAATATCGCCTCCAGCCGCCGCGCGATGTCGGCCGGGTCCATCGGGTCGAACAGCGCCGAGGGCGTGCCGATCACCTCCGGCAGGCTGGTCGTGTTGCTGCCGAGCACGGCGACGCCGCAGGCCATCGCCTCGGCCGCCGACAAGCCGAACCCCTCATGCAGCGACGGGCAGACCGCGAGCGCGGCGGCGCGATACAGGCCCGGCAGGTCCTGCTCCGGCACGAAGTCGGTGAGCAGCCGCAGCGCCTGCCGGTCAAGGCCGAGCTCCGCCGCCAGCCCTCGCAGCGCCTGCACCTGCCCGGCGTCGTTCCAGCCCGTCGCCACCAGCGGGTGGGCGCGGCGCAGCGGCTCGGGCAGCAGCGCATAGGCGCGGATTAGCCCGTCGAGATTCTTGCGCGCCTCGATCGCGCCGACGCACAGGATCGCCCCGGCCGGCAGCCCGTAGCGCGCGAGCAGCGCCTCGGGCGCCTCGTCGCCGGGTCGCGCGGGGCGGAACTGCGGCGTCACCCCGGCCTGGATGTTGCGCACGAGCGCCTCCGGCAGGCCGAGCTGCTCGCTCGCCTCGCGCCGCGCCGAGTCCGAGATCGCCATCACGCCGGCAGCGCGCCGCATCTGCAGCAGCCGGCCATAATACCATTGTCGCGCCCGCGGGCTCGGCAGGTAGCTCTCCGGCCGCATCAGCGGGATCAGGTCGTAGCAGATCGCCACCGTCGGCGGCAGCACGATGCCGGGCGGGACCCCAGTCACCGCGTCGTCCGCCAACCCCTCGAACAGGCTGCCAACCAGCAGCAGGTCGGCATCAAGCGACTGCAGCAGGCTGGCGCGAACATGCTCGGCGGCGCGGCGCCGACCGTCATCGCCGGGCTCACCCGCCGCCTGCCGGCCCGGCCCCTGCCACAGCCGGATGGCGTCGGGCGCGAGCAGCCCGGCGACAGTCTCGCGGCACTCCGCCAGCGTGTCGGCAAACCCGCCGTTAAGCACCAGGACGATCTCGTGCCCGCATGGCTCGGCGGCCATCGCCTGGATCAGGCTGCGGCAGTAGCGGCCGATGCCGCGGTTGCGGCTGAGGCTCTGCGCCCCTTGGGCATCGATGATCAGGCGCATGCGGCAAGCAAGGGGTTCTTTTTTGAAAAAAAGAACCAAAAAACTTTCGTCCGAGAAGAGGTTTTGGCGGCGACGGACGCGACAGCGCGGGTAGAAGTTTTTTGCTTCTTTTTTTCAAAAAAGAAGCGCTTGCCTCCCGTCACTCCGCCTCGCGCCGCAGCCGCCGCAACGCCGCCTGGCCGCGCATGTCGGCCTCGGCCACCCTGAGGATCGGCGGCTTCGCCGGCCGGGCGGGCTCAGCCAGCGCCTCATGCAGCGCCAGCTCCAGCGCGTCGCCGCGTGTGCCGGCGAGCTTACGCACCGGCCGCGACAGCCGCCACGACGTGCTTTGGTAGGTGCGGGTGAGCAGGCCCTGCAAGTGCGCGGTGTGCGCCGTCGCCGCCGCCACCTCCCGCTCGGCCCGGTCGAGCGCCGCGTCGCGCTCGCGCCGCGCCCGCTCGGCCGCCTGCAACGCCCGCTCCGCCCGCCGCTCGGC
>CAXUCZ010000224.1:0-3383 GCA_964249675.1 uncultured Acetobacteraceae bacterium | reverse complement strand
TTGCGCATCGGCCCGTTCACCCGCGCCATCGGCGGCGAGTGCGGATCGCTCACCAGCCGCTGCTTGGCGGCATCGTCGCGCAGCTTGCCGCGCCAGACCTGCGCCCAGCCGAGGAACACCCGCTGGTCGCCCGTCAGCCCGTCGATCACCGGCGCCGGATGGCCGTGCAGCGAGGCATGGTAGGCGTCGAGCCCCAACGTCAGGCCGCCGAGGTCGGCGATGTTCTCGCCCATGGTCAGCTGGCCGTTGATGTGCAGCCCGGGCAACGGCTCCATCGCCGAGAACTGCGCCCCGAGCTTCGCCGCCCGCTCGTCGAAGCGCCTCGCGTCCTCCGCCGTCCACCAGTCGCGCAGCTTGCCGGTCTCGTCGTATTTACGCCCCTGGTCGTCGAACGAGTGCGTCATTTCGTGACCGATCACGCCACCGATGGCGCCATAGTTGATCGCCGGGTCGGCGGCCCGGTTGAAGAACGGCGGCTGCAGGATGGCGGCCGGGAAGACCACCTCGTCGAAGGGCGGGTTGTTGTAGGCGTTGACGGTCTGCGGCGTCATGTCCCACTCGTCGCGGTCGACGGACTTGCCGAGATGGCCGAGCCAGTAGTCCCACTCGAAGCCGACCGAGCGCTCGGAGTTGCCGTAGAGGTCGCCGGGATGGACGATCAGGCTCGAATAGTCGCGCCACTTGTTAGGATAGCCGATCTGGACGGCAAACATGTCGAGCTTCTTGAGCGCCTCCTGCCTGGTCGGCTCGCTCATCCAGCCGTTATGCGCGAGCCGGACGCGAAACACCGCCTTGAGGTCGTCGGTCAGCGCTCGGACCGTCGCCCGGTCGGCCGGAGTGAAATACTTGCCGACATAGATCTCGCCGAGCGCCATGCCCATGGCGCTGCTGGTCGCACTCGCCGCCAGCTTCTCGCGCGGCAGGTTCTCCGGCTGGCCCGTCAGCGTCTTGCCATTGAAGGCGAAATGCGCATCGACGAAGCGACGGGGCAGCAGCGCCGCCGCGTTGTCGACCAGGTGAAAGGCGAGCCAGGCGCGCAGTGCGGCAAGGTCGGTGCCGGCCGCGATCGCCGCCTCGTCGATGATCGCGCTCTTCTGACCGAGGACGACGTTGGTGGTCGCAGCAAGGTCGGCGCCGGCGAGATAGGCGTGCCAGTCGAACCCGGGCGCGGCGCGGACCACGTCGTCCACGCTCATCGGGTTGTAGGTCTTGTCGGGGTCCCGGCTATCGGAACGCGACCAGCTCTTCTGGGCGATCGCGGTCTCGAAGTTCACCACCGCCTCGGCCTGCAGCTGGCTCTCGGGCCAGCCGATCAGGTCGAGCATCTGCCCGACATAGCTCTGATAGGCCGCCTTCTTCTCGGCGAATTCGGGCTTGAGGTAGTAGTCGCGGTCGGGCAGGCCAAGCCCGCTCTGGCTGAGCTGCACCGAATAGACCGTCGGATCCTTCGGGTCCGGCGCGATCGACAGCCCGAACAGCGAGGTCTGTAAATTGCGCTGGGCGGTGCCGAGCAGGTGGGCGAACTGGCTGCGATCGACGACCTTGGTGATTTGGTCCAGGTCGGGCGCGAGCGGTGCGGCGCCCTTCTGCTCCACCGTCGCCGCGTCGAGATACGTCGCATAGTAGGCGCCGAGCTTCTCGCCGATGGTGGTCGGGTTCTGGCTCGGCGTCTTGGCCAGCCCCTCCAGGATCGCCCGCGTGCGGTCGCGCGACAGCTCGGCGAGGATGTTGAAGGCGCCCCAGGAGCTGTGATCGGACGGGATCACCAAGTCGCGCACATAGGTGCCGTTGGCACGCTCGAAGAAGTCATCGCCGGGCACGATGGAGAGGTCCTGCCCCTTCAGGTTGAAGCCCCATGGAGCATAGGCGCTCGCCGCGGCCGTCGCCGTGGCGGCCAGCGGGGCGCCCTGCGCCATCGCCTGCGCGGGTCCGAGGCCGAGGTAGAGTGTGGCAGTGGCCAGCAGGCGAAGGCGGATCGAGGCCAAGCGTCTCTCCATGGTTGTCGTGATCGCCGCTTACAGAAGCAGGAGCGGCAAGGCCAAGAAGCAACGGTCTTCTTTTTGAAAAAAGAAGCCAAAACCTCTTCCCGCCGTCCCGAAACCTCAACCGGAGAAAAGTTTTTTGGTCCTTTTTTTCAAAAAAGGACCGCTCTCAGCAGCGCCGCCAGCGCCCCCTCGTCCTCCCAGCCGAGGCTGACGCCGGCCACCGTCACCTGCCGTCGAACCTCTTCCGGCAGCCGCACCGCGTCCTTCGGCGTCGTCGCGAGCGTCAGCCCATCCCGCGCCGCGCGCCGCAGCAGCCGATCGAGCTCCCGCGCGCCGTAGCGATGATGGTCGCCGAACGGCGCGCGCGTCACCGCAGCCCCCGCCTGCTCCAGGCTGGCGAAGAACTTCTCCGGCCGACCGATGCCGGCAAAGGCGAGCACGCGGCGCCCGGCGAGCGCGCGCATGGCGTCGTCCGGCCGCAGCGTGGCGTGCAGGCGCGGCAAGCCGGCTGGCAGCGCCACGTCACCGTCGCCGATCACCACCGCCCCCCGGCAACGCGCCGCAGCCGCCGCAACGGGCTCGCGCAACGGACCGGCCGGCAACAATCGACCGTTGCCGAACCCGCTCGCCGCATCGACGACCAGCAGCGACAGATCCTTGCACAGGCCAGGGTTCTGCAGCCCGTCATCCATCACCAGCAGCGTGGCGCCGGCCGCCACCGCTGCCCGCGCCGCCGCTGCCCGATCAGCCGAAACCCAGCACGGCGCCACCGCGGCGAGCAACAGCGCCTCGTCGCCGACCGTAGCGGCGTGATGCGACGGCTCCACCCGGGTGAGCCCGCCTTCGTTGCGGCCGTGACCGCGCGTCAGCAGGTGCACCACATGCCCGGCCGCCAGCGCCCGCCGCGCGAGGTCGAGCGCGAGCAGCGTCTTGCCGGCGCCGCCTACCGTCGCATTGCCGCAGCACGCCACCGGCACGCTGGCGCGATAGCCGGGCCGAGCCAGCCGCATCCTGGTCACCGTCGCGGTGATCCCCGCCAGCGGCGACAGCAGCCGGGCGAGCGGGCCATCGTGCTGCCAAAAGCCGGGCGCCCTCACCCTGGCGGCGCCGCGCCATGCTCGACCAGGCGGGGCACCCCGCCATGCTCGACCAGGCGGGGCAGCCCGCCATGCTCGACCAGGCGGTGCAGCCTTGCCGCCAGCAGCGCCGGCAGGCCGTCGTCGCCCGAGGCCGCCGCTGCCGCTGCCTCGCCGGCGCGCTGGCGTGCCGCCGGATCGCGCAGCATGGCGTCCACCCAGTCGCCGAGCCCGTCCGCATCGCCGACGCGCGCCAGCCCGCCGGCGCGCGCCAGCCGCTCGCACACCGCCTCGAAGTTGCCGGTATGCGGCCCGACGCAGA
>CAXUCZ010000223.1:0-3502 GCA_964249675.1 uncultured Acetobacteraceae bacterium | reverse complement strand
CATCGCCTTCACACGGCGGGGGTCACAGGTTCAATCCCTGTCGCGCCCACCATCTCGCGACGTGATCGCTCCTGGACTTTGGCTTGGCGAGCGCCGCGCGAGACGATACGGAACCTTCAGACGCCGCGCCGATTTTGTTCGTCGACGTCGCAAGCAGAGTAGGCACGCATGTTCCGCCCTTCCCTCGCCTTCGCCATCCTGATGATCGCCATGCCGGCGGCCGCTCAACCGACGGGTGCGGCGCCAGGCGCCCCTGCCGCGGCGGCCCCGGCTGCCCCAGCGCGTAACGGGCTCGAACAGAACGGCTTGAACTATCAGCCCACCCAGGGCGGCACGGTCAGCAAGGAGGAGGCCGCCGGGGTGCGGCCGAGCGTGCAGCATCAAGAAAAAACCGACAGCGAGCTGAACCAGATCGACCGGCAGTTGCTGCAATCGGAAGGCAAGAACCCGAACAACGCGGTCAACCCGGCGCCGCGATAGTGATCTGGCGCACGGACGCGACGTGAGCGAATTCGCTTCGCGGCCGACGTCGCTTGCCGCGACGGAGCGGCCGAGCGCCCGGTTTGCCGAGCTTGAGGCCTGGCCGGCAGCCGACATCCTCGAAGCACTTTGGGACGGCCAGATGGCGGCGGTCGCGGCTGTTCGCGCGGCACTTGCCTCGATCGAGCGGGCGGCGGCGGCGTCGCTGCCGCGGCTGCGCGGACGGGGACGGCTGGTCTATGCCGGCGCGGGCACGTCGGGGCGGATCGCGGCGGCTGACGGGGCCGAACTGCCGCCGACCTTCGACTGGCCGAGCGGGCGCGTCGTCGTGCTGGTGGCCGGCGGGCCGGCGGCCCTGACACAGGCGATCGAGAATGCCGAGGACCGCGCCGACCGGGCAGAGGCGGACGTGACGGGATGTCGTGTCGGTCCCGAGGACGTCTTGCTGGCGCTGGCCGCAAGCGGCGCGACGCCATACACGCTTGCCTGCGTGCGGGCGGCGCGACAGGCCGGCGCCCTGACGATCGGCTTGGCCAACAGCCCGGGGGCGCCGCTGCTTGCTGCGGCCGAGCACCCGATCCTGCTCGACACCGGCGCCGAGGTGCTGGCCGGGTCGACGCGTATGAAGGCGGGGACGGCGCAGAAGGCGGCGCTGAACCTGTTCTCAACGCTGGTGATGATCGGTCTTGGACGGGTCTGGCGCGGCCAGATGGTCGACATGGTGGCGCGCAACGACAAGCTGCGCGCCAGGGCGCTGCGCATGCTGTGCGCGCTGACGGACAGCGACGACGCCACGGCGCGGGCAGCGCTGGCCGCAACCGGGATGCGCGTGAAGCCGGCGGTCTTGGTGCTGCGCGGCCTGGCGGCGGCCCAGGCGGATGAGTTGCTGGCACGGCATGGCGGGCATTTGCGCGCGGCACTTGGCGAGATGCAGGAAGGAAGGCCTTCTTTCTTGTAAAGAAGAAGCAAAAGACTTCTGCCGCTTTTAGTGTTCACTTCTAACGGGATAAAAGTTTTTGGTTCTTTTTTCAAAAAGAATGCTTTTCTGAAAACTGATGGATCTGACATGGAACCGCTGATAGCGACCGAGACGATGCACAGCTACGAGACAGCCGCTGGACACGGACTGCCGCATGATCCGTTCAACGCCATCATCGGGCCGCGGCCGATCGGCTGGATCGCCAGCCGCAACCCGGCGGGCGCGCTGAACCTCGCGCCCTACAGCTTCTTCAACGCGTTTAATTACACGCCGCCGATTATCGGCTTCTCGTCCACCGGCTGGAAGCACAGCGTCGCCAACATCGCCGCCAGCCGCGAGTTCGTCTGGTGCCTTGCGACGCGACCGTTAGCGGAGGCGATGAATGCGAGCGCGACCAGCGCCGAGGCCGACGAGTTCGCCCTGGCCGGGGTGACGCCGGTCGCCTCGCGGCTGGTCGACGTGCCGAGGGTGGGTGAAAGCCCGGTCGCGTTCGAGTGCCGACTGCTGCAGCAGGTTCAGCTGCATGACCTCGACGGCAGGGCGGTGCAGGCCTGGGTGACGTTCGGCCAGGTCGTTGCCGTCCATATCGATCGGCGGCTGCTGAAGGACGGTGTCTATGACACGGCGGCTGCTCGCCCGATCCTGCGCGGTGGCGGGGCGGCCGACTACTTCGAGATTGGAGAACAAGCCAAGTTCAGGATGAACAGGCCGAGGTAGGACTGGGCGGAGTCCAGAGGCTACAGCCTCTGGTGGGGTCACGGGCAAAGCCCCTTGCCGTCCTACGCAATGATCTTCTCGATCCTGACCGGCAACTCGCGCACCCGGACGCCGGTCGCATGATACACCGCATTGACGATGGCCGGCGCGGCGCCGACCATCGGCAGCTCGCCGATGCCCTTCGCACCCATCGCGCCCGTCGCGAGGTCTGGCGCGTCGATGGCGAAGACGTCGATCTTGGGAACGTCGGCGTTCACCGGCACCAGGTATTCGGCGATGTTGGCGTTGGTGTAGCGCCCGGACGCGGCGTCGACCCGGGTTTCTTCCAGCAGCGCCATGCCCATGCCGAAGACGATGCCACCGAGCAGTTGGCTGCGACCGGTCTTGGCATTGGGCAGCCGGCCGACGTCGAAGGCGCTGACGACACGGCTCACCTTCACGGTGCCGAGATCCTCATCGACACGCACCTCGACAAACTGGGCGCCGAAGGCGTGGCGCGAATGCGCCTTGTAGGCGGCGTCCATCTTCGCGGCGCTATGGCCTTCAACATGGTCGGTGCCGGCGCGGGCCAAAATCTGCTGCACGCTGGCCCGGCCGTCGGGCCCGGTGACGATGCCGTCCGCCAGCGCCAGGTCGCCGTTCTTGAGCTGCGGCAGCGCGCGGGCGCTGGCGAACAGCGCCGTTCGCGCCGACTGCGCCGCCTCAATGACGGCGGGAATGATGCTGACCGCCGTCATCGACCCGCCGGAAACCGGCGCGGGCGGAAAGCGGCTGTCGCCGAGCTCGGCGCGAACGCGCGCCATCGGCAGGGACAGCTCGGTTGCGAGCGCCTGCGACATGATGGTGTAGGTGCCGGTGCCGATGTCCTGGGTGCCCGAGCGCACCACCGCGGTGCCGTCTGCTCGGATCAGGACCGCCGCTGACGCCGGCTGGCGGTTCGTCGGGTAGGTCGAGCTCGCCATGCCCCAGCCGATCAGCGCGTGGCCGTCGCGCATCGAGCGCGGCTCGGGGCTGCGCCGGCTCCAGCCGAAGGCGTCGGCAGCGCGCTGGTAGCATTCGCGCAGGCCCTTGCTGGCGAACGGCTTATCGCGGCCCTCGTCACGCTCGGCGTAGTTGGCAAGGCGAAGCGCCAGCGGGTCCATCTTCAGCGCGTAAGACAGCTCGTCCATCGCCGATTCGAGCGCGAACATGCCGGGGCTTTCGCCGGGTGCGCGCATGTAGGTGGGAAAGCCCTGATGCACCGGGACAAGGCGGTGCGACGTCGAAACGTTCTTGCAGGAGTAGAGCATGTTGGTCGCCAGCGCGACGCCCTCGCTGTATTCGCCC
>CAXUCZ010000222.1:0-3518 GCA_964249675.1 uncultured Acetobacteraceae bacterium | reverse complement strand
GCTCACCACCAGGCAGGGCTCGCCCTGCCGACGCAGCGCGGCGGCGAACGCGGCGACGCGGCCGAGCAGCGCGCCGCCGCTCTCGCCCCCGGGCGGGGCGAAGCCGGCAGGGTCGGCGGCCCAGCGGTCGAGCTCGGCGCGCGGGATCGCCTCCCAGGCCACCCCCTCCCAGTCGCCGAAATCGAGCTCGTGCAGGCGCTCGTCCACCCGCAGCGCCACGCCGAGCCGCTCGGCCGCCGGGCGCGCCAAGGCGAGGCACCGGCCGGCCGGGCTGCTCCAGACAGTCGCGGCGCCGGTCTGAACCAGGCGGGCGAGCAGGCTGCCGTCATCCGCCACCGCCGGCAGGTCAAGCCGGCCGTAGCAGCGGCCGGCCGCCGCGACCGGCAGGTGGCGGACCAGATGAACCCTCATCGAACCGGCGTGCCAGGATGGTAGGGCCGCGTCCAGAGACGACTCTGGTGCTGGGCGGCGCCCGCTCGGGCAAGAGCGCGCTCGCCGAGGGCCTGCTCACCGCGGCGCCGCCGCCCTGGGTCTACGTCGCCACCGCGACGATCCAGGAGGGCGACGACGAGATGCAGGCCCGCATCGACGCCCACCGCGCCCGCCGCGGCGACGCCTGGCGCACCCTGCACGCCGGCCCCGACCTCGCCGCCGCCCTGCAGCAGGCCGACGACGCGCCGGTGCTCGTCGACTGCCTCACCCTGTGGCTCACCACACTCATCCTCGGTGAGCACGACGTGGCGCTGCACACCGCGCAGCTGCTCGACGCGCTCGCCCGCCCGGCCGTCACCGTCCTGGTCGCCAGCGAGGTCGGCCTCGGCATCGTGCCCGACAACGCGCTCGCCCGACGCTTCCGCGACGCCGCCGGCACGCTGCACCAGCAGGTCGCCGCCCGCGCCGACCGGGTGCTGCTCGTCGCCGCCGGGCTGCCGCTCACCCTGAAGGAGCCGTCCCGATGAGCGAGACCGAGGATCCCGAACGCAGCGATGCTGGAGATGCCGAGCGCCACCGCCTCAAGATGCAGAAGCGCAAGGCGGTGCAGGACGCCGAGGTGGCGGGCAAGACTGAACGGCGCGGCCTGCTGATGGTCCACACCGGCAGCGGCAAAGGCAAATCCACCGCCGCGTTCGGACTGCTGCTGCGCACGGTCGGTCACGGCCGCAAGACCGCGGTGGTGCAGTTCATCAAGGGCGCCTGGAGCACCGGCGAACGCCACGTGCTGGAAGGCTTCGGCCCGCTCGTGGAGTGGTACACGCTCGGCGAAGGCTTCACCTGGGAAACCCAGGACCGCGCCCGCGACGTCGCCGCCTGCCGGCACGCCTGGACCGTGGCCCAGACGTTGCTGCAACGCGACGACCTCGCCCTGCTAGTGCTGGACGAGCTCAACATCGCGCTGCGCTACGAGTATCTGCCGCTCGACCAGGTGCTCGCCGCGCTCACGCAACGCCCACGCGACATGCACGTGGTGGTTACCGGCCGCAACGCGAAGCCGGCGCTGATCGAGGCGGCGGACACGGTGACCGAGATGACGCTGGTGAAGCATCATTTCCAGGCGGGCGTGACGACGCAGGAAGGCATTGAGTATTAGGCAAGGCAGCGCTTCTTTTTGCAAAAAAGAAGCAAAAGACTTTTATCCGAGCGGCGAGGAGGCCTGACTCTTCTTGCTTGGCGAAGCTAGTCAATCCTCCTTCAAACAGGCACCGTTTCCGCCGTGAGCCATAGATGAGAAATGGATTTTAAAGGCTTCGCCTTTAATGGGGTCCAGGGGCAAAGCCCCTGGCCTTGCCTTGCCTAAAGCCTTGATGCTCCAAGGCACCGGCTCCAGCGTCGGCAAGTCGTTGCTGGTCGCCGGGCTGTGCCGCGTCTTCACGCGGCGGGGCCTCGCCGTGCGGCCGTTCAAGCCGCAGAACATGTCGAACAACGCGGCGGTGACCGCTGACGGTGGCGAGATCGGCAGGGCGCAGGCGTTGCAGGCGCGGGCATGCGGGGTGGCGGCGAGCGTGCACATGAATCCGGTGCTGCTGAAGCCGCAGAGCGAGGTCGGCAGCCAGGTCGTCGTGCAGGGGCGGGTGGTCGGCACGGCGCGGGCGCGCGACTATCAGGCGATGAAGCCGACGCTGTTGCCGGCGGTGCTGGACAGCTTCGCCGCGGTGGGGCGCGGTGCCGATCTGGTGCTGGTGGAGGGGGCGGGCAGCGCCTCCGAGATCAACCTGCGCGACGGCGACATCGCCAACATGGGGTTTGCGCGCGCGAGCGGCACGCCGGTGGTGGTGATCGGCGACATCGATCGGGGCGGGGTGATCGCCGCACTCGTGGGCACGCATGCGGTGCTGGCGCCGGAGGATCGGGCGATGGTGCGCGGCTTCATCGTCAACCGGATGCGCGGCGATGTTTCGCTGTTCGCGGCCGGGATGACGGCGATCGCGTCGCACACCGGATGGCTGGGCTTAGGACTGGTGCCGTACTGCGAGGCCGCGCGGCGGCTGCCGGCGGAGGATGCGGCGGACCTGGCGGAGCGGAGCGGGCGGCGCGGGGATGGGCGGCTGCGGATCGCGGTGCCGCTGCTGCCGGGGATCGCCAACTTCGACGACCTCGACCCGCTGGCGGCCGAGCCCGACGTCAGCCTGACGCTGGTGCCGGCCGGCCAGGCGCTGCCGGTGGCCGACCTGCTGATCCTGCCGGGCTCGAAGACGACGATTGCCGACCTCACGTCGCTGCGGCGCGAGGGCTGGGACATCGACATCGCGGCGCATCACCGTCGGGGCGGTGCGATCCTGGGCCTGTGCGGCGGCTACCAGATGCTGGGCCGCACGGTCGCTGACCCGGACGGCATTGAGGGGCCGGCGCAGAAGGTGGCGGGGCTTGGCCTGCTGGATGTCGAGACGGTGCTGCGCGGCGACAAGCGGCTGGCGCCCGTGCACGGCTGGAGCGTCGCGGACGGGGCGCCGTTCGCCGGCTACGAAATGCATGTCGGCCGCACGCAGGGGCCGGACACGGCACGGCCGCTGCTGCAGCTGGCAGGCGGACGGCTCGACGGGGCATGCGCGCCGAACGGTCGAGTGTTCGGGACCTATGCGCACGGTCTGTTCGCCGACGACCGGCAGCGCGGCGCGTGGCTCACCCGGTTCGGCGCGGCGGCAGGCGGGTTCGACCACGAGGCCGAGATCGAGGCGGCCTTGGATGCGCTGGCGGCGCACCTGGAGGCGCATGTGGATTGCGATGCGCTGTTGAAGATTGCAGGCGAGTGAAGGAAGCGGTTCTTTTTTGAAAAAAAGAACCAAAAACCTTTTCCCCTTAAAGGTCCAATACATTGCCGCAACGGTTTGCACGGATAAACGGATAGACGTTTTTTGCTTCTTTTTTTCAAAAAAGAAGCGCTGCTCCGACGACCACCGCCTGTAGTACACAGGCGCGCCGATAAAGGCGCAGCGCCTGGCGAAGATCACCGACCGTCGCCTCGGCGCGGCCGTCGCCGGTCCAGGCATCCTCGCGCAGCACGTCACCGTAGCGGCGGGGTC
>CAXUCZ010000221.1:0-3531 GCA_964249675.1 uncultured Acetobacteraceae bacterium | reverse complement strand
GACGACGCGCCGCCATACTTCGTCATCTTCATCGTCGCCCACGTCGTGATTGGCGCGCAGCTGCTGCTCGAGCAGCATGCGGCGCTCGGCATGCTGGGCGAGGCGGCGATCCTGCTGCCGCTCACCGTCGGGCTCGCCGTCGGATTGCTGCGGCCGGTGAAGGGTGCGACGCTGGGCTGGATGCTGAAGGTGGGGCTGGTGAAGCAAGACGATGCCGCATGACAGGCTCGACGAGGCGCCGGGACGCGCGAGCCCAGCCACGGCACGCGGCGCCCCGTCGCTGTCGCGCATCGTCCTTGACCAAGAGGCGCTCGGCCGGCTGACGCCGCTGCAGGAGGCCGACCGCGCCCAGGCGGTGGCCGACCTCGAGGTCGAGAACCTGTTCCATCCGCACGGGCTCGACGGCCCGTTCCGGCTCAACCTCACCATCCTGGACGGCCGGCTGGTGTTCGACGTGCGCAGCCTCGACGACGCGCCGCTGATTGCGATCGGGCTGGCGCTCGGGCCGTTTCGGCGGCTCATCAAGGACTACCAGATGCTCGTCGACAGCTACGTCCACGCCGTGCAGGAGGGCCGCGAGGCCAAGATCCAGGCGATCGACATGGGCCGGCGCGGGCTGCACAACGAGGGCGCCGAGATGATGGTGCAGCGCCTGGAGGGCAAGGTCGCGCTGGATTTCGCCACGGCGCGGCGACTGTTCACGTTGGTGTGCGTGCTGCATCAGCGGATATAGGAAGAAAGCGGTTCTTTTTTGAAAAAAAGAACCAAAAAACTTTCGTTCGTTTTTGTGTCAGGTCGCGATCCAACGCTCCGAATAGGATAGAAGTTTTTTGCTTCTTTTTTCAAAAAAGAAGACCTTGCTTTCTGTTGCCAGCCCAGGACCCGCATGAAGATCGATGGGACGCCGTATCGGACGATCTGGCTGGACGAGCAGGATGGCTGGTCGGTGCGGATCATCGACCAGACCAAGCTGCCCTGGTCGCTCGACATCCTGCGCCTCGCCAGCCTCGCCGACGCGGCGCACGCCATCCGCAGCATGCAGGTGCGCGGGGCGCCGCTGATCGGCGCGGCCGCCGCCTACGGCATTGCCCTGGCGCTGCGCCAGGATGCGAGCACGGACGGGCTGGAGCGGGCTGCCGCCACGCTCGCCGCCACTCGGCCGACGGCGGTCAACCTGCGCTGGTCGCTCGAGCGCATGCTGACTGTGCTGCGCAACACCCGCCAAGCCGAGCGGGTGCGCGTCGCCTATGCCGAGGCGGCGACGGTCGCCGAGGAGGACGTGGCGCAGAACGCCGCCATCGGCCGCCACGGCCTGCCGCTGATCCAGGCCGCCGCCGACACCAAGGCGGCGGGCGCGGCCGTGAACGTGCTGACCCATTGCAACGCCGGGTGGCTCGCGACCGTCGACTGGGGCACCGCGCTGGCGCCGATCTACACCGCGCACGACGCCGGCGTGAAGCTGCATGTCTGGGTCGACGAGACGCGGCCGCGCAACCAGGGCGCGGCGCTGACCGCCTACGAGCTCGGCAAGCACGGCGTCGCCCACACGGTGATCTCCGACAATGCCGGCGGCCACCTGATGCAGCGCGGCGACGTCGACCTGGTGATCGTCGGCGCCGACCGGGTCGCGCGCTCGGGCGACGCGGCCAACAAGATCGGCACCTACCTCAAGGCGCTGGCCGCGCACGATAATGGCGTGCCGTTCTGGGTCGCGATGCCGAGCTCGACCATCGATTGGACGATCGCGGACGGAGTGCGCGACATCCCCATCGAGGAGCGGCCGCAGACCGAGGTGACGACGATCACCGGGCGGGCGCTGGACGGCACCGTGACGACGGTGCGGGTGACGCCGGGCGGCTCGCCGGCGGCCAATCCGGCCTTCGACGTGACGCCGGCACGCCTCGTCACCGGCCTGATCACCGAGCGCGGCCGCAGCGCCGCCTCGCTCGACGGCCTAGCGGAATTGTTCCCCGAGCGGCGGCAGAGCACCATTGACTGAACGGGACCGCCTGGCAGAGAGGTTACCGTCCCAGGAGCCCGCCAACATGACCCCTCTTCGCCAACCCCGCATCGCGCGGCTGCCGACGACCGCAACCTGCGCGATCGTCCTGCTGGCCGGGCTCGCAGGCTGCGAGACCCAGCAGCAGATCGTGGCCTCCAAGGAGGACAGCCTCGCCGCGGCCGGCTTCACGCAAGTCCCGGCCAATACGCCGGAGCGCGTGGCGATGCTGAGCCGCCTGCCGCCGAATCGCTTCATCCGGCGCATACGCGGCGACAGCGTCGTCTACGTCTATGGCGACCCGCTGGTCTGCGACTGCCTCTACGTCGGCTCGCAGCAGGCCTACGGGCAATACCGCGCCGTCAAGCAGCAGCAGCAGATCGCGAACGAGCAGGCGTTGGCCGCGGAGCAGTATTCCGATGCGCAATGGAACTGGGGTGGCTGGGGCGGCGGTAATTTCGGGCCGGCCTTTGGCTACGGCATCGGCTTCTAGACGCGACCGCTTCGCGATACTGACGCTGCCAGGCACCGAGCGGCATCGCTCAGGGAGGCACTTACCAGGTGGGGTCTGGGGCCTCGGGCCCCAGCGAGGTCCAGGAGCAGAGCTCCTGGCCTTTCGTGTCGCCTAAAGCCGCCGCAACAAGGCGCGCGCCGCGTCTGGCGCCCGCTGCTTGTCGCCGCTGATGAAGTAGACGAAGCAATCCCGCCCCGTCTGCGCCCACTCGCGGACGCGCGTCGCCCAGCCGTCGAGGGCCTGGCTGTCATAGCCTTCGGCGCTCGCCGCCGCGTTGCGCTGCAGGCGGGCATAGGCGAAGTCGGCCGTCTGCTCGGTGAGCAGCACGTGCTTGTCGGACTCGACCACGGCGTGGGCGACGTTGTGCTCGCGCAACAAGGCCATGTAGGCGGGATCGGCGAAGCTCGGGTGCTGCGTCTCGACGGCGTGGCGCAGCGTGCGGCCGTCCTGCCGCCGCGGCAGGCCGGCGAGGAAGCCGGCGAAGACCTCGGCGTCGAACGCGCGGTGCGCGGGAAACTGCCAGAGCAGCGGGCCGAGCTTACCCCCGAGCCCGGTGATCCCGGAGCCGACAAAGGGCGCAACCATGCTGGCGGTGCGCAGCCCTGGAACGCACCTCTTTCCTCTTTACCCCTCGTACTGCCAAGACAGATTGTTGGTGGAGATTACACAGTGGCCAAACTTACCAAGGCAGCTGAGAAGGGGACTTCACATGCCACGTGGATATTGTGACTGAACCCCCTGATTCCGCACATGACGGGCAAGATGCCAAGCATGCTTGGGCCAGATGGATCTATGTGAATATGATGGAGCGGCGCTGACCCTGCACTGAGCAGCTAAGGCGCTGTTCATCTGTGTCACTTGCCATACACTCAATGCCAGAAGAAGGGCATCTCAGGCTCCTGCATGCTGCTGCTGAAGCGCGCCAGGGCTGGCTGCTGCAGGCAAGCTGCACTTTGTCAAGTTCGAGACGCAGCGCATCAATGACTGCATCGACTTTATTGAGGCGAAGGGCCTACAC
>CAXUCZ010000220.1:0-3586 GCA_964249675.1 uncultured Acetobacteraceae bacterium | reverse complement strand
ATGGATTTTAAAGGCTCCGCCTTTAATCGGGTCCAGGGGCGACGCCCCTGGCCTTACGTCCTTTCCCACCCGATGCTCCGCCGCAAAAACGCGTTGCCCAAAGCGGCGAAGCTGGCGATCTGGCTGCTGTCCTTGCCGTAGCCGTGGCCGCCGGCGGGGTTTTCGTAGAACCAGGCGTCGTAGCCGAGGGCCTGGAGCTTGGCGGCCATCTTGCGGGCGTGGCCGGGATGCACCCGGTCGTCGCGGCGGGAGGTGGCGAGCAGGATGGGCGGGTAGGGGCGGCTTGGGGCGGCGGCATGGTAGGCCGAGATCGGGCCGAGGAAGGACCAGTCGGCGGGGTCGTCCGGGTCGCCGTACTCGGCGATCCAGCTCGCGCCGGCCAGCAACTTGGCGTAGCGGCGCATGTCGATCAGCGGGATGGTGCAGAACAGCGCGCCGAAGCGTTCGGGATGCCGGGTGAGCATGTTGGCGATCAGCAGGCCGCCATTCGACCCGCCCTCAGCGGCGATGCGGCCGGGGTTCGTCACGCCGCGGGCGACCAGGTCGGCGGCGACGGCGGCGAAGTCCTCGTGCGACAGCGCCTTGCCCTCGCGGCGCCCGGCCTCGTGCCAGGCGGTGCCGAACTCGCCGCCGCCGCGGATGTTGGCGACGACGCTGGTGCCGCCCTCGGCGAGCCAGAGCTGGCCGCGCACCGTCTGGTAGTACGGCAGGCTGGAGATGCCGAAGCCGCCGTAGCCGGTGAGATGCACCGGCGCCTCGCCGGTCTCAGCGCTCGGACCGACCTGGAGGTAGGGGATGCGTTCGCCGTCGACGGAGCGCGCTTCATGGCGGCTGACGACGAGGCCGGCGCTGTCGAACAGCGCAGGCGCCTGGCGCAGCACGGCGGGAGCGGCCGGCGCGTCGAGCTCGAGCAGCATCAGGGTGGAGGGGGTGATCGGGTCCTCGGCGCTGACCAGCAGCGGGCCGGCGCTCTCCTCGGCCAGCGTGTCGAACGGCCAGGCGGAGACGACGCCGAGCGCCGGCAGGCCGCCGAGCGCGCTCGCCGTCCAGCCGACGGAACCCGGCGTGAAGACCGGGAATGTCGGGCTCAGCGCGTCGAGCACGGAGAGCACGAGGCGCCCGGCGACCCAGAACAGGTGTTGCAGCGCCTGCCGCTCGCCCGGGCGCCAGAGCATGGCGAAGCGCCGGTCGCCGGCGAGGAACGCGTCGAGCGCGATGCCGAGCACGGCGTCGGACGGGTAGGTCGTCTCCGACATGCGCCACTCGGTGCGCGGGCTTACCGCCAGCCAGCCGGCCTGGATGTCGACGCGCGCGTCGCTCGGCAGGTCAAGCCTGATCGTGGGTCCCGAGCGGTCGCCGAGATGGATGACGGCGTCGAAGAAGCCGGTCCGCTCGACGAAGAACAGGCGCTCGGCGCCGGCGGTGCGGTCGACCTCGCCCGCGGCGCTCATGGTGTCGAAGCCGGTCTCGAACAAGATTTTGGCGGCCTCGACCGGCTCGCCGCGCCGCCACAGCCGCACCGTGCGCGCGTAGCCCGCCCGCGTCGTCATGCCCTCGCCGAGGGCTGCGGAGAGCAGCAGCGTGTCATGGTCGAGCCAGTCGGCGCCGCCCTTGCACTCGGCGAGCGCGAAGCCGCCCTGCGCCGGGTCGGACGGAACAAAGGCACGGCGGACGAGGTCGAACTCGCGCAGCACCGCGGCGTCGCCGCCGCCGCGCGAGAGCGCCAGCAGCGCCCGCTCATGCGCCGGCGGCAGGGTCGTGGCGCCGTGCCACACCCAATCCTCACCCTCGGCGATGGCGAGCGCGTCCAGGTCGAGCAGCAGCTCCCACGCGGGCTCGCCGGCGCGGTAGGCGTCAAGCGTGGTGCGGCGCCACAGGCCGCGCGGGTTCGCGGCGTCCTTCCAGACATTGTAGAGCCGGCCACCGCGCCGCGTGACGTAGGCGATCCGGTCGGCGCGATCGAGCGAGGCGTGCAGGCGGTCCCGCTCGGCGGCGAAGGCGGCGTCGGCGAAGCGCGCCATCGTCGCGGCGGATCGCGTGTCGGACCAGGCCGCGGCGTCCGGGCCGTCGATCGATTCGAGCCAGAGATGAGGATCGTCGTCCGGCGCAGCCAGCGTCGGACGGTCGGAGATTTCGGCGGCCATCTGGAAGTTCCCCTGGTTTACGCAAGCGCAATTCAAAGTGAAGCAAATGGGGGCCAACCTTTGCCGGCACGAGCGTTCGTCCTGCGAACCAATCAAGAAGATATGAACATGCCGAACAAGAGCGCGACTGGCTACTACATCACCGGGCTGCGCAATCAGCACGCGGTGGAAGGCCAGGCGGTGGCGACGATCAAGGGTCAGCTCGGGCGGATGGAAGCCTACCCGGAGCTGCACAGCCGGATGCAGCGGGACATGGCCCAGTCCGAGCAGCAGGCCGAGCGGCTCGAGCAGTTGCTGACCCGCCACGACACCGGCGCATCGGCCGCCAAGGAGGCCGTCACCACGCTCGTGGGCAAGGTGTCAGGCGTGCTGCATGCCGGCTCGGACGACGACGTGATCAAGAACGTTCTCGCCGCCATCGGCTTCAAGGCGTACGAGATCGCCTCCTACAAGGTGCTGATCGCGCTCGCCAACGAGTCCGGCGCCGAGAATGACGTTCTGTTGCTGCAACAGTCGCAAAAGGAAGAGATGGAGATGGGCGACTGGCTCGGGGAGCATATTCCGATGCTGGTCATGGCGAACATCTCGCACGCAGGTCGGTGAGCAAGGTCAAGTGAAGACGGTCCGGGCTCTGCCCTGAACCGCTGGGGCCGTGCGGCCCCGGAGCCCTGTTCATACGCGGTGGATCGGATCGACCCAGGGGACGGTCTCGGGGGCTTCGACCCCGGGGATGTCCAGGTTGACGACGACCGCCTGGTTGTCGCTGCGGACCAGGACGCAGTCCAGCGGCTCATCGCTCAGCGCGTTGATCTCCTGATGCGGCACGTAGGGCGGCACGAAGATGAAGTCGCCCGGTCCGGCCTCGGCGACATACTCCAGCCGCTCGCCCCAGCGCATCCGCGCCCGGCCGCGCAACACGTAGATCACGCTCTCCAACGCGCCGTGGTGGTGCGCCCCGGTCTTGGCGTCGGCCTGGATCGTCACCGTGCCGGCCCACAGCTTCTGCGCGCCCGCGCGGGCGAAATCGATCGCCACGGCGCGCGCCATGCCGGGCGTCTGCGCCGTGTTCGGGTCGAGCTGATCACCAGGAATGACCCGGACGCCGTTGTGCTTCCAGTCCATGTCAATCGCCTCCGGAACGACTGTCAGAAAGGCAAGGGGCTTTGCCCCTTGACCCCATCAAAGGCGGGGCCTTTGAAATCCATCTATCATTCATTTCTAGCCGATGGGGTCTGGGACCTCACGGCCCCAGCGGCGGGTTCCCATCGCACAGATGCGATGGGGCCCGTCCAGGGCAGAGCCATGGGCTTTATCCGAGCCACTGCGGATTATGCACGGTGCCGTCGAAATGGTTGGAGATCTTGTATCGCTCGGTCTGCCCGTTCGCCGCGAGCTGGGCGGTCTGCGCCAGCAGCTCGGCGCGCTGCTGCACGGTGAGCGGC
>CAXUCZ010000219.1:0-3611 GCA_964249675.1 uncultured Acetobacteraceae bacterium | reverse complement strand
ACCGACGAGGGCGTGCCGACCGCGCTGGCCGGTTGGCGGCCGACGGTCGTGGTGTCCGGCACCGCCGGCTACGCCTCCAGCAACAGCGTCGTCGGCGGCGGCGCCGATCCCGAGCTTGCCGCCGTCAGCCAGAACGCCGCCGGCCAACAGACACAGAACCAGCAGTCCTTTCGGATCACCACCGTCGAGCGCCAGACCTACACCGCCTCGGCGACGGTGACCCAGCCGCTCTATCGCGGCGGCCGCACCACCGCCCAGACCCACCAGGCGGTGAACACGGTGCTCGCCGAGCGCGGCCGGCTGATCGCGACCGAGGAGCAGGTGTTCTCCGACACCGTCAACGCCTATGTCGGCGTGATCGAGAACCAGAACCTGCTCGAACTCAACATCAGCAACGAGCAGGTGCTGACGCGCCAGCTGCAGGCCACCAACGACCGCTTCCGGGTCGGCGAGATCACCCGCACCGACGTCGCCCAGGCCGAGGCGGCGCTGGCCGGCGCCCAGGCCAACCGCGAGATCGCCGCCGGCAACCTGCAGACGGCGCGCGCGACGTTCGCCCGCGAGGTCGGCACCAACCCGGCCGACGACCTGATCGAGCCGCAGCCGCTCCACCTGCAGCTGCGTTCCGAGACCGAGGCGGTCCAGCTCGCCGTCGCCAACAACCCGAACGTCATCTCGGCGCTGTTCGCCTACTCCGCCGCCAAGGACGCGATCGACGTCGCCTTTTCGGCTCTGATGCCGCAGCTTTCCCTGCAGGGGCAGGGCAGCAAGATCCAGAACAGCACCTACGAGCGCGATCACGGCGAGAATGCCAGCGCGCTGCTCAACTTCTCGATCCCGATCTACCAGGGCGGCGCCGAATACGCCGCGGTGCGCCAGGCGCGTCAGACCGCCGAGGAGAGCGAGCGCGCCGTCGAGGATGCGCGCCGCGCCGCCACTCAGCAGACGGTGACCGCTTGGGAGACGCTGATCGCCGCCCAGGCGGCGATCGACAGCACCCGCGCCGCCATACGGTCCAACTCGATCGCCCTCGAAGGCGTGTCGCGTGAGGCGATCGTCGGCAGCCGCACCACGCTCGACGTGCTGAACGCCCAGCAGGCGCTGCTGCAGAGCCGGGTCACGCTAATTCAGAACCTCGCCTCCTACATCAACGCCTCGTATGGCGTTGCCGACGCGGTCGGCCGGCTGACCGCGCGTGACCTTGGCCTGCACGTCGCGACCTATGACGAGACGGCATACTACAACGCCGTGCGTGACCGACTCTGGGGCACCGGCGACTACGCGATCCGGGTGCCGGGGCGATGAGCGACCGCCCGGACAAGGCGGCCGGTCGCAGCCCGCCGGCCAGTCCGCCAGCAAACATCGGCGACAGCAGCGTCGGCGCCATGGACGGCGTGATCGCCTCGATCCGCCAGGCGATGCGCGACGGCGAGCCGCTCGCCACCGGCAACGCCGAGCCGGCGACCGCCCGCGGCGGCGACGGCGTGTTGCGTCTCGACCCGTCGATGCTGGTGCTGGAGCCGAGCTCCACGGCGCCCGCTCAGAATACCGGCGCGGCGTCGACAGCGACCGAACCCGCCGCGCGGCCGCAGCCGGCGCTCGCGCCGACGCCGCAGGCGGGCCTGATCAGCGACGCCGCCGCACGCGCCGCCGCCGCCGCCATGAACGAGCTGAGACAAATGGCCGGCGCCAGTGCGGCCACGAGCGGCGACGGTCTCACCGTTGAGGCGCTGGTCCGCCAGTCGCTGGCGCCTCTGCTCTCCGGCTGGTTGGAGCAGAACCTGCCGGGCATCGTCGAGCGTATCGTCCGCACCGAGGTCGAGCGCATTCTCGACCGCCGCTGACGCGTCAGCCTAAATCGTAGAGGACCTTCAGCACGACGAACCAGTCGTAGCGTCCGTCGAGCAGCCGCCCATCGTCGCCGACCAGCAGCCCGCTCGCAGAAACCGGCACGTGCTTTTCGGTGACCGCGTCGTCAACGTTGCCGCCGATGACCGTCAGCTGACCGGGCGCGACGCCGACGACGATGTCGCAGTGGCTTGGAAAGGGCGCCGCCGGCAGGTCGCGGAAGCGAATATGGGCGGCACTGTCGCGCCCGGTGCAGATCACGTCGCCGGCCAGCGGCGCGTAGCGGTTCGGTGCATACGCCTGCACGGCCGGCTCGCGCCCCTCCACGGCGAGATTGATGTAGGTCGAGTGGCTGGGCGCGTAGGCGAAGCGTGGTCCGGCGCCGTCCACGCGCATGATGTAGCTGATGAATGCGGCCGACCAGGCGTACTGCCCGTCGCCTTCGGCCGTAAAGAGGTTGCCTTCGGCGTCGTGGATGCCGGTCCAGGCGGCCTCGCGCTCGCCCGGGTCCTGACCGGTCCACCAGTACTCCCCGACACGCTGCCACAGCCCGGCCTGCCGCTCCGGCTTGTCCTCGGGCAGCGGCGGCGGGCGGGTGTCGGGGGGGTCGTCATCGACCGGCTGGCCGAACAGGCGCCACTCGCGCAGCGCGATCGCGACGGCGTCGCGCCGGGCGAACGGCTCGAACGGCCGCGAGGCGAAGGGCGGCACGTGGCTGTCGACGACCAGCGGGCCGGCCGCCTGCGCGCCTTGGGTGAGCGGCGTCTTACCCTCCAGGGGCTGGCTCGGCGTCGGCGTCGCACAGCCGGCGAGCAGGCCCGCCCCGAGTAGGCCCGCCCCAAGCAGGCCCGCACCGAGCAGGCTCGCGCGTCCCGGCTGGTGCATCGGTTACTGGAAATGGCCGATGGAGGCGAACACCAGCACCAGGGCGCCGAGCACGAGGTTGACCAGCATCAGCCCGCGCATCCTGATGAGCAGCTCGGGTCCGGGCCGGATCGCGCGCCGGAAGCGCTTGAACGGGCCAAGGGCGAGATAGGCGAAGATGCCGGCCATCACGAGACCGGTCAGCTGCATCGCGTTGACCGCCCAGGGCAAGTTTTGAAAGCCGCCATACAGCGTGAAGACCATGATCCAGCCGCTGACCAGCACCAGCGGCATGACGTGCCACGTCAGGCGCAGGAAGCGCCGCAGGCTTTGCATGTGCATCTGCATCCGCGGCGCCGGCTCCAGCACCGCAATCGCCGGGCGCAGCACGATGAGCGCATAGGCCATGCCGCCGATCCAGACCACGGCGCCGATGGTGTGCAGCGTAAGGACAGCGATGCTCACGCCGAGCGGCGTTCCGGCCAGGGGATTCAAGGCGATGGTCTCCTAGAAAGTCAGCAAGGCCTTCTTTTTGAAAAAAGAAGTAAAATCTTTCATTCGTTCGAGTGTCTATCGCACCCGTCCCGAGTCTAACGGGCAAAAGTTTTTTGGTTCTTTTTTTCAAAAAAGAAGCCTTTTCTTGCTGATGCACGACGCCGCCTTGCTGACCCCCGACGAGGCCGCCGAGGCGGACCGCCTGGCTGTCGAAGCCGGCCTCACCATCGAGTCGCTGATGCAGAACGCCGGCCGCGCCGTCGCCCGCGCCGTGGCCGCTCGCTTCCGGCCATGCCGGACGCTGGTGCTGTGCGGGCCTGGCAGCAATGGCGGCGACGGCTACGTCGCCTCGCGATTGTTGGCGGCGCGCGGCTGGCCGGTCGACGTCGCCGCCACCCGCGCGC
>CAXUCZ010000218.1:0-3646 GCA_964249675.1 uncultured Acetobacteraceae bacterium | reverse complement strand
CGGCATCGCGGTCGACAACGATCACGTGCCGCGCGCCCTCGGCGGCGAACCGCTCGCACAAACCCCGGCCGATGCCGCCGCCACCGCCGGTGACCAAAACGACGCCGTCGCGAACCTGCATCCTATGCCCCTGCCTTGATGGCGAACTGCCAGGCGGCCTCGGCCAGCCGCGGCGTCCGCACCGCGTTCTGCGCCGCCAGCGCGTTCGAGGCCGTGCCGTCGCGCACCCGCCCGGCAATGCCCTGCAGGATGCCGACGAGGCGGAACAGGTTGTAGGCGAAATACCAGTCGAGCGCCGGCACGCCGTCACGGCCGGTGAGCCGGCAATAGAGCGCCACCATCTCGTCGAGCGTGGGAATGCCGAGGCTCGCAAGATCAAGACCGCCCAGCCCGCTGCGCCCGTCGGCTGGCAGCGCCCAGTTCATCAGCAGGTAGCTGAAATCCGCCAGCGGATCGCCAAGCGTCGACAACTCCCAGTCAAGCACCGCCGCCACCCGCGGCGCCCCCGCGGCGAAGATCAGGTTGTCGATCCGATAGTCGCCATGCACGATCGCAACCCGCGATTGCTCCGGCACGGTGCGCGGCAGCCACGCCATCAGCCGGTCCGCCGCCTCGATCGTTCCGGTCTCCGAGGCGCGATACTGCCGCGTCCAGCGCTCCACCTGGCGGGCGAAGTAGTTGCCGGGCCGGCCGTAATCGGCAAGCCCGATCGCGACGTGGTCGACGGTGTGCAGCCGCGCCAGCGTGGTGACCATCGCGACGTAGGCATCGCGCCGCTCGGCCGGCTCGAAGCCGGGCAGCGTGCTGTCCCAGTGCACCGTGCCGTCGACCGCCTGCATGACGTAGAACATCGCGCCGATGACCGTCTCGTCCGTGCACAGCGCATACGCCTGCGGGACCGGAAAACCGGTGCTGTGCAGCGCCGAAATCAGGCGATACTCGCGATCCACCGCATGCGCGGAGGGCAGCAACACGCCGGACGGCTTGCGCCGCAGCACGTAGGCGCGCTGCGGCGTCTGCAGCCGGTAGGTCGGGTTCGACTGCCCGCCCTTGAACTGCATCACCTGCAGCGGGCCCGCATAGCCGGCGACGTTGGCGGCGAGCCAGCGCGCCAGTGCCGCCTCGTCGATCCGGTGACGCTCGTCGACCGGCTTGACGCCCTCGTAGACGCTGGTCGGCATCGCCCTGGCGGTAAGGCTGGCCACGCTCGGCGCAGCCGCCCCGGTCACGCCGCCGGCCGCCAATTGCCGTAGCGGCCGAATTCCAGCCGCGCGATGCTGCGGTTGTGCACCTCGTCGGGGCCGTCCGCCAGCCGCAGCGTGCGCACGCCGGCATATGCCTTCGCCAGGCCGAAATCATCCGACACGCCGCCGCCGCCATGCGCCTGGATCGCGTCGTCGATCACCTTGAGCGCGACCCGGGGGGCCGCGACCTTGATCATCGCGATCTCCAGCTTGGCGCCCTTGGCGCCGACGCGGTCCATCATGTCGGCCGCCTTGAGGCAGAGCAGCCGCGTCATTTCAATGTCGATGCGCGCCTCGGCCACCCGCTGCTCCCACACCGACTGTTCGGAAATCCGCTTGCCGAACGCGGTGCGCGACATCAGCCGGCGAGTCATCTTCTCCAGCGCCGCCTCGGCGACGCCGATCGTGCGCATGCAATGGTGGATGCGCCCCGGCCCAAGCCGCCCCTGCGCGATCTCGAAGCCGCGCCCCTCGCCGAGCAGCAGGTTCTCGGCCGGCACCCGCACGTCGCGCAGGATCACCTCGGCGTGCCCGTGCGGCGCGTCGTCATAGCCGAACACCGGCAGCATCCGCACCACCTCGACGCCGGGCGTGTCGAGCGGCACCAGCACCTGCGATTGCTGGCTGTGCGTCGCCGCCTCCGGGTCGGTCTTGCCCATGACGATCGCCACCGCGCAGCGCGGATCGCCGACGCCGGACGACCACCACTTGCGGCCGTTGATCACGTAGCTGTCGCCGTCGCGCCGGATCCGCGTCTCGATGTTGGTCGCGTCCGAGGAGGCGACGTCGGGCTCGGTCATCAGGAAGGCGGAGCGGATCTCGCCGGCCATCAGCGGCGCCAGCCATCGCCGCTTCTGCGCCGCGCTGCCGTAGCGATGCAGCACCTCCATGTTGCCGGTGTCCGGCGCCGAGCAGTTGAACACCTCGGAGGCGAAGTTGATCCGGCCCATCGCCTCGGCGCAGGGCGCGTAATCGAGATTGGTGAGCCCCGCCCCGGCATACCCGTCCTCGTCATGCGTGGCGTTGGGCGGCAGGAACAGGTTCCATAGCCCGGCTGCCCGCGCCCGCGCCTTCAGCGCCTCGACCCGCGGCAAGGGCCGCCAGCGATCCGACGACGCCGCGATGTCGGCCGCCATCGGGCCGACCTCCGGCACGATCTCGCTGGTGATGAAGCCTTGCACGCGCTCCAGCCAGTGCTGCTGACTCGGCGAGGGTGAGAAATCCAAGACGATGGCTCCCGGGCTTTTATGCCATACCATTAGTTCTACGAGCCGGAGCAAGGCAAGGCCCGGCGCGCATCGCCGCAATGCGACGCACCGGACGCAGCGGCGTCATCACCCCGGAGCCCGGACGCCGTCACCCGACGCGCGCCGGCACCAAGCGCAGTCATCACAGCAGCGATCATTGGCGGCGCCCGAGCACCCCATCTGCACCGCAGCGGCAGCGCCAGGAACAGCTCTGCGGCCAGGGTTGATTGGAATTGCTCGTATGATGCAATGTCGATCCGCCGCACATCTTCTGCCGAATTTAGGAAACAGCGCATGCAGTCAGAAGAGGAAACCTCCGGTTTCACGACAACCGACGGAGTGGCTGTCGTCACCCTGAATTCGCCGCCGGTGAACGCGCTGTCCAAGGCGCTGCGCACCCATCTCGCCACCGCCTTGCGCGCCGCCGATGCCGACCCCGCCGTGCGCGCCATCGTGCTCATCGGCGCCGGCCGCGGCTTCAGCGGCGGCGCCGACATCACCGAGTTCAACGCGCCTCCCGCCGCGCCCACCCTGCACGACGTGCTCGACGTCATCGACGCGTCGAGCAAGCCGGTGGTCGCGGCGCTGCACGGCGTGGCGCTGGGCGGCGGGCTGGAGCTCGCGCTGACCTGCCCCTACCGGGTCGCAGCAGCTGGCGCCAAGCTCGGCCTGCCGGAGGTCAAGCTCGGCCTGCTACCCGGCGCCGGCGGCACCCAGCGCCTGCCGCGGGTCGTCGGCGTTGAGGCGGCGCTCGACATGATCGTCTCCGGCGACCCTGTCGCCGCCAGCAAGGCGCAGGCGATCGGCTTGGTCGACGAGCTGGTGCCCGGCGACCTCAAGGCCGGCGCCATCGCGTTTGCCAACCGTGTCGCCGGCGCGCCCGTCCGCCGCACCCGCGACCGCGACGACAAGCTCGCGGCCGCACGCGCCGACGCCGGCCTGTTCGACCGCTACCGCTCGGCCAACGCCCGCCGCTTCCGCGGCTTCGAGGCGCCGGCCGCCTGCCTGAAGGCGGTGCAGGGCGCCGTGGAGCTGCCGTTCAACGACGGCGTGGCGCAGGAGCGGGCGCTGTTCGTCCAGCTGCTCTCGGGCGAGCAGTCGGCCGCCCAGCGCTACGCCTTCTTCTCCGAGCGCCATGCCGCCAAAATCCCGGAC
>CAXUCZ010000217.1:0-3680 GCA_964249675.1 uncultured Acetobacteraceae bacterium | reverse complement strand
CCTCGGCGCGGATCGTAATATTCTGCAGGCTCGGCCCGTTGGACGACAGGCGGCCGGTGCTGGTCGCCGCCATCGCGAAGCTGGTGTGCACCCGCCCCGTCGTCGGGTTGATCTCCTCCACCAGCGCGTCGGCGTAGGTCGTCTTGAGTTTGGAGAGCTGCCGCCACTCGAGCACCCGCGCCGCCAGCTCGTAGCCGTTGTCGGCCAGCGTCTGCAGCACGTTGGCGTCCGTCCCCCAGGCGCCGCTGGCGCCGCGCTTGCCGCCCGGCAGGCGCAGCTCGTCGAACAGCACCTCGCCAAGCTGCTTCGGGCTGCCCAGGCTGAACGGATGCCCGGCCAACCGATGCGCCTCGATCTCCATCGCCGCCATCCGCGTCGCGAAATCCGCCGACAGCCGGCGCAGCTCGTCGGCGTCCACCTTCACCCCGGCGCGCTCCATCGCCGCCAGCACGGGGATCAGCCGCCGCTCCATCTGCTCGTAGAGCGCCAGGCTCCGCACCTCGCGCAGCCTTGGCCGCAGCACCACGGCGAGCCGCAGCACGATGTCGGCGAACTCCGCCGCGTAGCGCGTCGCCCGGTCGAGCGGCACCCGCGCGAACGCCAGGCGCGCCCGCCCTGTCCCGGTCGCCTCGTCGAGCGTCATCGGCGTATGGCCGAGATGCAGCGGCGCCAGCTCGTCGAGCCCATGCCCATGCGCGCCGGCCGCCTGCGCGAACGACATCAGCGCCACGTCGTCCACCGGGCTCGGCGCCGGCGCGCCGAGCGCCAGCAGCACTTGCGTCTCGAACTTGGCGTTGTGGAACAGCTTCAGCACGCCAGGGTCGACCAGCAACTCGGACAGCCGCGCCAGCACCGCCGCGCGCTCGGGCAGCGCCGCCTCGGCCACGTCCGTCCCCGCTGCCTCGACCAGGTCCTGCTCATGCCCGAACGGCACGTAGCACCCCCGACCCGGCGTCACCGCCAGCGCCAACCCGAGCACCCGCGCGCGATGCGGCCGCGGATCGTCGGTGCGCAGGTGCAACGCCACCGCGCCAGCCAGCCGCGACAAGGCCACCCAGCGGTCGAGCACCGCCAGCTCCCGCACGGTCTCATATGGCCCGAACGGCGCCTGCTCCGCCGGAGCCGCCCCCTCGCCCGGCTCCGCCGCCGGCGCCGGCCGCGGCTGCCCAAGCTCCATGCCGAGCCGCGTCGCGGTGCTGCGGAACCCCTGCGCCAGCAGCCAGGTGCTCAGCCGCACAACATCGAAATCGTGCGTCTCGAACGCCTCCAGCGGCTGCGGCAGCGGCACCTCGTCGCACAGCAGCACCAACCGCCGTGACACCCGCGCCGCCTCGGCATGCGTGATGAGCATCTCCCGACGCTTGCCCGGCTTCATCGCCGGCGCCGCCGCCAGCACCCCCTCCAAATCGCCGAACTCCGTGACCAGCTGGCTCGCCGTCTTCGGCCCGATGCCCGGCACCCCCGGCACGTTGTCGATCGCGTCGCCCATCAGCGCCTGCACCTCGACCACGCGGTCGGGCGCCACGCCGAACTTCTCCATCACCTCCGCCGCGCCGATCGGCTTCTGCTTGATCGGGTCGAGCATCTCCACGCCCGGCCGCACCAGCTGCATCAGATCCTTGTCCGACGACACGATGGTGACGCGGCCGCCCGCCTCCACCGCCATCCGGGCATAGGTGGCGGTGAGGTCGTCCGCCTCCCAATCCTCGAGCTCCACCGCCGCCACCCCGAACGCCGCCGTCGCCTCGCGCACCAGCGGAAACTGCGGCGTCAGCTCCTCCGGCGGCTCCGGCCGATGCGCCTTGTATTGGTCGTAGATGCGATCCCGAAACGTATGCCGCCCGGCATCGAAGATCACCGCCAGATGCGTGCCGACATGGTCGCGCACCAATCTCGCGAGCATGTTGGTGAACCCGAACACCGCGTTGATCGGCGTCCCGTCGGCTCGGTTCATCGGCGGCAACGCGTGAAACGCCCGGAAAATAAACCCCGAGCCGTCCACCAGCACCAGATGCATCGGCCTCGGCTTGGCAGCGGCCATCGTTTATCTATCCAGAAGAAAGAAACTTCTTTTTTGCAAAAAAGAAGCAAAAAACTTTTATCCGATTAGGCGTACACCGCGGCCGTGAGGCTCTAAACGGGCAAAAGTTTTTGGTTCTTTTTTCAAAAAGAGCTGCTTAATGCTCATCGTCCTCGCGCGCGCCATCATTGAGGATAAAGATGCGCGAGCACCACGGGCAGTAGGTCTGCGTCTCGACGATGCGCAGCCACACCCGCGGATGACCGAGCGGCCCGTCGCCGCCATCGCAGGCCACCACCCGGCTGTCGACGTGGAACGTCTCCGTCAGCCCAAAAGCCGGTGTCGGGGTCGAGGCGCCGAACGGCATGATGGTAGCCTTCCCGTCTTGCCGAGTGGCTCCCGGCGCCGGGGGATGATAGCGATGACCGCCATGCTTTCAACCGTGCGCCTCCTGTCGCTAGTGGTGGCCGCCGCCCTCGCCGGCTGCGCCGCCACTCCCCCGCCTGCCCCGCCGGCATCCCGCGAGGACAGCCGCCTCGTGCCGCCCGACCTGAGCTTCACCCTGCCCGACGGCGCCGTGCTGCCGGCCCTCAGCTGGCTGCCGCCGCCGGGCACGCCGACGCGCGGCGTCATCCTCGCTTTGCACGGCTTCGGCGACAGCCGTGACGCCTGGGAGATGCCGGCGCCGCAATTCGCCGCCGCCGGCTACGCCGTCTACGCGCCAGACCAGCGCGGCTTCGGCGCCACCGCAAGCCGCGGCCGCTGGGCCGGCGCCGCGACGATGGTGAACGACGCCGCCGCGCTGCGCGCCCAGCTGCAGGCCCGCCACCCCGGGTTGCCGGTGATCGTCATGGGCGAAAGCATGGGCGGCGCCATCGCGCTGCTGCTCGCCGCCCGGCCCGACACGCCCGTCAACAGCACCACCGTGCTGCTCGCCCCGGCGGTCTGGAACCGCGCCGAGATCGGTGTCCCGCTCCGCACCGGGCTATGGGTCGCTGCCACCGTCTCGCCCGGCTGGAAGCTCACCGGCGACGAGGTCCCGCTGCACATCCAGGCCAGCGACAACCGCGCCGCCCTGCTCCGCCTCGCCCACGACCCGCTGACGCTGCGCGGCGCCCGCGTCGACATGCTGAGCGGCCTCGTCGGCATGATGGACCAGGCCAGCCGCGCCGCCTCCTCGGTCCACGGCACGGTGCTGGTGTTGAACGGCGAACGCGACCAGGTCGTGCCCCCCGCCGCCGCCGCCGCCCTCTGGGCCGATCTCCCCGCCACCGTCCGCCACGGCACCTATCTCGCCGGCTATCACCTGCTGCTGCGCGATAACGACCGAGACCGCGTCGACGCCGACATCCTAGCCTGGCTGCAAACCCCCGACGCCTGGCTGCCCTCAGGCGCCGACCTCACCGCCGCCGCCTGGCTCGCCCAACGCAGCTGGGAAGACAAGACCTCACCCCTGGTGCCCGGCTACACCCTGGACGGCGCCTTCCTGCCGATCGACTCACCGCTTTAAGACTGGGAAGGCCAGAGGCTCTGCCTCTGGACATCGCTGAAGCCCGAGGCCCCAGGCCCCATTTCGTTCAGCGCTTGGCAGCACTGACGTCGCCGTGCGTCAGATAAACGAGTTTAAAGGCTTTGCCTTTTATTGGGTCCAGGGGCGAAG
>CAXUCZ010000216.1:2831-3747 GCA_964249675.1 uncultured Acetobacteraceae bacterium | reverse complement strand
CAGCCCGAGAACAGGCCGGCTGGCGTGGTAGCGTCCGCGGCCGCCGGTGCCGGCACCGCCTGGGCATCGGCCCGGGATACGCCGAGTGCGAGACAGGAGACTGAAGCAAGGAGAGCGGAGTGGAGCCGAATAGACATAGCCGCTTACCGTTATGATATACGGTAACACTTCTAGTCGTGGTTCGAGCAGACTGTCCAGCGATATTGCACATCGAAAAGAGTCAGGTGCGCTGCACGATGTTCGTCCTATTCATGGCTGCGTCCGGTTTGGGGCCGGCACTTCTGCGCGACACCAAGCTCGTGTCAGGACGCGCGCGGTAGCGGTCCGATCCTGGAAGGCGCAGCAGGTTCCGCTCTCCGAATGCAGATCGCGCATGTTCCTTCGATCTCGACGGTCGAGCCGTGCGACCTGAAGCCGACGTCATGAGCCGCTTGTGTCAGCGCCTCGTCGATCCGGGTATCCTCGATCTCGGTCGCATGACCGCACACCTGACAGATCAGGAGTCCAGCTGCATGATTGTGGGTTTCCTGCTCCATCGCGTGCACGCAGCCGATGAAGGCGGAAAGCCGCTCGATCTTATGGATCAGGCCTTGTTCGCGTAGGAAGTCGAGCGCGCGGTAGATCGTCGGCGGTGCGGAACCCTTGTGATAGGCGCGCAGACGTTCGAGTAGATCATAAGCGCCGATCGGTCGGCCGTTGTCGATGACCAGTCCGAGGACCAACCTGCGCAGATCGGTCAGCCGTGTGCCACGTCGCGCGCAGAGCAGGACAGCCTGGGCCAGCATCGCTTTGGTGGCATCGGAGAAGGAGGGAGCCGACACAGGAAGCCTCTCGATCAACCGTGTAATCTAGTGGCGACGGCTGTCCAGCAACCGATGACGCACGCTTGTCAGCGCCCTTATAGCTACGTTATATC
>CAXUCZ010000216.1:0-2821 GCA_964249675.1 uncultured Acetobacteraceae bacterium | reverse complement strand
TAATGTAGCCGCGCGTTGCCATGCCCATTCGGAGCTTAGACATGCCTGCTTTCAGACAATCTGCCAGCCTCTCAAGGCTTCGTCCGGCGGCCGTAGCAATGCTCTCCCTCGTGCTGGCGGCTCCAGCTGCGGCGGCGGCCGGCTCTGTGGCGCCGCCGCGGATCGTCGCCGCCGAGAACTTCTATGGCGACGTGGCGAAGCAGCTTGCGGGCACGCACGCGGTCGTGACCAGTATCCTGAGCAATCCGGACGAAGATCCGCATCTGTTCGAGGCCAGCCCATCCATTGCTCGCGACCTCAGCACTGCGCGGGTCGTTGTCTATAACGGAGCGGATTACGATCCGTGGATGAGCAAGCTGCTCTCGGCCGCACGATCGGAACACCGCCTGGTCGTCGTCGCAGCGGACCTCGTGGGCCGCAAACCAGGCGACAACCCGCATCTTTGGTATGACCCTCCGACGATGCCAGCGGTTGCCCGAGCAATCTCGGCTGATCTGCGACAGGTCGACCCGGCACATGCGTCGAACTATGCCGCAAACCTCAAACAGTTTTTGGCCTCGTTGCAGCCAGTTCAAACCGAGATCACGCAGCTGCGCACCCGGTATAGCGGTATGCCCGTGACCGCGACCGAACCGGTGTTCGGCTACATGGCGGCGGCACTCGGCCTTGAGATGCGGAACCAGCGGTTCCAGCTGGCCGTGATGAACAACACTGAGCCTGCCGCCGCGGACGTCGCCGCCATGGAGGACGATCTGCGTCGCCACAAGGTGAAGCTGTTCATCTACAACAGTCAGGCGACTGACACGGCGGCGACGCGCTTGCTCGGGATCGCGCATGAAGCGAAGATCCCGATGCTCGGGGTGACCGAAACTGAACCGCGAGACGTCGTCAACTTCCAGGCATGGATCCTCGGGCAACTCGAAGCGCTCGATCGGGCTTTGTCGCATCCGCCTGCATGAGCGCGATCACGCTGCGAGGCGCGGACTTCCGGCTCGGTGGCCGCACGATCCTCTCGCAGATCGACCTCGACATCGCCGAGCAGGAGTTCGTCGGCGTGCTGGGGCCGAATGGTGCGGGGAAGACCACGCTGATGCGCGCTATTCTAGGTCTGGTGCCCGCGGCAAGAGGCGAGATCACCGTGCTGGGCAGCCCGGCACGACGGGGAAACCCGCAGGTCGGCTACATGCCCCAGTCACGCGGTGCGATCGCGCCAAGGCTGAGCGGCTACAGCTTCGTCTCAGCCGCGGCAAACGGGCATCGTTGGGGCATGCCACTGCTCGACGCCGCCATGCGGCGTAACGTGGATGAGGCGCTGGCACTGGTCGGCGCCGAGGCGTTGGCCTCGCGACCGCTCGGTGAGCTCTCCGGGGGTGAGCGGCAGCGCCTGCTGCTCGCGCAGAGCCTGCTCGGTCGGCCGCGCCTTTTGCTGCTGGACGAGCCGTTGATCTCGCTCGATCCGCATCGCCAGGCCGACGTGGTGGCGCTGGTGCGACAGGTGCAGAGGACGCTCAAGATCACGGTGCTGTTCAGCGCGCACGAACTGAACCCGTTGCTCGGCGCCCTGGACCGGGTTCTCTATCTTGGCGGCGGCCAGGCCAGCCTGGGCACAGTGGATCACGTCATTACCTCACCGGTGCTGTCACGGCTCTACGGCGCGCCGATCGATGTCGTGCGCCTCGGGGGACGGATCTTCGTGATGGCGGGACGTCAGGACGTTGAGCGCGACCCTCATCGTCCGAACCACGCGGATGCGCGTCCGGAGCATCTCGTGCAGCGTGTGGCAGGAGCGGCCATGCGATGAGCGGCATGCTCGACTACGATTTCATGCGCAACGCGCTCGCTGCGGGCGGCATCGTCGCCTTGGTATCCGGGCTCGTCGGCTTCTTCCTAGTGCTTCGCGGCCAGACCTTCGCTGGGCACGCGCTGGCCCATGTCGGCTTCACTGGCGCCACCGGTGCCGTGCTGATCGGGGTATCGCCCTTGTTGGGGCTGGTCGGTGCCACCGTGCTGGCTGGGGCCGGCATGGGGGCACTGGGCGAGCGGCTCGCCGGACGGGACGTCGCGATCGGGCTGGTGTTGTCAGCGGCGCTTGGGCTCGGACTGCTGTTCCTGCATTTCTTCACGGCCTACGCCAGCCAAGCGACTGCCCTGCTGTTCGGCAACGTGTTCGGCGTCGACCATGCCACCGTTCTCGGTCTGCTCGGGCTCGGGCTCGTCAGCCTCTCGGGGCTCGCGCTGATCAGTCGACCGCTGCTGTTCGCGACGTTGCAGCCGGAGCTCGCCGAAGCTCGCGGCGTGCCGTTGCGCCTGTTGTCCGTGCTCTTCCTCTGCATCGTCGCACTGACAACCGCGGGCTGCGCGCAGATCGTCGGCGTGCTGCTGGTGTTCACGCTGATGGTCGGGCCGGCCGCGGCGGCGCAGCGTCTGACCGTGCGGCTCGGACGCGGGCTGCTACTGTCGGTGATCCTCGCCCTCAGCGAAAGCTGGGGCGGAATTATTCTCGCCTGGATCACCGACTGGCCGGCCTCGTTCTGGATCACCGCGTTGAGCGCCCTGTTCTATCTACTCGCGGTCGGCCTGAGCAGCGCCCGCTTGCTTCCAGCTCGCGGCAGACGAAGCTCCACTTCGAGCTGACAGTGCAAAATGAGCGGTCACTGTGGCCTCTGGACTTGCAGCAGTGAGGCGGCGCTCACGATCTCGGTCACCGCGGGGGGGGGGCGGGCGATATTGCCCGCAGTCGCCGGGATGCGGGTGACCTGCCCCCGCAGAAGTGGGCCACCGGATATGAGAGGTCCGGAGGCACTACGGAGGGGATCAGATG
>CAXUCZ010000215.1:340-3763 GCA_964249675.1 uncultured Acetobacteraceae bacterium | reverse complement strand
GCTTTGCCCTGGCGGCTGGCGGCGTTGCGACTGGCGCCGCCGCGGGCGGTGCTGCGGGAGGCGGCCGGGCGGCGCTTCGAGGCGATGCTGGCGCAGGGTGGGCTCGACGAGGCGCGGGCGCTGCGGGCGCGGGGGCTTGATCCGGCGTTGCCGGCGATGCGGGCGCATGGGGTGCCGGAGCTGCTCGCGCATCTCGAGGGCCGGCTGTCGCTGGCCGAGGCGGCGGCGCGGGCGGTGGCGGCGACCGGGCGCTACACCAAGCGGCAGGCCACCTGGTTTGCGCATCACGAGCTGGCGGCAGCTGACGCAACGCAGATATTCGATGCGCGATATACCGGCTGGACGAAAGAAATAGAACTCTTTGCAGGTTTTGTGGCAAGTTTCGTTCAGAGGCACGATTGACGCTGTGGCGAGCGACGGCTAGACCGCCCGCTCGCGAGGAGCCTGAGCGATGAACGCCGAACCGCAAACCATGGGCAGCCTGATGCCGGCCGAGGCAACGCCGTTCGAAGGCACCGGCAGCGAGCTGCTGCTGCGGGCGCTCGTCGAGCAAGGCGTGCAGGTGATTTTCGGCTATCCCGGCGGGGCGGTGCTGCCGATTTACGATGCGCTGTTCCAGCAGGACGTGATCCGGCACGTGCTGGTGCGCCACGAGCAGGCGGCGGTGCATGCGGCCGAGGGCTACGCGCGCTCGACCGGGCGGGTGGGCTGCGTGCTGGTGACCAGCGGGCCGGGGGCGACCAACGCGGTGACCGGGCTGCTCGACGCGCTGATGGACAGCATTCCGCTGGTGTGCCTGACCGGGCAGGTGCCGACGCATCTGATCGGCAACGACGCGTTCCAGGAGGCGGACACCACCGGCATCACCCGGCCGGCGACCAAGCATAACTACCTGGTCCGGCGCACCGCCGACATCGCGCGCACGGTGCACGAGGCGTTCTACGTGGCGCGCAGCGGCCGGCCGGGCCCGGTGCTGATCGACCTGCCGAAGGACATCCTGATTGCGCGTGGAGCGTATGCGCGGCCGGCGGCGATCCCGCGGCTGAGCTACCGGCCGGCGACGCAGCCCGACCCGGCGCAGGTGCGGCGCGCCATCGCGGCGCTGAAGGGGGCGCGGCGGCCGGTGCTCTACACCGGCGGCGGGGTGATCAACGCCGGGCCGGCGGCGAGCCGCAGCCTGATGGCGCTGGCCGAGCGCTGCGGGGCGCCGGTGACCAGCACGCTGATGGGGTTGGGGGCGTTCCCGGCCGCGCACCGGCAGTTCCTCGGCATGCTCGGCATGCACGGCACGGTGGAGGCGAACCTGGCGATGCATGATTGCGACGTCATGCTCAACATCGGCGCGCGGTTCGACGACCGGGTGACCGGCCGGCTCGACGCGTTCTCGCCCGACAGCGTGAAGATCCATGTCGACATCGATCCGTCCAGCATCAACAAGAACGTCGCCGTCGACATTCCGGTGATCGGCGACGCGCGGCAGGTGCTGGCGGCGATGGTCGAGGCGTGGGACGCCCATCCGACGCAGCAGGACCGGGCGGCGGTCAATGCCTGGTGGGCGCAGGTCGAGACCTGGCGGGCGGTCGACAGCCTGGGTTTCCGGCAATCGGAGGAGGCCGGAGCGGTGATCCGGCCGCAGCATGCGGTGCGGCGGCTGTATGAGATGACGCGCGAGCGCGGGCGGGACACCTTCATCACCACCGAGGTCGGCCAGCACCAGATGTGGGCGGCGCAGCACTTCCGCTTCGAGCAGCCCAACCGCTGGATGACCAGCGGCGGGCTGGGCACGATGGGCTATGGGTTGCCGGCGGCGATGGGCGTGCAGGTGGCGCATCCGGACGCGCTGGTGATCGACATCGCCGGCGAGGCCTCGATCCTGATGAACATCCAGGAGATGGGCACGCTCGCCCAGTATGGCTTGCCGGTGAAGGTGTTCATCCTGAACAACCAGCACATGGGCATGGTGCGGCAGTGGCAGGACCTGCTGCATGGCGGGCGGCACTCGCAGTCCTACAGCGCGGCGCTGCCGGATTTCGAGAAGCTGGCGGACGCGTTCCACGCCACCGGGATGCGGGCGCAGAGCGTCGACGAGCTCGACGCGGTGATCGCGCGGATGCTGGACACGCCCGGGCCGGTGATCGCCGACATCGCGGTGGACCCGATGGAGAACTGCTACCCGATGATCCCGTCCGGGGCGGCGCATAACGAGATGCTGCTCGGGCCGGAGGGGGCGAGCCGGGCGGCGGCGGTGACCGACGAAGGCATGATGTTGGTGTGATGAGCGTCATCCAGGACGCTGCCGGACAGCTGCCCGACGCCCGCGAGACGCGTGCGGCGCCGGCGCAGCACTCACCAGCGGCGAGCAGCGGGCCGCAGCGGGCGGCTGGCAAGGACATGCCGTTCCAGACGGCGACGATCTCGGTGCTGGTCGACAACGAGGCCGGCGTGCTGGCGCGGGTGATCGGGCTGTTCTCGGGGCGGGGCTACAACATCGACAGCCTGACGGTGGCGCCGGTGGAGGACCAGCGCGGGCGCAGCCGGATCAACATCGTCACCTCCGGCACGGCGATGGTGATCGCGCAGATCAAGGCGCAGCTCGACCGGCTGGTGCCGGTGCACCGGGTGTCGGACCTCACGCAGCAGGGGCCGCACGTCGCGCGCGAGATGGCGCTGGTCAAGGTGGTGAGCAGCGGCAGCAGCCGCGTCGAGGCATTGCAGATTGGGCAGGCGTTTCGGGCGCGGGTGATCGACACCACGGCGGAGAGCTTCGTCTTCGAACTGACCGGGGCGACGGAGAAGCTGGACGCCTTCGTGGAGCTGATGCGGCCGCTCGGGCTTGCCGAAGTGTCGCGGACCGGGATCGCGGCGATCGCGCGGGGGCCGAAGACGATTTAGGCAAGGCAAGGGGCGTTGCCCCTTGACCCCATCAAAGGCGGAGCCTTTGAAATCCAGTCGTTATTCATGTCAGGCGCGTGAGGTCTGTGCGGGTGGTACTCTTTGAAATGCTTCGCAAAGCAAGACAGCAAGACTTTTTCTAGTTGAAATGGGGTCTGGGGTCGCGGGCCCCGTCGTGCGAAAGCACGCTAGCGCGTGACGGGTCGAGGGCAGAGCCCTCGCCTTGCTTTAAGGAGTTGTAAATCATGCGCGTTTACTATGACCGTGATGCCGACGTCAGCCTGATCAAGTCGCGCAAGGTGGCGGTGGTCGGCTACGGGTCGCAGGGGCATGCGCATGCGCTGAACCTCAAGGACAGCGGCGTCGGTGAGCTGGTGGTGGCGTTGCGGCCGGGGTCGGTGGGGATTGCCAAGGCGTTGGCGGCGGGGCTGCGGGTGATGGGGCCGTCGGAGGCGGCGGCCTGGGCGGACGTCATCATGGTGCTGACGCCGGACGAGCTGCAGGGCGACCTGTATCGCGAGCATCTAGGGC
>CAXUCZ010000215.1:0-330 GCA_964249675.1 uncultured Acetobacteraceae bacterium | reverse complement strand
ATCGGGGCTCACACCGGGATAGCGCTATCCTATCCAGCGCGTCGTAAGGCGGCGCAAAGTCCGGCTTCAACCTGATCGCCGCGCGGCCCGATATCGCCGTGTTCATGATCGCGCGGCAGGGGCCGGGGCACACGGTGCGCGCCGAGTACGAGCGGGGCGGCGGAGTGCCGTGCCTGGTCGCGGTGGCGCAGGACGTCTCGGGCAACGCGATGGAGATCGCGCTGTCGTATGCAAGCGCGATCGGCGGCGGGCGGGCGGGGATCATCGAGACGTCGTTCCGCGAGGAGTGCGAGACCGACCTGTTCGGCGAGCAGGCGGTGCTGTGCGGCG
>CAXUCZ010000214.1:2530-3831 GCA_964249675.1 uncultured Acetobacteraceae bacterium | reverse complement strand
GCAACGTGTAGTGCGGCAGCTTCGTCGGCACTGCCTCGAACACCAGCCAGGACGGCACGAGCCAGGCGAGCAGAAAGCGCGTCGGCAGCGCCCGCCGGTCCGCCCAGGCATCCGGCAGCGAGCGCAGCATCGCAACCCCGGCCGGCAGCGCCAGCAGCGGCAGCAGCAGCAGGTGCAGCCCGGGTGGCGCGCCATGCGCATCGTCACCGCCGGCCAGCTTGCCGGCAAGGTCGCCGCCGACCGATTGCCGGAAGAACATCCCGTGCGTCGCGACGCCGACGGCGCCGAACCACGGCCGCACGCTCAGCAGCAGCAGCGGCACGCCCCAACGCGCGCGCAGGCAGCCGAGCCAACCGACGCGCCGGTCGGCCGCCCACAGCGCCAGCACGCTCAGCACGACGATCATCGGCAGCACCGGCCCCTTGAGCAGGATGCCCGCCGCCAGCGCCAGCCAGAATACCGCCGCCGCACCCGGCCCGACCCGCTCCGGCGCCAGATAGCCGCGCGCCAGCACCGTCATCGCGACCACGGTGGCGCCGAGCAGCGCCGCGTCGGTCTTGGCGATGTGCACCTCGGTGCACAGCAGCAGGCTGCCGGCCAGCATCGCCCCGGCCAGCAGCGCCGTCCGCCGCTCGCCCGCCAGCAGCAGCCCCAGCTCGAACGTGCCGAGCACGGCGACAAGGCCGCCAAGCAGCGACGGCACCCGATACGGCCAGATCGCGCCGACGCCGGCCGCGCGCGCCGCCGCGGCGAACGGCAGCTGCAGCCAGTGGATGCCGACCGGCTTGCGGTTGCGCGCCTCCCCGCCATTGCTGATGCGCACGTAGTCGCCGGTCTCGAGCATCTGCTTGGTGGCCTGGGCGAACCGGCTCTCGTCGCGGTCGCCGGGCGGCAGGGAGAAAAAGCCCGGCAGCCAGCAGATCAGGCAGAACAGCGCGAGGCTAAGCCGAGGTCGGGCGAGCATCGAGCCTCGTAGCCTCAAGCCCGCAGCAAGGCCACAGGCGGCAAGCGGTTCTTTTTTGAAAAAAAGAACCAAAAAACTTTTATCCGTTTAGGAGGACTGCCGGGGTGATGCCCCGCGACAGCGCTGACAGAAGTTTTTTGCTTCTTTTTTTTAAAAAAGAAGCCTTCCCTCCTGAGGATCTCCCATGGACCCGACCCGCGACGCGGCCCTGCACCTGCTGCGCGCCGTGTTCGAGCGCCATCGCCCGCTGGAGGAGGCGCTCGACCAGCTTGCTGCCATCGCGCCGCGCGACCGCGCCGCCGCGCACCGCCTCGCCGCCGCGGTGCTGCGCCGCGCC
>CAXUCZ010000214.1:0-2520 GCA_964249675.1 uncultured Acetobacteraceae bacterium | reverse complement strand
CAAGTTCAGCCGCTTCCAGGTCGAGCAGATCTTCAAGAAGGCCGGCATCGCCCAGGGCGGCACCGGCACGATCGACGGGCGGATCCGGCTGCACGGCACCGGCGATTCGGTGCGCAAGTCGCTGGCCACCGCCGACGGGCAGGCCAGCGCGATCGTCGACAAGGGGACGATGAGCGACCTGATCGCCAACGGGCTGGGGCTCGACGTCATGCGCGCGGTGGGCTCGCTGATCGGCGGCGACAGCCAGGTGCCGCTCAACTGCCTGGTCGTCGACTTCCAGGTCGACAAGGGCGTGATGAACGCCCGCACCTTCATCATCGACACCGACGCCGGCACGCTCAGCGCGGTAATCGAGCCGTTCCTCAAGAAGGCGCCGCCGGACCCGGTCAGACTGATCCTGCTGCTTGGCGCCGCGCAGCTGCTGCTGCTGGCGACCCCGGCCCACGCGGCCGTCGCCACTGCCGTCGAACTGGCGCGCAGCCAGCGCCTGGCGCCGTTCGCCGGCCTGGTCAACGCGGTGCTGCGCCGCGTCGCCGCCGCCGGCCCGGCCGCGCTTGACGAGCTCGACGGCCCGCGCCTCAACACCCCGGCCTGGCTCTGGGCGAGCTGGGGCAGCCAGGCGCGGAGGATCGCCGAGGGCCACCTGGTCGAGGCCGGGCTCGACCTGACGCTGGCGCCCGGCGCCGCCCCGCCGGAGGGCGCGATGCCGCTGCCGACCGGCTCGTGGCGGCTGCCGCCCGGCACCCGGGTCGCCGAGCTCGCCGGCTTCGCCGAGGGCGGGTGCTGGGTCCAGGACGCCGCCGCCGCGCTGCCGGCGCGGCTGCTCGACGCGCGACCCGGCGAGCGCGTCGCCGACCTCTGCGCCGCCCCCGGCGGCAAGGCGCTCCAGCTCGCCGCCACCGGCGCCGAAATCACCGCCGTCGAGCGCGACCCCGTGCGGCTCAAGCGCCTGGCCGAAAACCTCGCCCGGCTGCGTCTGCCGGCCCGCCTGGTGCAGGCGGACGCAGTAGCCTGGCAGCCGGACTCGCCGTTCGACGCCGTCCTGCTCGATGCGCCCTGCAGCGCCACCGGCACCATCCGCCGCCACCCGGACGTGGCGCACCTCAAGCGCCGCTCCGACCTGCCCGCCCTCGCGGCGCAGCAGGACCGGCTGCTGGCCGCGGCGGCCGGCATGCTCAGGCCGGGCGGCCGGCTGATCTATGCCGTCTGCTCGCTGCAGCCCGAGGAGGGCGCGGCCCGTCTCGCGCACCTCTCGGAGCTCGGCCTCGCCGCTGCCCCCTTTCGCCCCGCCGAGCTCGCCGCCATCCCCGAGGCGCGCACGCCGGAGGGTCACCTGCGGACAACCCCGGCGCAGTGGCGCGAGCTTGGCGGCCTCGACGGCTTCTTCGCCGCCAGGCTCGTCAAGCAATGATCGCCGCAAGGCGCACCATCGCCCGCCTGCGCTTGCCCGCCTTGCCGCTTGTGCGCCTTGCCGCTTGCCCGCCTTGCCGCTCGTGCGCCTTGCCGCTTGTGCGCCGTCGGAGCCGAACCGTAGAACGGGCCCATGCCGACGATCATGCCGACGATCATCTCGCCCAGCCTGCTCGCGGCCGATTTTACCCGTCTGGGCGAGGAGCTCGCGGCCATCGAGGCGGCCGGCGCGGACTGGCTGCACCTCGACATCATGGACGGCCACTTCGTCCCCAACCTCAGCTACGGTCCCGGCGTGCTCAAGGCCCTGCGCCCGCTGACCGGGCTGCCGTTCGACGTCCACCTGATGATCGCCCCGGCAGACCCCTACCTTGAGGCCTTCGCCGAGGCGGGCGCGAACCACATCCTGGTGCATCCCGAGGCCGGCCCGCATCTACATCGCTCGCTGCAGGCGATCCGCGCCCTCGGCTGCAAGGCCGGCGCGGTGCTCAACCCGGCCACACCCCCCGCGGTGATCGAATACGTGCTCGACCTGCTCGACGTGATCCTGGTAATGACCGTGAACCCCGGCTTCGGCGGCCAGGCCTTCCTGGCCAGCCAGCTCGCCAAGATCTCGGCCCTGCGCGCCATGATCGTGCGCACCGGCCGCGACATCGTGCTCGAGGTGGATGGCGGGATCACCGCGGCGACCGCGCGGCTGTGCCTGCAAGCCGGCGCTAATGCCCTTGTGTCCGGCACCACGATCTTCGCCGCGCCGGATTACGGCCGCGCCATCGCCGACCTGCGCGGCGGCGGCGCCTGATGGCCGGCAGCCGCTGGGCGCGCGACCTGCGCCTGACCGCGGCCCGGCTGCCGAGCCTGCGCATGGGCCGGGTGCCGGACGCGCCGGCGCTGCCGGTGCGCGACCAATGGCCCGGCGATCCATCGCGCGGCGCGCGGCTGCTGCGCGGCGAGTTGCAGGGGTTCGGCCACCAGGCCGGCCAGGTCCGGTCGCTCAAGCCGGGCGGCTGGAGCGACCCCGGCGCCTCGGCGACGCAGCGGGCGCAGGCGCACGGCTTCGTCTGGCTGCGCGACCTGCAGCCGATCTGGGAGGTCGTGCTGCAGGTCCTG
>CAXUCZ010000213.1:0-3844 GCA_964249675.1 uncultured Acetobacteraceae bacterium | reverse complement strand
GCGGTGATCCTGATCACCCATGACCGCTCGCTGATGGAGCTGGTCGCCGACCGGTTGTGGCTGGCGGCGGACGGGACGATCGTGCCGTTCGAGGGCGACCTGGACGATTATGCGCGCTTCGTGCTGGAGCGGGCGAAGGGTGGGGCGGCGCCCTCGCAAGGGCGCGAAAAGAAAAAGAAGAGGAAGGCCTAAGGCGAGGGGTTTGCCCCTCGACCCCATTAAAGGCGGAGCCTTAAGTTTCCATGGGGTCTGGGGCCGCGGGCCCCAGCGGAAGTCAGAGGCAGAGCCTCTGGCCTTGCCTTCCCTCTCGACGAGGTCACCTAAATTCTATGGCATCGCCTGCCCTGCGACGGCCCGGCGTGCGGATCGGCTCGCTGGCCGTGTTGCTGCCTTACATGCGCCCCTATCGCTGGCGTGTTGTCGGCGCCGCGCTGGCGTTGCTGATCACGTCGGGGCTGCTGCTCGGCATCGGGCAGGGTGTGCGGCGGCTGATCGATCGGGGCCTCGCCAGCGGCAGCGCGGCGCAGCTCAATGCCACGTCGCTGGCGATGTTTGCCGTGGTGGCGGCGCTGGCGGTCGGCACCGCGGCGCGGTTCACCTTGATCGCCTGGCTGGGCGAGCGGGTGGCGGCGGACCTGCGGCGGGACATGTTCGACCGGGTGATCTGCCTGTCGGCGGCGTTCTTCGAGACCGCGCGCACCGGCGACATCCTGGCGCGCCTGACCGCCGACATCTCGGTGCTGCAGGCGCTGGTCGGCTCGTCGGTGTCGCTGTGGCTGCGCTCGGCGATCCTGGTGGCGGGCGGCCTCGTGATGCTGGTGGTGACCAGCGCCAAGCTGGCGGCGATCGTGCTGCTGGTGATCCCGCTGGTGGTGCTGCCGCTGGTGCTGTTCGGCCGGCGCGAGCGGCGGCTGTCGCGCCAGACCCAGGACCGCATCGCCGACCTCGGCGCCTACGCCGAGGAGACGCTCGCGGGTTTGCGCACGGTGCAGGCGTTCACCCACGAGCCGGTTGACCGGGCGCGGTTTGGCGAGGTCGTCGAGCTGTCGGTGGCGACGGCGCTGCGGCGGATCGCCAGCCGGGCGGCGCTGCTGTTCGGGGTGATCCTGCTCGGCTTCGGCGCCATCGTGTTCGCGCTGTGGGTCGGCGGGCACGACGTGATCGCCGGGCGGATGAGCGGCGGGGCGCTGTCCGCCTTCGTGTTCTACGCGGTGGTGCTGGCGACGTCCGGGGCGCAGATGAGCGAGCTATGGGGCGAGCTGCAGCGGGCGAGCGGGGCGGCGGAGCGGCTCGGCGAGCTGCTTGACGAGCGGCCGACGATCGCCGCACCGGCGCGGCCGTTGCTGCTGCCGGCGCGGCCGGAGGGGCGGGTGAGCCTGGACGCGGTGACGTTCCACTACCCGGCGCGGCCCGACGCGCCGGCGCTGCGCGGCTTCTCGCTCGAGGTGCCGCCCGGGCAGACGGTGGCGCTGGTCGGCCCGTCCGGCGCCGGCAAGACCACGGTGCTGCAGCTGCTGCTGCGCTTCTACGATCCCGACCGCGGCGTGGTGCGGCTCGACGGGGTGGACGTCGCGCGGCTCGATCCGGCGGCGCTGCGGGCGCGCATCGGCATCGTGCCGCAGGACCCGGTGATCTTCAGCGCCAGCGCGGCCGAGAACATCCGCTTCGGCCGGCCGGAGGCGAGCGACGCCGAGGTGAGGGCGGCGGCGCGGGCGGCGCATGCCGACTTTCTCGAGGCGCTGCCGGCCGGCTACGACACTTTCCTCGGCGCCAAGGGCGTGCGGCTGTCCGGCGGGCAGCGGCAGCGCGTCGCCATAGCGCGGGCGATCCTGCGCGACCCGGCGGTGCTGCTGCTCGACGAGGCGACCTCGGCGCTCGACGCGGAGAGCGAGCAGGCGGTGCAGCAGGCGCTGGCGGCGTTGTCGCGGGGACGCACGACCGTGGTGGTCGCGCACCGGCTGGCCACCGTCGTGCGGGCGGACCGGATCGTGGTGGTGGAGGCCGGCGAGGTGGTCGCCACGGGCACGCATGCGGCGTTGATCACGCAGGGCGGGCTGTATGCGCGGCTGGCGGCTTTGCAGTTTGGGGTGGAGGCTTGAAGGAAGGCCAAAGGCTCTGCCTCTGGACTCCGTTGGGGGCGGCGCCCCCAGGCCCGCATTGGATGTGGGGCCGCGAGCCTCGTCGTGCGGATGCACGCTCGCGCGTGACGGTGTCCAGGGCAGAGCCCTGGCCTTACGCTTCGATTGCCTTCTCCGCCATTGCGACAGCGCCTGCCCGTGAGCGGGCGGCGCCGACGAAGCGGCGGACGTGCACGAACACGGCGTCTGGCACGCCGCAGGCGGCCGCCAGGGCCGCGTCCTGCAGGCCGGCCCAGGCGGCGGGCAGCGGCAGGCGCTGCGCGAACGAGCCGGGTTCGGGCGGCATAGTGTCGACCATCCAGTTGCCGTTGCTGACCGGGTAGACCGCGTAGAGCACCGGCAGGGCGTGCGCGAACACGGCGCCTTTCCAGGGCATGCCGTGATGCAGCTCGAGGATGCGCGGGTCGGTGGAGGCGGCGTGGGCGGCGCGCACGATGGCGTCGGCGGCGTGCTTGCCGCGCAGCGCCTCGATGCGCCGGCGCAGCACGCCCTCGACCAGCGCGGCGGCGGCAAGGAAGGCGGCGTCGGCGCTGGCGTCGGTGTCCGGGCCGTCCCAGGCGGGATTGCAGTCGCCGACCAGGCCGGGCAGGCCGAGCGTGTCGCGCCCCGGCGCGACGCCGTTATCGACCTCGTCGATGCGGCGGATCACCGTCTCGTCGAGCTCGGCGGCGATGGCGGCGGCGAGGCTCGCATCGGCCAGCGCGGCGCGGCAGGCGGCGGCCCCGTGGACCTGCCAGACCAGGCCGGCGGCGCTGAACGGGGTGCCGTCGAGCCGGGTGGGGGCGCCGCGCTGGTGGTGGTCGAAGCGGGCGGCGGACGGGTCGTGGATCAGGCCGACGTCGAACACCACGTCGCCCTCGGCGATCGCGGCCGGCTCGCGGGTGCGCAACAGCCGGTGGTCGTCGCCGGGACGGGCGACGCCGAGGGCGAGGCGCAGCGTGACGTAGGCGAACACCTCGTCGCAGTGGAACTTGCCGCTATGAGTGACCAGCAGCGGCGGCGTTTCGGGCATAATCGGGTCCTGTGGTTGAGAGAAGGCCAGGGGCGTCGCCCCTGGACCCCATTAAAGGCCGAGCCTTTAAAATCCATCCGTATTCGCGATTCCGACGGCGAGGTCGGTGCCGTGGACGCACGACGGATGCGGGTCCGGGGGCGCCGCCCTCGGCGAGGTCCAGGAGCAGAGCTCCTGGCCTTTCTTACCTGACATGACGTGCCCTGAGCGGCCGAACCGTGTATCCTATCCCGTCCCCTCCCGTCTGGAAGCACGCACGCGCATGCCGCCTCGCTACTCGGCCGACGATCTTCGCGGCCTGTTCGACCCTGCCACTCTGAGTCGTGCCCGCGCGCTGGTGCTGCTGCAGTCCGTGACGGTGACGCTGGAGGGCGACGCTCTGGCGGCGCGTGTCGATCAGGGCGGGGTGCGGCGCGGCGTCAAGCTGCTGCCCGGCAAGCCCGGTGCTGGCAAGCTGGGCGGGTCGGTTGCCGAGACGTTGGGCGCGGCGCGGCTGCCACCATCCCGGCTGCGTGCACATTGCCGCGACGCTGCTCGCCGCGCTCGAGCGCTTTCCGCAGCTGCGCGCGGCCGAGCAGCCGAGCCTGCTGGCCGGGCTTGCCGACGGCAGCGCGCCGGAGCGCCGGCGGCTGGCCTTCGTGCTGTCGCCGAGCGAGGAGGCGGCGGCGGCGATCGAGGCCTGCTGGATCGGCGA
>CAXUCZ010000212.1:0-3931 GCA_964249675.1 uncultured Acetobacteraceae bacterium | reverse complement strand
GCCTCGAGCGCTGCCGCCAGCCGCGCCCGGATCGCCGTCGCCGCCGCCGGGTTCGCCGCCCGCAGCGCCGCGCCAACCGCCGGGTCGCCCAGCGTCGCCTCCCACACCGCATCGAACAGCCGGTCGAGGCGGAACGGCGCCACCGCCGCGTAGGCCGCCAGCGCCTCCACTCCGCGCGCCACCGACGCTGCGCCGGCGTAGCCGTGCCGGAGCTGCCCGGCGATCCAGCGCGGGTTGGCCAGTTTGCCGCGCGCCACCCTCGTCAGCGCCTGCGCCAGGTCGCGCACCACCGGCGCCTCCGGCCGTGAGGTATCCGGATGGTAGAGCGCCGGCGCCGCGCCGAGCAGCGCCGCGGCGGCGGCAAAGCCGCCCTCATGCGCGGCAAGGTCCGGCCCGTCGAGCAGGTCCGCCTCGGCGTGATCCTCGATCTGCACATGCGCCTCGGCCGCCGCGACCAGGGCGGCCAAGGCCGCCGGTGCGGCCACCCCGTCTAGGTCCTGGCCGTAAGCCGCCGCCGCGCCATCGAGCCAGGCCCGCCCGACCGCCGCCGGCCCGGCCTCCGCGGCCAGCGCCGCCTCCGTTCCGGCGCCGTAGCAGCCGGGCGCGGCGCCGAAAATCCTGGCCGTCGCCTGCCGCAGCGCCGCCCCACCCAATCCGGCGGCGCCGGCCGCGAGCGGGTTCCACTCCGCCGCCTCGTCGCGCGCCGCGACCGCCCGCACCGCCTCGTCGAACAGCGCCATCTGGGCCGGAAAGGCGTCGCGGAACAGCCCCGAGACGCGCAGCGTCACGTCCACCCGCGGCCGGTCGAGCAGCGCCAGCGGCACCACCTCCACGCCCGAGACCCGCCCGCTCGCCTGGTCCCAAACCGGCGCCGCGCCGAGCAGGATCAGCGCCAGGGCGAGCGCCTCGCCGCCGGTGCGCATCGTCGCCGAGCCCCAGCAATCGACGACCAGCGTGCGCAGCCACTCGCCCTGCTCCTGGCGATGCCGCGCCAACAGCGCCTCGGCCAGACGCTGCGCCAGCTTCCAGGCGCTGCGCGTCGGCACCCCGCGGGGGTCGATCGCGGCCAGGTTGCGCCCGGTTGGCAGCACGTCCGTCCGACCGCCGCTCGGCGCCCCGGCCGGCCCCGGCTCGACGAAGCGGCCGTCCAGCGCCGCCAGCAGCGCCGCCGCCTCCGCCGGCGCCGACCGGTCGATCGCCGCCGCATGATCGCCAATCGAGGCGATCAGCGCCGCCCGCCGACCAGCCTCCGGCGCCTGCCCGAACACGTGCAGCCCGTCGCGGATGCGCAGCGACTTGACGTCGCACAGATGCGCATCGAGCCGCACCAGCCGCTCCGCCTCGTCCTCGCCCGCGCCGCTTTCCGCCAGCAGCCCCGCCGCCTCCGCCCGCGCCAGGATCTCGGGTGCGAGCAGCTTGCAGCGCCGGCTGTCGAGCCCGTCGGCGGCGGCATACTCGTCGAGCAGCGCCTCCACCGCTCGAGCCTCGCCGCTCAGCCCCGCCTCGACCAGCGGCGGCGTCAGGTGGCCGATCGTGACTGCCCCGAGCCGCCGCTTGGCCGCGGCCGCCTCGCCGGGATTGTTGACGATGAACGGGTAGATGACCGGCAGCCCGCCGAGCAGCGCCGCCGGCGCACAGGCCGCCGACAGCGCCACTGCCTTGCCGGGCAGCCATTCAAGCGTGCCATGCGCCCCGAGATGCACGACCGCATCGGCCGCGAACCCCTCGCGCAGCCACAGATAGAAGCCCACGTAAGCCGGGCAGGGCGGCGTTGCCGCGTCGTGGTAGCCACCGCGCCGGTCGCCTACCGAGCCGCGATCGGGCTGCACCGCGACCACCAGTTTGCCCACCCGCAGACAGCGCAGCCGCACGCCACCCGGCGCTCCCCAGCAGGCCTCGACCGCCTCGCGCAGCGCCGCCGGCAGCTGCGTCGCCAGTCGGGCGTGGCCCGCCGCGTCGAGCAGCGTCGTCGGGGCGGCCGCCGTCAGCGCCTCGATCAGCGCCGCCTCGTCGGGCACGTCGCCGACCGCGTAGCCGGCCGCCGCCAGCAGCGTCAGGATGCGCCGCAGCGAGGCGAACCCGTCCAGCCCCACCGCATGGCCGACCTGCCCAGTCTCGAGCAAGCGGGTCTCCGACAGGCGGGTCTCCAACGAGCCCGCGCCCGGATAGTCCGACAGGATGATCGCCACCCGTCGCTCGCCGGCCGGCGTCCGGCCCAGCCGCGACCAGCCCGCCGCCCGCGCCGCCGCCAGCTCCACAAGCTCGGTGTCCGGCGCGAACGCCCGGCCGGCGAAGTCCAGGCCTGCGGTCGCCGGCAGCTCCGTCTTGAAGCCGATGGCGCCGGCGAGCAGCCGCCCATCCAGCTCCGGCAGCACCACCTGCATGGCCAGATCCGCCTGGCCGAGCCCGCGCGTCGAGGCCGCCCAGTCCTCGCGCCCGCTGGCCGCCAGAACGAGCTGCAGCACCGGCACGCCGGCCGCCTCCAACGGCGACCCCGCCTCGCCGCGCGCCGAGAACCCGGTGGCGTTCAGCACCACCGCCGGCCGCCAGGCCGCCAAGCGCCCAGCGACGAAGCTCGCCGCCGCCGGATCCTTCAGGCTACCGACGAACAGCCCGCGCGCCCGCAGCCCGCGCCGCCGCAGCGCCGCCGCCAACGCCGCCAGCGGCGCGATGTCCCCCGCCTGCCGATGCGACCGGTAAGACACCACCGCCACATCTGGCATTCCGTCGTCGCCGGCAAACACATGCTCGCCGAACCCCGGCACCGGCACGACGCTTACCCCGTCATCCGGCCCGCGCCCGGCTAGATGCGCCGCCAGCCGAACCGCCGCCGCCAGGTTCGCCGGCCCACCCTCGCGCAGCATCTCGTCAAGCCGCCGCAACGCCGCGGGCGCCACGCTGGAGAGCTCGGCCAGCCGCTCGTCCCGCCGCGCGTCGCCCGGCACGAAGGCGATCGGCACTCCACGCCGCCGGCAGGTCTGGGCGAACTCCTCCGCCCCGTAAGCCATGTAGTCGAGCCCGCCGAGCAGCCGCACCACCACGCAGCCGGAGCGCGCCAGCACCTGCTCGGCGTAGAGGTCGACCGACATCGGATGCCGCAGCCGCGCCAGGCTCGCCAGCCGCAAGCTCGGCCGATCCGCCATCGCGCGCCAAGCCGCCGCGGCGGCCGCCAGGTCGCTGTCCGAGAACGACAGCAGCACCACGTCGGCCGGCGCGTGGCCGAGATCCTCGGCCGCACCCTCGTCCAGCCCACGCCGCTCGCGAACTAGGAGATGCAAGGACGGCCTTCTTTTTTGCAAAAAAGAAGCAAAAAACGTTCATCGGCGCTGTCGCGGCGCAAATCGGCACGGTCCATCTTTTCGGGCAAAAGTTTTTTGGTTCTTTCTTTCAAAAAAGAACCTCTTCGATCGCCTTGCTGACTTTTGCCTGGTCCAGCCCCGCCCGCCCGATCACCACCAGCGCCCCATCGCGCGCCTCGTCGGCCCGCCAGGCGCGGTCGAACTCGTGGCGAAACCGTCCGCCGACGCCCTGCACCGCCAGGCGCATCGGCTTGCCCCGCACGGCGAGAAACCCCTTCATCCGCAGCACGTCGAACCGCGTCGCGACATCGACCAGCCGCGTCGCCTGCGCCGCCTCGCCGACAGGCCCGACCGGCACCACGAAGCTGGCAAAGTCGTCATGCTCGTGCTCGCCGTCGAGCGCGTCGTGGTGCGACGGCCGGGCCGCGAGGTCGTCCTCCGCCGCCGCGCCGAGGCCGAGCGCCAGCGCCGCCGGCAGCCGCCCCTCCACCGCCCGCACCAGCTTGACCGCCCGCGGCAGCGCCGCCGTGATCGTCGCCTCGACCGCGGTCAGCGCCGCCGCGTCGAGCCCGTCCGCCTTGTTCAGCACCACCAGGTCGGCGCTGGCGAGCTGGTCCTCGAACACCTCGGCC
>CAXUCZ010000211.1:0-3933 GCA_964249675.1 uncultured Acetobacteraceae bacterium | reverse complement strand
AACTTCACCCTGATAAGAGCCGAGCTAACTGACAAAAAGTTTTTTGGTCCTTTTTTTCAAAAAAGGACGCCTTGCCTTCCTTGTCCGAGGAACGACCCGATGACCTCGCTCTACGTGCTTCCCGCCCTGTTCGCCCTCTTCGTCTGGTGGTTCAGCACCGGCGCCATCATGTTCCTCGACGGGCTGCCGCGCCGCACCTTCAAATACAGCATGATCGGCGCGACGGTGCTGTTCGCCGCCTCGCTATGGGGCATCTGGGCGGGCGCCGGCGACACCAGCGTGCGCGGCGCCTACGTCGCCTTCGCGTGCGGGCTGACGGCCTGGGGCTGGCAGGAAATCAGCTTCTACATGGGCGTCGTCACCGGGCCGCGCTCGGCGTCGTGCCCGGAAGGCTGCCGCGGCTGGCGGCATTTCGGGCACGCGATCCAGACCAGCCTGTGGCACGAGCTCGCCATCATCGCCGCCGCACTCGTTGTCGGCGCGTTGACCTGGCACCAGCCCAACAAGGTGGGCTTCTGGACCTTCATGGTGCTGTGGTGGATGCACCAGAGCGCCAAGCTCAACGTGTTTCTCGGAGTGCGCAACCTCAACGAGGAGTTCCTGCCGGAGCACCTGCAGTTCCTGCGCAGCTTCCTGACCAAGAAGTCGATGAACCTGCTGTTTCCGGTCTCGATCACCGTCTCGACGGTGATCCTGGTGCTGATGATCCAGGTCGCCGATGCGCCGGGGGCGAGCGCGTTCATCCGGGCGAGCGGCTGCTTCCTCTCGGTGCTGATGGGCCTCGCGATCCTGGAGCATTGGCTGCTGATGCTGCCGCTGCCGGCGGCGGCGCTGTGGGGCTGGAGCCTGAAGTCGCGCGCGGCGATCAGGCCGTTCGACGTCGAGGTGGTGTCCGGCTTTCTCGGCGCCGGCAAGACCACCTTCCTGCGCGCCATGCTCGCCCATGCCGGCCCGAAGACCGTGGTGCTGGTCAACGACTTCGCCGCCATGAGCGTCGACGGCTCGCTGCTGGCCGAGCGCGGCGCCGAGGTGGTCGAGCTGCCGAACGGCTGCATCTGCTGCTCGCTGCGCCAGGACCTCGCCGAGCAGCTCAAGACGGTCGTCGCCTCGTTCGCGCCGGAACGGGTGCTGATCGAGCCGAGCGGCGTCGCCGACCTCGCCTCGCTGCTCGGCGTGCTGGAGCGGCCGGAGCTGAAGCCGATGCTGCGCAGCCTCGCGGTGACGACGGTGCTCGACGCCGGCGCGTTCCTCGCCGACTACGCGCGCCTCTCCGGACATCTCGAGGCGCAGGTCCGCCTCGCCTCGGTGCTGGTCGTCAACAAGAGCGACGTGGTCGGCGACACCGAGCGGCGGCTGGTCGAGACGACGCTGCGCGGGCTGAACCCGACGGCGCGCGTCGTGCCGTCCTGCTACGGCGTAGCGATGCCGGAGCCGGCGCTGGCCGCCGCGGCGCCGCGTCGTCCGGCGGTCGCCTCACCGCACGAGCACCGGCATGATGCGCCCGATCACGATCACGATCATGAGCACGGTCCCGCGCACGAGCATGGGCATGACCACGCGCACGAGCATGGGCATGCGCAGGCCGGCGACGACGGCCATGCGCATCAGGACGGGCTTGGCCTCGGCTCGTGGAGCGCCACGCTGGGCCAGAGCTGCGACCCGTCGCGCGTCGAGGCGCTGCTCGACACGGTGCACGGCGGCGCCTTCGGCAAGGTCGAGCGCATGAAGGGGATCGCGCGCGTTGGCGATGGTTGGATTCGCTTTGACTTCGCCGGCGGCCGCCCCAGCATGGCCGCCTTCGCTCCGGCCGCGAGCGAGACGCCGCGGGTCGTCGCGATCGGTCGCGGGCTCGACACGCACCGCCTGCAGCAAGCGTTTGATGCCTGTGCCTACGCCTTGCCGAACGCTGCCTGATCGAGGAGCACAGCCATGGACTACGAGACCTTCTTTCGGGCCGAGATCGGCAAGCTGCAGCGTAGCGGCAATTACCGCGTGTTTGCGGAGTTGCAGCGCGAGGCTGGCAAGTTCCCGAGCGCGAAGCTTGCGGGCGAGGCGCCGCGACAGGTGACCGTGTGGTGCTCGAACGACTATCTGGGCATGGGGCAGCATCCGGCGGTCACCGCAGCGATGCACGCGGCGATCGACCGGCACGGTGCGGGCGCCGGCGGCACGCGCAACATTTCGGGCACCCAGACCTGCCACATCGCGCTGGAGCAGGCGCTCGCGGCGCTGCACGGGCGCGAGGCGGCGCTGCTGTTCAACTCCGGCTACATGTCGAACTGGGCGAGCCTCGGCACGCTGGCGGCGCGACTGCCGAACTGCGTGGTGCTGTCGGACGCCTGCAACCACGCCTCGATGATCGAGGGCATCCGGCATAGCCGCGCCCGCTGCGAGGTGTTCCGCCACAACGACGTCGCCGACCTCGAGCGGAAGCTGGCGGCGCTGCCGCGCGATTGCGCCAAGCTGATCGCGTTCGAGAGCGTCTACTCGATGGACGGCGACATCGCGCCCATCGAGGCGATCTGCGACGTCGCCGACCGTTACGGCGCCATGACGTATCTCGACGAGGTGCACGCGGTCGGGCTGTACGGCCCGCGCGGCGCCGGCATCGCCGCCCGCGAGGGGCTGGCCGACCGCATCACCCTGATCGAGGGCACGCTGGCCAAGGGCTTCGGCGTCATCGGCGGCTACGTCGCCGGCTCGGCGGCGCTGTGCGACTTCATCCGCAGCTTCGCCTCGGGCTTCATCTTCACCACCGCGCTGCCGCCGGCCATCGCCGCCGGGGCGCTCGCCGCCGTGGAGGTGCTGGCCACCGGCGATGCGCTGCGGGCGCGGCATGCCGAGCGGGTGGCGCGGGTGCGGGCGCGGCTCGACGCGCATGGCGTGCCGCATCTGCGCAACCCGAGCCACATCGTCCCGGTGATCGTCGGCGATCCGGTGCATTGCCGGGCGATCAGCGACCGGCTGCTCAGCCAAAGCGGCATCTACGTGCAGCCGATCAACTACCCGACGGTGGCGCGTGGCACCGAGCGGCTGCGCATCACGCCCTCGCCGCTGCACTCGGATGCCGACATCGAGCATCTTGCCAGCGCACTCGGCGAGGTGTGGTCCGAGCTCAGCCTGCGCCGCGCCGCCTGATGACGGCGCTCGAGGCGGTTGCCGGACGCGAGTCCCGAACCGCTGCACGACGCCGCGCCTACCCGTTCAGCGCCATCGTCGGCCAGGACGAGATGCGGCTGGCGCTGCTGCTGGCCTGCGTCGATCCCGGCATTGGCGGCGTGCTGGTGCTGGGCGACCGCGGCACCGGCAAGTCGACCGCGGTGCGGGCGCTGGCGGGATTGCTGCCGGCGATGGCGGTGGTGGTCGGTTGCCGCTTCAACTGCGAGCCGGGCGGCGACCCGGCCGAATGCCCGGACTGCGCGCTGCACGGCCACCACGATGTCGGCCATGTCGGGGTGCCGGTGGTCGACCTGCCACTCGGCGCCACCGAGGACCGGGTGGTCGGCGCGCTGGACCTGGAGCGGGCGCTGTCGCATGGCGAGAAGCGCTTCGAGCCGGGGCTGCTGGCGCGCGCCCATCGCGGCTTCCTCTACATCGACGAGATCAACCTGCTGGAGGACCACCTCGTCGACCTGCTGCTCGACGTCGCCGCCTCCGGCGAGAGCGTGGTCGAGCGGGAAGGGCTGAGCGTGCGGCACCCGGCCCGCTTCGTCCTGGTCGGCAGCGGCAACCCCGAGGAGGGCGACCTCCGGCCGCAGCTGCTCGACCGGTTCGGGCTGGCGGTGGAGGTGAGCACGCCGGCCGAGCTCGACCAGCGCGTCGAGGTGCTGCGTCGGCGCGATGCGTTCGACACCGAGCGCGACGATTTTCTCGAGAGCTGGGCCGGCGAGGAGAACGCGCTGACCCGGCGCATCGTCGCCGGGCGGGCGGCGC
>CAXUCZ010000210.1:0-4008 GCA_964249675.1 uncultured Acetobacteraceae bacterium | reverse complement strand
TTAAAGGCTCCGCCTTTAATCGGGTCCAGGGGCGACGCCCCTGGCCTTGCCTTACACGTTGAACCGGAACAGCAAAACGTCGCCGTCCTTGACCACGTAATCGCGTCCTTCAACTCGCATCTTGCCGGCCTCCTTCGCTCCCTGCTCGCCGCGGCACGCTACGTAATCCTCGTAGGCGATGGTTTCGCAGGCGATGAAGCCGCGCTCGAAGTCGTTATGGATCACCGCGGCCGCCTGCGGCGCCTTGGTGCCGCGGGTGATTGTCCAGGCGCGGCTCTCCTTCGGCCCGCAGGTGAAGTAGGTGACGAGCCCCAGCAGCGCGTAGCCGGCGCGGATCACCCGGTCGAGCCCGCTATCGTTCAGTCCCAGCCCATCCAGGAACTCGCGCCGGTCCGCCTCGGCCAGTTGGCTGACCTCCGCCTCGATCGCCGCCGAGACGACCACCGCGCCGGCGCCCTCGCGCGCCGCCTGGGCAATCACGCGCTCGGACTGCGCGTTGCCGGTGGCCGCGGCCGCCTCCTCGACGTTGCAGACGTAGAGCACCGGCTTGCTGGTCATCAGCTGCAGCCTGGCCACCGCCGCCTCGTCGCCGGGAGCGATCGCGGTGCGCGCCGGCCGCCCGGCCTGCAGTGCGGCGACGATCGGCTCCATGACCGCCACCTGCGCCACCGCCTCACGATCGGCGTTCTTCGCCTTCTTCTGCGCCGCAAGCAGGCGCTTTTCTAGGCTCTCGAGGTCGGCCAGCATCAGCTCGGTCTCGACCGTCTCGGCGTCGCGCAGCGGGTCGATGCTGCCCTCGACATGGGTCACGTCGTCGTCCTCGAAGCAGCGCAGCACGTGGATGATCGCGTCCACCTCGCGGATGTTGGCCAGAAATTGGTTGCCGAGCCCCTCACCCTTCGAGGCGCCGCGGACAAGGCCGGCGATGTCGACAAATTCGAGGCTGGTTGGCACCGTCCGGAGCGACTTGCCGATCTTGGACAGCGCGTCGAGCCGCGGGTCCGGCACCGCGACCCGTCCGACGTTGGGCTCGATGGTGCAGAACGGGTAGTTGGCCGCCTGCGCCGCGGCGGTTGCGGTCAGCGCGTTGAACAGCGTCGACTTGCCGACGTTCGGCAGCCCGACGATGCCGTAGTTAAAGCCCATTATCGTGTCTCCTGGGTCAAGAGCGCGACCCGCGTCATGAAGTCCTCCGGCCGGCCGCCGGCGAGCAGTGGTGCGGCGTCCGCCACCGCGTCGAGCATGGCGGCGAGCCAATCCTGGTCGACACGCGCGAAATCGCCGAGCACGTGCCCCAGCACCCGCTCCTTGGCGCCGGGATGGCCGATGCCGAGCCGCACCCGCCAGTAGTCCTGGCTGCCAAGCAGCCGGTCCATGCTGCGCAACCCGTTATGCCCGGCCGCACCGCCGCCGTGCTTCACCCGCACCTTACCGGCGGCGAGGTCGAGCTCGTCATGCAGGACGGTGATCGCCTCCGGCGGCAGCTTGAAGAAGGCGGCGGCCGGCTGCACCGACGCGCCGCTGTCATTCATATAGGTCATCGGCTTGAGCGCCAGCACCCGCTCGCCGCCGACGCTTCCCTCCGCGACCAGGCCCTTGAACCGCTGCCGCCAGGGCGAGAAGCCATGCCGCGCGGCGATCCTGTCGATCGCCATGAAGCCGACATTGTGCCGTTGCCGCGCCATGGCGGGCTCGGGATTGCCGAGCCCGACCCAGAGCAGCAAGCCCTGCTCCTTGGGCGCGCCCGGCTACTTCTTCGCGGCGGGCTTGGCCGGCGCCTTGGCGGCCGCTGGCGCCTTGGCCGCCGCCGGTGCGGCCTTGCCCTTCGGCGCCGCCGCAGCAACCGGCGCCGCACCCGCCTCGGCCGGCGCGTCCGGCAGCTTGGAGGGTGCGGCGATGGTGGCGATGACGAAGTCGCGATCGGTGATCGTCGGCCGGATTTCGCTCACGCCCTGCAGGTCGTGCCAGCGCACGTTGTCGTTGATGTCGAGCGCGCCGAGGTCGACCTCAAAGAACTCCGGCACATGGTCCGGGTCGGCATACACCTCGACGGAGGGGCGAACGACGTTCAGCACGCCGCCGCGCTTCAGCCCCGGCGAGCTCGCCTCGTTGACGAAGTGCACGCTCACCGCGACGCGGATCTGCTCGCCGGCAGCCAGGCGCTGAAAGTCGACATGGATCGGCTTGTCGCTGACCGGGTGCAGTTGCACCTCGCGGATCAGCGCGCGGGACTTGGCGCCTGCGACGTCGAGTTCATAAAGACGCGAGCGGTAGCCTGGACGGCTGATCTCGCGCACCACGACGCGCGGGTCGAGCGCGATCAGCGTCGACTCCTGCTTGGCGCCGTAGATCACCGCCGGCACCTTGCCAGCCCTTCGAGTCGCGCGTGCCGCCCCCTTACCTGCACGGTCGCGCGCCTCGGCTTCGATTGTCACGAAATCGGCCATGGACACTGCTCCGGTACATCACAAACCGCCGGCCTCCAGGGGTGCCGGCGATCTCGCGGGGTCTAGCCCATCGCGGCGCCGGGGTGCAAGGCGACGCCGGCCGCCGCCATCTTCATCCGCTCCGTTTCGCTTCCGCACCGCCCGGCGCTTCGCCGCGTTCTGGCCACGCGGTTTCGCCGCGTTCAAGCCAGGCAATTCCGGAGGCATCATGGCAGGCTTCAAGATCCTCGTCGTCGGCGGCGGCGTCGCCGGCCTCGAAATGGCGACCCGGCTCGGCCGCGGCATGGGCCGCCGGGGCGAGGCCGAGATCACCCTGGTCGACCGCGCGCTCGCGCATGTCTGGAAGCCGATGCTGCACACCTTCGCCGCCGGCACGTCGAGCGCGGCGCAGGAGCAGGTCGCCTACATCGCCCAGGCGCGGCGCAACGCCTTCCGCTTCTGGCCCGGCGAGATCGCCGCCGTCGACCGCGAGCGCCGCGTCGTCACCCTCGAACCGCTGCGGCTTGAGGATGGCCAGGTGCTGGACGGCGCGACGCTCGACTACGACGCGTTGATCCTGGCGATCGGCAGCCGCGCCAACGACTTCGGCACGCCGGGGGTGCTGGAGCATTGCCTGTTCGTCGATGATCTGACCCAGGCGCTGCATTTCAACGATTATTTCCGGGCGCGTGTGCTGGCGGCGGCGGCGGGCAGCGAGAGCGGGCTCGACATCGCGATCGTCGGTGGCGGTGCGACCGGCACCGAGCTGGCCGCCGAAATCAGCCGGGCGCTGGAGATCGCCGACAGCTACGATCACGGCGCCATCCGCCACCGTCTTCGGCTGGCCCTGATCGAGGCCGGGCCGCGCATCCTGTCGGCCTTTCCCTCCACCGTCTCCGACCAGGCGACGGCCGAGCTGAAGCGGCTCGGTCTCGGCGTGTTCACCGACGCTCAGGTGGTCAGCGTCGACGCCGACGGCCTGACGCTGAAGGACGGCAAGCGCCTGCGATCCGAGCTGACGGTCTGGGCCGCCGGCATCAAAGGCGCGGACATCCTGCAGCGGCTCGGCCTCGAGACCAGCAGGTTCGGCCAGCTCGCCGTGCGCCCGACCCTGCAGACGACGCGCGACCCGCGGGTATTCGCCATCGGCGACTGCGCCACGCTCATCTACGCCGGCCAGCAAAAGCCCGTGCCGGCCACCGCCCAGGTGGCGCACGCCATGGCCAAGCACCTCGCCAGAACTCTGCCCAACTGGCTGCGCTCGGACGCGCCGCTGCCGGAGTTCCGCTACAGCGACAAGGGCTCGATCGTCTCACTCGGCCCCTACGGCGGCTGGGGCACGCTCGGCCGCTACGGGTTCTTCAGCGGCCGCGAGTTCCGCGGCTGGCTGGCCAGCGCCGGGCATCAGATGCTGTATCGGGAGCACCAGATCATGCTGAATGGCCTGTTGCGCGGATTGCTGGTCTGGTTCGCTGGCTCGGTGAATGCGGCCGTCAAGCCGCGGGTGAGGCTGGACTAGAAGAAAGCGGTGCTTTTTTGAAAAAAAAGAACCAAAAAGCTTTTGTCCGTTAACAGATAGAAT
>CAXUCZ010000209.1:0-4009 GCA_964249675.1 uncultured Acetobacteraceae bacterium | reverse complement strand
CCGGTCACCGGCGCTTAGCTCTGAGAGAGAAACTGAGCAGATCGCCAGGGCAACCAGGAACAGCGACATCAGATCGCGCAATGCTTTGATGGTGGGGGCGAGCCCGAGAGTCAAGCAATTGCTGCATTGCGGCATGTGGCGGCGCCAGGTTGACGTGACCTTGCGGCGCACGGACAAGCCGGCAATGGGCGCCTTGCCGGACAGCTATATCATCTGTCGCGACTATGCCGGACTGCAGGCGCAGGCGCTTGGCCTGTGCGAGCGTGCAGGGCTCGCCCCGGACGCGCTGTCGATCGAGCCGCGGGCGCCGTGGCGCTGGTTGCCGCCCCGTCTGTGGCCCGATCCGCTTCAGGCCGCCGGCCTTGCCACGCTGCCTGCCGGCACGCTGGCGATCACAGCCGGCGGCGCCGGCGGCGCAGTCGGCGCGGCGATGCGGCGATGCGGCGTGCGCGTCGTGCAGGTGCAGGATCCGCGGCTGGCGCTCGATCGCTTCGATCTTGTGGTGGTCAACCGCCACGACCGGCTGCGCGGCGACAATGTCGTCAGCGTGCGCACGGCGCTGCACCGCGCCACCCCCGAGCGCCTGGCCGCCGCCCGCCTGCTCTGGGCGCCGCGCCTGGCAGCCCTGCCGCGCCCGCTGGTCGCCGTCCTGGTCGGCGGCAGCAATGGCCGGCACCGACTGGAACGCCCTGAAGGCGAGGCGCTGGCCGAACGCCTGGAGCTGTTGATGCGCCGCGACGATGTCGGCCTCGCGCTCACTCCCTCGCGGCGCACCTCGGCGGCCGTGCGCGAGGCGCTCGGCCGCCGGCTGGCCCCGCTCGGCGCCTGGCTCTGGGACATGGCGGGGGAGAACCCGTATTACGGGCTGCTCGCCTGCGCCGACGCGATCGTGGCGACGGTGGACAGCGTCTCGATGGTCTCCGAGGCGGTGGCGACGACGGCGCCGGTGCTGCTCGCCCGCCTGCCGGGACGCTCCCGGCGCATCGACGGCTTCATGCAGTCGATGGTTGACGAAGGCCGGGCGCGGGACTTCAACGGTCGGCTGGAGAGCTGGGACGTCCGCCCGCTCGACGACACGCAAGAGGCGGCCGACGCGATGCGGCGTCGACTTGGGTTTTAGCCGATGATGGGGTCTGGGGCCGCGGTCCCAGCGGCTCCGGGGCAGAGCCCTGGCCTTGTTTTATCGCTCTAGAGGCTCAGGCAACCATGCTCGACATCAGGACCTTCGATGCCGCTCTGGGCGGCAACGTGCTCTACAAGGCATTCGCCCACCCGCTCGTGGCCGAGCGCATGGCGAGCCTGGCCGGACGGCTGGCCGCCGCAGGGCCGCTCGCGCTCTACGATCCTGATGGCGTCGCCGACGCGCTCTGGGCGCTCAACCCGCCGATGCCGGCGCCGAGCGAGTGCTATGTGCACGATGTCGAGCAGGTCGGCCTGCGCCGTGTCGGCGTGGCGACGCGGCCGCTGACCGCCATTGCCGAGACCAAGGCGGCGACCTTGCTGATCGCGGGCTTCGACACGGCGCGGACCGAGGCCCGGATCGCGCCGCTGTTGCCGGCCGGCCTGACCGTGGCGTCGCTCGATGCTGCCCGGCTGCCGGAGGCGATGCTCACCAACCCGCGCCGCACCCTGGACCGGCTGAACTTCGCCACCAATTTCGCCTTCTTCCGCGACGCCGGCGGCCTGTCGACGCGGCTGGTGACGGCGAACTATTGGGCGAACCATGGCGGGCGTTCCATGCGGCTCTGGCTGCGGCTCTACGACGCCGCCGGCGCCGTGCTCGCCGAGTGGGAGCAGACGCTGGCCGAGACGCCAGGCGGCATCGTGATCGACAGCCGCGCCGTGCGCGCCCGCTTCGGCTTGCCGGAGTTCACCGGCCAGCTCTTCATCCACGCGATCGGCGCCGCCGGCCACGACGTCGTCAAATACGCGCTCGACACCTACGGCCATGACGGGCAGCCCAGCCTCTCCGTCACCCACGACGCCAATGCCTGGCCGTCCGATCGTTACGCCGGGCTGCCGGCGCCGCGCGTGGACGAGCGGGTGACGCTTTGGCTGCAGAACAGCCACGCGGTGCCGATCCCCGCCGGCGCGATCAGCCTCGACCGCATGGGCGCCGAGCAGCCGGTGGCGCTCGAGCAGGCGGTGCCGCCGTTCGCGTCGGTCGCCATCGACGTCGCCGCGGTGCTGCCCGGGCTGCGCTGGCCCGCCCAGCTCGAGCTGCGCTCCGGCCGCCACGTCGTGCGGCCGCGCTACGAGGTGGAGCGACGCGGACGGACGCGGATCGCGCACATGAACGTCGAGCGGGCCGACCTGCGGCCCAACCCCGGCATCACCTGCCTCAGCCCGCTGCTCGGGCGCGGCTACATCCTGCCGTTCCCGATCATGCCGCGCGGCCGCTTTCGCTCGGTCGTGCTGCCGACGCCGATGGCCGAGAGCCAGGCCAGCCTGCCGCTCCGCCTTGACGTGTTCGACCGCGAGGGCGGCGCCGTCGCCAGCCGCTTCCTCGGCAACCTGCCGCGCAGCCACGCGCTGGCGGTCGACCTCGAAGACTTTGACGTCGAGGCCGGACACGCCGAGCTGGCTTACGACTTCGCCGAGGGTGGGCAGGCCGATGGCTGGCTGCACGCGCTGGTGCGCTACGAGGACCGGCAGACCGGCCATGCCGCCGAGAGCAGCTTCGGCTCGCACATCTTCAACACCGCAATGACCTATCGCGACGAGCCGCAGAGCTACGCTGGCCCGCCGCCCGGCCTCTCCACCCGGCTGTTCCTCAAGCTCGGCGAGACGAGCGGCGGCAACTCGGCCCGGCGCAGCTTCGCCGCCCTGATCTATCCCGCCTCCGCGCCGTGGCATGCCCGCTCGCAAACCGTGCTGATCCTGCACGACGCCGCCGGGGAGGTGCTCGCCGAGCAGCCGCTGTCGCTCGCCTGCTCCGGCTCGGCGCTGGTGTTCCCGCACGAGGCGTTCGGTCCGGAGCTGGTCGAGCAGGCGGGGGAGGGCGGCTACGTGATCGTGCGGGACACCACCTGCCGGCTGTTCGGCTATCACGGCCTGATGACGGCCGACGGGGCGTTCTCGCTCGATCATATGTTTGGGTTTTAGGAAGGCCAGGGCGCTGCCCTGGACCCGCTGGGGCCGTGAGGCCCAGACCCCTTCACACGGATGACGAACGGATTTTAAAGGCTTTGCCTTTAATGGGGTCCAGGGCCAAAGCCCCTGGCCTTTCTGACCCTGCAGCGCCGCTGCGCTGCTAAGAGGCGTGCCGTGCTGTTCTACGAGCCGCTTTTTCTCCTCCTGTTTCTCCCGGTGGTGCTCTCTGCCTTTCTGCTGACGCCCCGCGCCGGGCGCGCCGGCGTGCTGCTGGCCGCAAGCGTGCTGTTCTACCTGTGGAGCCAGCCGCTGTTCGTGCCGCAGGTGCTGCTGACCTGCGGCACCGACGTCCTGCTGGCGCGTCGGATCGCTCGGGGCGGCCGTCTGGCGCGGCCGGCGCTCTGGTGCGGGGTGGCGATCAACCTGGCGCTGCTGGTTTGGTATAAATATGCCGGCTTCGCGGTCGCCAACGTCGACGTGGCGCTCGGTCGGCTTGGCCTGCCCGTCATCCGGCTTGCCGCGATTGCGCTGCCGGTGGGCGTCTCGTTCATCGTGTTCGAGAAGATCACCTTCCTGGTCGACGTGGCCCGCGGGCGCAGCTGCCCGGCGCCGCGATTTCGGACCTACCTGCTCTACGTCTTTCTGTTTCCGAAGCTGCTGGCTGGGCCGATCGTCCAGTACCACGAGATCGAGGCTCAGCTGTCGGCCGGCGGCAGCGTTGCGGGCGTGAGCGACCGTCTGCAGGGCTTTGGCCGCTTCATGCTCGGCGTGGTCAAGAAGACGGTGCTTGCCGACACGCTGGGCGGCGGCGCCGACATGGTGTTCGCCGCCGATCCGCGCCGGCTCGGCAGCGGCGGCGCCTGGCTCGGCGTGCTGTGCTTCGCGTTCCAGGTCTATATCGACTTCAGCGCCTACT
>CAXUCZ010000208.1:0-4036 GCA_964249675.1 uncultured Acetobacteraceae bacterium | reverse complement strand
TAAGATCAGCCAACGACATCAAGCCGGGTAGACGGCCTCCGCCGGGCGGATACGGTGATCCTCACCTCCTCGGCCACCGGCATCAGCGGCACGCCAGCGTTCAGCGTCTACTCGGCGACCAAGGCGGCCGTGCGCAATTTCGCGCGGAGCTGGATCCTCGACCTCAAGGACCGCCGCATCCGTGTGAACGCGGTGAGCCCGGGCCTGACCGACACCGCCGGCCTCGACGAGCTTCTCGGCGGTGGCGCGCAGGCGAAGGGCACCAGGGATTACCTGGCTGGGCAGATCCCGGCCGGCCGGATCGGGCAGCCCGAGGAGGTCGCCCGCGCGGTGATGTTCCTCGCATCCGAGGATGCCACGTTCATCAACGGCATCGAGTTCTTCGTCGATGGCGGCCAGGCGCAAATCTGAGCAGGGCAAATCTCCGGGCGGTGCAGATCCGCCTCGGGCACACCAAGTCGAGCAAGGTCCGCTACCTCGGCGTCGAGATGGAAGACGCTTTGGCGCTGTCGGAGGCGGCGGGGGGTCTCACTTACCTGCCGCAACCCGCCTCAGGATCAGCTCGCCCGAGGCGGGCAACCGAAGGAGAGGACAGCCCGGTGCTCCGAGCGGTTAGCTCAGTCGACCTAACGCTACCTCCATAACGGAAGCAGGGGGATGCCTCTCTAACCAAGCCCACACCGCGGCGTCCCCGGCCCTAGCGGGGGACGGCAGCATGGAAGCTGGAAGGTCGACTAGAGCCGACAGGCCCGATTGTTGCGTTCTCATCCATCGCCAGTCATCAAGATGACGTCCGAGGTAATTGAGAGCATGACGTGGGCTGCCTAGACCACTGCACACAGCCGGAGCCGTTTTGGCACCGGGAAGATGCAGAGGCACAGTGATGAAGGACTTCTCCCTCAACAGCATGGAAACCGCGCCAGCAGCGTCCCGCCCTGCGCTGCAGCAGCTGCAAGCCGCCTTCGGAGGCACGCTGCCTAATATCGCTCGGGCGATGTCGACCTCGCCCGTTCTCATCGATAGCCTGGTTGCGCTCTTCGGCAAGGTTCATGGTGGCAGCTTCTCTGAGCCGCAGATCCAGGTCGTCCTGCTGACGGACGCCGTCGCCAATGGTGCGAGCTGGGCCGTGGCCTTCCACTCCTTCCTGGCTCTCCAGGCTGGCCTCGCTGGCAAGGATGTCGAAGCCATCCGGCACGGGCGGGTGCCCGCAGAGGCGAAGCTCGGCGCCCTGTCGACGCTCGCCAGGACGCTCATCGAGAAGCGTGGCCGGATCACCGAGGCCGAGGGGGAGGCGTTCCTCTCCCAGGGCTTCGGCCGCGATCACCTCCTCGAGGTCATTGCGATCGTTGCCGCCTCGACGATCACGAACTACACGGCCAGCGTCACGGAACCTCCGCTCGAGCCGGAGTTCCAGCCTCACGCCTGGACCGCACCGAGCGCCTGAACCCTTGATGTCGGGCGGATGCTTTGCGGCATACGCCCGACGGGATGATGCCATTGTCATGTCGATCGGACCTCGCTGCAACGCCGTGACGGAACTGGGCGCGCTGCTTCGTCGCTGGCGAGCGCTGCGCGGCAAGAGCCAACTGGATCTGGCGCTTGAGGCCGGTCTCTCCCAGCGCCATCTGAGTTTCATCGAGAGTGGTAGGAGTGCGCCTGGCCGACAGAAGCTCATCGACCTGGCCGAAGCGCTCGATGTGCCCTTGCGGGATCGTAACGCGCTCCTGCTCGCCGCTGGGTATGCCCCAATCTACCCCGAAGGTGGCTGGGACGAACCGGCCATGCGTAGCATCACGCGTGCGCTTCGTCGGATGCTCCACCAACAGGAGCCGTACCCGGCGCTGCTGATGGATCGCTACTGGAACGTGCTCGCGACCAACGACGCCGCGCCGAAGCTCTTCGGCCATTTTGTCGACCTGCAGGCGCGAAAAGGGGCCCGCAACGTGTTGCACCTGATGTTCGACCCTGCCGGTCTGCGGCCGTTCATCCGCGAGTGGGACCGGGTCGAACGCGCTCTCATCGCGCGCGTGCATCGAGAGGCGGTCGGCCGCTTCGTGGACGAGCGCACGCGCGAACTCCTGGATGCTCTTGCGTCTTACCGCGGCGCCGGCGCCGGCGCCGCGAATGCCGGCGCAGACGAGCTTCTCCCAATGATCCCATTGAGCTTCGAGAAGGAGAGTCTCACCCTCAACTACTTCTCGATCGTCTCGACCGTCGGCACACCCACGACGGTCGCCGCAGAAGAGCTGCGGCTCGAGTGCATGTTTCCGGTCGACGAAGAGACCGAGAAGCAGCATGTCGCATTGATCAAGCAAGCGACCAGACGCTGAGGGTCTATCCGGAAGAGCTCGCTGCGCAATTTCGGAGGTCATCCTTTTGCAAGCTGCCGTTGTAGCCAACCACCTGCTGAGGGTTAGTGGCTGCTTGGGCTCGAAGAGGCGCCGCGTGCGGGCGGCTGGCTCATGGCCACTTCTCGCGCCGTCCGCTCGGAAGCAGACTGTCTGCTTGCGGCCAAGTCCGGGCAAAGCCGAATTGCGCTCGAAGCGGTCACCGAGGCGGCCAGATTGATCGCTGAGGGCGGACGTTGGCTGACCTCGACATGCACAGGGCGTTCTCCGCCGCGTCAGCTTTAACGGCCTCGTCATTGCCGCCGCCAGGACACGTCGATCGCCATGGCGGTCGCGCCTACCAAGGCGGCAGCTGGTCGCCCAGGGCGAACGGCACCGCACGGCCGAGCGCGGCAGGGACGGAGGAGAAATGGTCCTCACCGGGAAATTCTACAAATGTCGTGGGAATGCGTGCGTTGGTCATAAGAGCGGCCATCTGCCGCACGTTGGTAACCATCTTCTTGCGATCCATAGACGCGTTATCGGCGGCGACGTCAGCATCGGCTTGTGTGTCGGTCATGCCGTCAGCCTCGAATGCTTCGCGATCGTCGTATCGGTCATGCGCGACATAGTTGGCAGTGCGAAACTGTTCGAGATCACCCACGGACAGGAAAACTCGCAGCTTGGCGGGCCGCCCCCGCTGCGCCAGGAAGGTCTTCGCCTGACGCAGCGGCGTGCGGTTGTTCCACCAAATAGACGGGCTGAGTGCGACGTAGCTCTGAAACGATCCTGGCCGCGCGAACAGGGTTTCAAGCGTGAACAGGCCCCCCAGCGAGTGGCCGAGAAGGGTTTGGCGGGTGCGATCAATTGGAAAGCGCGATTCGATTTCTGGCTTGACGACGTCGTCGATGAAGTTCATCAGCGCGACGTCGCCGCCGTTAGCGCCGGGATGCACATCCGGGTCCGAGCCGGGGGTGGCGGGCGAGGTAAAATCGAGCGAGCGTCGAACAAGATCAAAGGCGTCAGACGTCGGGTAACCGATGCCGACGACGACTGCGGGCTCTACCCGGCTCTGTATCCCAAGCCCGCCATTGACCCGGATGATCTCGGACACGAGACCCGTCCAGGCGTTCCCGTCTACGACATAGATGACGGGGTAGCCGCCAGCCGGCGCCTTGCCGATGGGAGTGGCTACGATGATCCGATAAGGCGCGCCCGCGGCCGAGCGAAGGGTGGTCTGCTGCAGCTTGGGAAGGTCGTATGGCGTCCAGGTCACAGCCTGTGCGGCCTGAGCGATGGACGCCGTGACAAGATGGCTGACAGCCAGCAGTGCAGCAGCTGTCAAGGCTTTGCCGCTGCGTGCGGCACGAGAGGTCGGCTTCGCCGCTCGAGCGGCAAGACGATCATGACACTCAATCATACCATTCCTCTGCTGGCGAGGTTCTCTGCCATGAGCTCAGCAGCGTCAGAGGCTTCTACCGCAGAGGTCGTCACGTCGGTCATATCGCGCTCTTACCGCAATTTGCACGAGCCGTCAGCCGGAGGAGCGATCGCGGACGTCCGCTTTTACCGCTGTATCCTTCGAAGCGGACAGTCCGCTCCCGGCCACACCCCCCCCCCGCGGGCAGGAGGGCGCTGCGAGAGTCCGCTTAGGGTCGATTCTGTTGAAAAAGGCCGTTGTAGTGGCGCGTCTAGGCTGATTCAGTGCT
>CAXUCZ010000207.1:0-4058 GCA_964249675.1 uncultured Acetobacteraceae bacterium | reverse complement strand
CTCGAGCTCGGCCCCGTCGACGATCCGTTCGGCTTCGGCTTCTGGGATGCGCATGGCGACTTCTACGTCGGCGACGCGAAGCACATCGCCGAGCTGCCCGGCCACGCCTCGCTGACGCCGGCGATCGGGCTGGTTTCCGCCTCCTCGGACGGCGTGATCAGCAACTATCGCAACCGCCTCAGCCAGATCGGCAAGGTCGCCTCGGCGACGCACGCCGGCGGCTTTATCGGCAAGACTGCGGCGTTCGGCCAGTTCGGCATGATGGAGCTGTCCAGCCTGATCCTCTACGACCGGCCGCTTTCGCCGGGCGACCGCTTCTTCGGCCTGCAGGCGATGGGCGAGACCTTCGCCATTCCGCAGCAGCAGCAGGACACCTACGTCATCGACGGCGACTCGATCAGCCAGGGCATCGCCAGCCTCTATCTGCAGAGCTACGGCCGCGACATGGAGCGGCTGCTGCCGTCCGGCTTCGTGCTCTACGACGCCGCCTGGGCCGGCAAGACGCTGGACGGGCCGGGTGGCCTCGTCGATCGTTTTGGACCGTTCACCGCCAAGCTGTACAATCCCTACGCGCGCAACAACGTGCTCTCGGTGCTGGCCGGCACCAACGATTTGCAGAACGGCCGCTCCGGGCGCCAGGTGTTCGAGGCGCTGCGCCGCTACGCGACGGTCGCGCGCCGCACCGGCTTTCGCGTCGTGGTCTGCACGGTGACGCCGCGGCGATCCTTCACGCCGGCGATCGAGGCGGAGCGGCGCAGCCTGAACGCGATGATCGTCGGCGGCTGGCATGACTTCGCCGACGGCATGGTCGACCTCGCCGGCGACCCGGTGCTGGGCGCGCCGAATGCGATCGGCAACGAGCACGTCTACATCTCGGACGGCATCCATTTCACCGATTACGGCTATCAGACGGTGGCCAGCGACGTGGCGGAGGTGGTGAACCGGCTGATACGGTAGGATGGCAGCGCTTCTTTTTAAAAAAAGAAGCAAAAAACGTTTACCCGTTATTCATGCCGAGCTTGCAACGTATGATTGTTCGCTAAGAGGTGGATTTCAAAGGCTCCGCCTTTGATCGGGTCAAGGGCTGAAAGCCCTTGCCTTGCCTGTAGGTGGCCTGCACGTACTCGCGCGTCGCCGCCATCCCCGCGGCGACGTCCAGCAGCGGCCGCCAGCCGAGCAGGGTCGTCGCCTTGGCGGTGCTGACCGTGCAGCGCGCCTCGTAGAGCGCCCGCTTGGCGCCCTCGGCGCGGTAGACCCGATGACCGCGCAGGCGTTGCACCGCGTAGTTGAGCCGCGTCCGGCCGGCGGCGCCGAGGCGGTTCAGCACCATCCGTCGCAGCGCCTGCTTGATCCCGGATGGCGCCGCGGCGGCGACGGCGACGGGCGCCGTGCGGCCCGGCGGCTCCAGGCGCAGCGCGTCGACGCCGAGCATCGCCTGGTAGGCGCCGAGGAACTGCGTCCAGGTGACCGCGGCCGGCCCGCTGACCAGCAGCCGCTCGCCTGACGGCACGACGGCGGTGCAGGCGACGATGGCGGCGCGGCAGAGATCGTCGACATGCACCGCATTGCACAGGCCCTGGCCGGCATCGGGCAGCATCACCTCGCCGGTGAGCAGCTCGCGCACCGGACCATCCGTCCAGGCGCCGCCGGCCGGACCGTAGACGATCGTGGGCTGCAGGATGACGAGCGACAGCCCGGCCGGCACCAGGCCGAGCAGCCACGTCTCCACCGCCAGCTTGGTGGTCTTGTAGGCGGTGCCCGGCGCGTCCGTGGGCGCCGCCTCGGTGAGCGTGCCGTCGGGCAGCGGCTCGTAGACCGCCGCGGTGCTGAGATGCACGAGCCGGATGCCGGCCGTCGCGCAGGCCGCGCCAAGCGCCTCGGCCAGGCGCAGATTGGCGGCCTCGTCATAGGCGTCGAACGCACAGTGCACGAGCGCCGCGCAGCCGGACAGCGCCTCGGCCGCGCGGCCGGGCTCCGCGAGCCGCTGGCGGCGGGTGAGGCGCCTCACGCTGGCGCCGGACTGCTCGAGCATCTGGGCCAGCCGGCTGCCGATGAAGCCGCCCGCGCCGGTGACGGCAACCGTGATGCCGTCCATCACGCGCCCGCCAGCAGCACGAGGGTGCCAAGCCCGAGACTCGCCGCGACCGTGAGGGCGAGCAGCGCCGCCGCGTGGCGGGGCCGCAGGATGCGGGCATGGGCCAGCACGCCCAGTTGCATCGCGACCAGCGGCAGCGCGCTGACGGTGGAGGCCGCGGCGGCGCCGGCGCTGCCGTAGCGCGCGAACAGCCAGTGCTCGGCAAAGCCCAGCAGCGCCGTTGCGGCGGGAAACACCACCAGCCCGTCAATCCACGGCCTATGCCCGTTCGACAGCGACACCGGCATCAGCCACGCCGCCAGCACGACCGGCGGCACGCCGACCAGCATGATCCGCGCAGTCGGCACGCCGAGCCGGTATTGCGGGTAGATCAGGGTGATCAGCAGCCCGGCGAGCCCGATCCCGACTGCCATCAGCAGCCCCATGGCGATGACCAGGCGGCCGCAATCGCGCCACAGCCGGCCGGACGCCGCATAGGCGCCGCCGCGCGCGATGCTTTCCGACAGGCGCGGGTACCAGAACGCGCTGAACGCGCCGGCCGCGCCGACCAGCAGCGAGAAGATGTTGGCCGCGAAGGCGAACTCGCCGAACGAGGCGCGCGGGATCAGCGAGGACGCGAACCAGCGATTGCCGGTCACGTAGAACGCCCAGATGAACGAGGTGGCGAAGAACGGCAGCCCGCGCGCGAGCATGGCGCCGGATTGCCGCGCCGACGGTCGCAGCGCCGCGCGCGGCGGCATCCTGCCGTGGAACAGCACCGCGAAGCCGACATACCAGACGGCCAGCGCTGCGAAGCACCCGGCCATGCCGCCGGCGAGCAGCCCGCCCGGCCGCGCCACCACCAGGCCGAACGACAGGGCGATGCAGGACAGCGCGTAGTTGCGCCGCGCCGAGTTCGCTCGGTAGATACAGGCCGGACCCAGGGCGACCATGTAGGCGATGCCGGCGAACGCCGAGAGCAGGCCGAGGCCGGGGCGAAACGGCAGCACGCCGAGCAGCGCCAATCCGAACAGCGTCGGCGCGATCACCGCCAGCGTCGCCACCGCCACGAGCAGCCGCAGCCAGAGCAGCTGCTGGCCGACCCGCTCGGCGGTCTCCGTCTCGCCGCGGCCGAGATGCGCCGGAATGGTCCGGTCGATCAGCTGCGAGGCGCCGACATCGAAGATCAGCCCATACTGGAACAGCGTCACCACCAGCGAGTAGGTGCCGAAGGCATACGGCGTCATCAGCTTGGGCAGCGCCATGCCCACCAGCGCGTTGCCGATGGTCACCACCGGCATCAGCCCGCCGAACACCGCCGGACGCGACAGCACCGCCGACAGGCGCGGCCACGCGGCGGCCGGCGCCGCCCGGACGTCCGAAATCCGCAAGCCCAGCGGCGTCGTGCTCACGCGGGCCGCCGCACGGTCGGCGCCACGACCACGGCCGGCGGCGGGCCGCGGGCGAGGCGTGACGCGTCGTCGGCAAAGGCGCGCCGCAGGCGCTCGGCCAGGCGCAGCGCCATCGCCGTGATGGTCAGCGTCGGGTTGGCCGCGCCCGAGGTCGGGAACACTCCCGAGCCGGCGACATAGAGCCCGTGCACGCCGAACACCTGGCAGTCGGCGTCGACCACGCCCCGGCTCGGCTCGCTCGCCATCCGCGTGGTGCCGGCCGGATGGAAGCTGTCGACGATGCCGGGCCGCGGCGGCCCGCCGTCGAGCTCCGCCGCGTCGATCCATGTCTCGGTCTGCAGCCGGCCCAGACCGAGACGGGCGAACTCGCGCCCGACCAGCCGCGTGAACGCGGCCATTGTCCGCCCGGTCAGCGCGTCGAGCCGCCAGTCCACGCTGACCCGGCGCTGGCCGAAGGCGTCGAGGTCCGGGGCGAGGGTGACCCGGCTGTCGGCGTTCGGCGCCTGCTCGCTGAACACCTCGAGCAAGATCCGGTTCGGCCGCGGCGCCGGCGACAGGCCGCGGCCATAGAC
>CAXUCZ010000206.1:3506-4154 GCA_964249675.1 uncultured Acetobacteraceae bacterium | reverse complement strand
CAACCTGTCCCACCCGCTCGGCAGCGCCTTCACCCTTTACGGCGAGCTCTACTCGGCGCACGGCACGGACGCCGGCACGCCGCCGGTCTACACCTTCGACGCCGCGCTGGAATACGCGCTCACCAAGACGCTGCAGCTCGACGTCGGCGTCAATGTCGGGCTGAACCGCAACGCCTCGAACCTGCAGCTCTACTCGGGCCTGTCGCAGCGCTTCTGAGCCGGCCGTTCGCCTGACCGCGGCGTGTTGCCTCGCGGCGGCTTTGCTCGCACGATCGCTTGAGGCTTCACATGAAAGCCGGAGGGAAGCATCGATGTCGGACACCCAAGTCTCCGCTGAGGTGACCGTCAGCCGGATCGAGCACGGACTGCACGTCCGGATGGATCGCCCGGCCAAGCGCAATGCCCTCACGCGCGACATGTATAAGACGATGGCCGAGGCGCTGGCCGAGGCCGAGCGGGACGACGCAGTCCGGGTGGTGCTGTTCAGCGGCGCCGGCGCCACCTTCTGCGGCGGCAACGACATGAACGACTTCGTCGCCCATGCCCCCGACGAGGCGGACCGTCCCGCCTTCCGCTTCATTCGCGCGCTGTGCGAGGCGAGCAAGGTGCTCGTCGCCGCCGTGCAGGGCCCGGCGGTCGGCATTGGCG
>CAXUCZ010000206.1:0-3496 GCA_964249675.1 uncultured Acetobacteraceae bacterium | reverse complement strand
CGCGACGATGCTGTTACATTGCGACCTCGTGGTCGCCGCCCGCAGCGCCAGGCTGTCCATGCCGTTCATCAACCTCGGCCTGGTGCCGGAGGCGGCGAGCTCGCTGCTGCTGCCGCTCGCCGTCGGCCATCGTCGCGCCGCCGAGATGCTTCTGCTCGGCGAGCCGGTGGATGCCGAGACGGCGCTGCACTGGGGCCTCATCAACCGCCTGGTCGAGGACGAGGCTCTGCTGCAGGGCGCGCTCACCCTCGCACAGTCGGTCGGCGCTCGGCCGGCAGCGGCCCTGCGGATGACCAAGCGGCTGCTGCGCGGTGACCAAGCGGCGATGGAGCGGCGGATCGCCGCAGAGGGCGAGATGTTCAGTCGCCAGCTCGCCTCGCCGGAGTTCCGCCAGGCCGCCGCCGCCTTCCTCAACAAACGCGCCGCCGCCTGAGCCGGAGCCGCAGATGAACGAGCTTTCGCCCAACCCGACTACCGCCGCCGCCGAGGCGCGCGCCTGGCCCGCCTGCTCCATCGCCGAGGCGCATGCGCTCCTCACCGCGCCCGGCGCGCCGTTCGAGCTGGAGCTGATCGAGCACGCCGGCGGCGCGGTCCAGGCGTGGAAGAACGGCCCCAAGTCGTTGTCCAACATCTACGAGCTGGCCCGCATCACCGGCGACCGGCTCTACGTCGTCTACGAGGACGATCGCGCGAGCTACGACGCGTTCGCCCGCGCCGCCTACGCCTTCGCCCTGGCCCTCATCGAGCGCGGCGTGCGGCGCGGCGATCGGGTGGCGCTCTGCCTGCGCAACCTGCCGGAGTGGCCGGTCGCGTTCTACGGAGCGGCGATCAGCGGCGCCGTCGCCACACCGCTCAACGCCTGGTGGTCCGCCGCCGAGCTGGACTACGGCCTGCGCGACAGCGGCGCGACCCTCGCCCTGTTCGACGCCCAGCGCCTCGAGCGGATCGCCCCGCGCCTCGCGGAGCTGCCCGAGCTACGTCACGTCCTGGTTACCCGCTGGACTGGCGAGCCGACGATGCCGGCGCCGTCCGTGGAGCGGCTGGAGGACATCATCGGCCCGGTCGCAAGCTGGGGCAGCCTGCCCGCCGCCGGTCCATCGCCGGTCGCGGTGTCGCCCGAGGACAACGCGACGATCTTCTACACATCCGGCACCACCGGCGGCCCGAAGGGAGCGCTGGCGAGCCATCGCGCGGCGACCACGGCCGCCGGCGTCAACGGCCTCGCCCAGGCCCGCGCCTTTCTGCGCCGCGGCGAGACGATCCCGGCGCCAAACCTGGACGCGCCGCAGCGTCGCGTCCTGCTCTCTGTGCCGTTCTTTCACGTCACTGGCTGCTTCTCCACCCTCAACAGCGCGACCGCGAGCGGCGCCGCCCTGATCCTGATGCACCGCTTCGACCCGGTGGAGGCGATGCGGCTGATCGAGCGCGAACGGGTCACCAGCGCCGGCGGCGTGCCGACCGTCGCCTGGCAGATCATCGACCACCCGGACCGCGAGCGTTACGACCTGTCCAGCCTCGAATCGATGTATTACGGCGGCGCCCCGGCGGCGGCCGAGCTGGTGCGCCGGCTGCGCGCGGACCTGCCCACCTCGCATGTCGGCTCGGGCTGGGGCATGACCGAGACCTGCTCCACCTTCACCAACCACGTCGGCGAGGACTACGAGCATCACCCCGAGAGCTGCGGCGTCGCCGCCCCGGTCGGCGAGATGAAGGTCGTCGACCCTGACGGCGCGACCCTGCCCACGGACAGCGTCGGCGAGCTCTGCGTGCGCGGCGCCCATGTCGTCGGCGGCTACTGGAACAAGCCCGAAGCCACCGCCAAAGCGTTCCGCAACGGCTGGCTGCACACCGGCGACCTGGCCCGCATCGACGACGAGGGCTTCTGCTTCATCGTCGACCGGATCAAGGACGTGATCATCCGCGGCGGCGAGAACATCTACTCGGTCGAGGTGGAGGATGTGCTCTACACCCATCCCTCGGTGATGGACTGCGCGGTCGTGCCGCTCGCCCACCGCACCCTCGGCGAGGAGCCCGCCGCCGCAGTCTCGCTGCGCGCCGGCACGACCGCCACCCCCGAAGAGCTGCGCCAGTGGGTCGCCGAGCGCCTCGCCGCGTTCAAGACGCCGGTGCGGATGGTCCTGCTCAACGAGCCTCTGCCGCGCAACGTCAACGGCAAGATCATGAAACCGGCGGTGAAGGCGATGTTTGAGTAGTTGAGGAAGTGCTTCTTTTTTAAAAAAAGAAGCAAAAAACTTTTGTCCATTAGTTCGTTACTATCTCTGTTGGTAATCACCTTTTTAGATAAAGTTTTTTGGTCTTTTTTTCAAAAAAGGACTACTTGCATCCACTGATCTTTCCTTGCCCCAACATCGTCAGCGCCGCCTCTCCGAGCGGCCGCGACCCGCCTTCGCGTCGATGCACCTGCACGAGCGTTCCCTCGCCGGTGCCGATGCAGCGGCCAAGCTGAAACAACGCCTGTGCGATGGTGAACGAGCTGCGGCCCACATGCAGCACCGCGGAGGCGACGGTGACCACGTCCGGCCAGCGGCCTTCCGCGAGGTAGCGGATCGTCACCTCGCCGACGACGAAGCCGTGCTCCCGCTCCAGCACCTGTCGCAGCCCGAGCTGGTTGATGTAGCGCACCCGGCCCTCCTCGTAGAAGCGCGCCAGGGCGGCGTTGTTGAGGTGGCGTAGCGGGTCGAGGTCGCCGAACCGCGGCGGCATCTCGAAGGCGTAATGGTAGGTCTCCGGCGCGAGCCGCGCAGCGTCTGGTCTGGGCATTGATCGATCGGTCCAACGAGCGCCATCAGCTCTGAGCATGCTGCGCCCGCGAAGGCAAACGGCGAGCTTGACCGCTCGGCGCGGACGGCTTCAGCTTAGCTGGAGCCCGATGGCGAAGGGGCGTCCGGGAGGATTGGCAAGATGCCGTTCGACGATGGCGGGCAGGGCGGCGACGGCGGCGCTGCGGCGCGCAACGTGCTGGGCGGCGCGCTCGAGCCCTGCGCCGGCGGCACCGGCTTCTACCGCAACGGCCGCTGCGACACCGCGGCCGAGGATGGCGGCTGCCACAGCGTCTGCGCGGTGATGACCGAGGCCTTCCTCGCCTTCACCCGCCAGCACGGCAACGACCTCTCGACGCCACGTCCCGAATACGATTTTCCCGGCCTCGCCCCGGGCGACCGCTGGTGCCTGTGCGCCGGCCGCTGGCAAGAGGCCTTCGCGGCCGGCGTCGCGCCCTCGGTGGTGCTCGGCGCCACCCACGCCGCCACGCTCGGCCACTGCCAGCTCGCGGACTTGCAGCGTCACGCCGTCGGGGCGGCCTGAGCCGTGCCCTCGCCCTCGCTGCACGCCCCGCTCGCTCGTCACGCCATGGCCTACATCCTGGCCGGCGGCCGCGGCAGCCGGCTGATGGAAATGACCGAGCGCCGCGCCAAGCCCGCGGTCTATTTCGGCGGCAAGTCGCGCATCATCGACTTCGCGCTGTCCAACGCGCTGA
>CAXUCZ010000205.1:0-4180 GCA_964249675.1 uncultured Acetobacteraceae bacterium | reverse complement strand
ATTCGCCGAGACGCTCGAGCGCGTCTGCATCGAGACCGTTGAGGGCGGGCACATGACGAAGGACCTCGCGGTGCTGGTCGGTCCGCAGCAGAAATGGCTCAACACGCAGGACTTCCTCGACAAGATCGACGGCAACCTGCAGCTCGCGATGGCGAAGGACTGAGCATGGAGCGCCGCCGTTTCGTCATGAGCTCGCTTATAGCCGGCTTCACGCTGGCGACCGGTGGACCCACCGAGGCGGCGATCACCACGCCCGCCGCCGGGCTGCGCGCCGGCCCGGTGCAGATCCCGGTAAGCGACGGTCACCTGCCCGGCTACTATGCGCGTCCGGACAAGCAAGGCACGGTGCCGATCGTTCTCGTCGTCGAAGAGATCTTCGGCGTCCACGAGTATATCCAGGACGTCTGCCGACGGCTCGCCGCGCTCGGTTACCTGGCTGTGGCGCCGGAGTTGTACGCGCGAATAGGCGACCTCTCGACCATGTCGGATCCGCAACAGATTTTCCACGACGTCATCCTGCGCGCGCCGGACGCTCAGATGCTGTCCGATCTTGATCATGCCGCCGCCTGGGCGGAAGGGCAGGGCGGCGACGCGTCGCGGCTCGGCTGCATCGGCTTTTGTCGCGGCGGCCGAGACGTGTGGCTCTACGCCGAGCACAGCACGCAGCTCAAAGCCGCGGTCGCCTTCTATGGTCCCGTCGCGGGCGCAACCAGCGCCATCCAGCCGAAGACGCCGCTCGACCTGGCCGCCGGCCTGCATGCGCCGCTGCTCGGCCTCTATGGCGGGCAGGACCATAGCATCGACATTGCCGACGTGCAGCGCGCCGCCGCCCTCGCGCGCAAGGCCGGCCAGACTGTCGAGATCGTCAGCTATCCGGACGCCGGGCACGGCTTCCACGCCGACTACCGCGCCAGCTACAACGAGAAAGACGCCGTCGCGGCGTGGGTGCGCGCCGTCGGTTGGCTGCGCCAGTATGGGGTCTAGAATGCAAGCGGTCCTTTTTTGAAAAAAGGACCAAAAAACTTTTGCCCGTTTAGTTCAAAAAAAGTCCTTCCTCTTACGTGACGAGGCAACGATGAAGACCTTGCTTGCCGGCGTGGCGCTGCTACTCGGGTCCGGCCCCCTGATGGCGGCGACCCTCGCGCCTGCGCCCGCCGCGCCCCGCGTCGATGCCTCAGACACGTTCTTCGGCGCCGCGGTGCAAGACCCGTATCGCTGGCTTGAGGATCCCGCCGATCCGAAGGTGAAGGCTTGGAGCGCCGCCGAGGACGCGCGCACCCGCGGCTATCTCGACCGGCTGCCGGTGCGGGCGAGCCTGCACCGGCTGGTCGAGACGATCATGTCCAAGACGTCGCCAGCCTATCGCGGCCTCTATCCGGCCGGCGGCAAGCTCTTCGCCACCTACACCCAGCCGCCCAAGCAGCAGCCGATGGTCGCCGTGCTCGGCCAGGACGCCGACCCGGCGAGCGCGCGCGTCGTCGTCGATCCGAACGCGCTCGACCCCAGCGGCCACACCGCAATCGATTGGTGGGTGCCCTCGCCGGACGGCGGCAAGGTCGCCGTCTCGCTGTCGCAGAACGGCAGCGAGGACGGCACGCTGCACGTGTTCGACGTCGCCACCGGCAAGGACAGTGGGCTGTCGATCCCGCGCGTGCAGTTCCCGACCGCCGGCGGCTCGCTGGCCTGGCGACGGGACGGCAGCGGCTTCTGGTACACGCGCTTTCCCGGCGCCGACGAGCCCGCCGAGCGCCAGCACTTCTACCAGCAGGTGTTCTACCACGCTCTTGGCGCCGATCCTGCCAAGGACAGCTACGTCGCTGGCCGCGACTTTCCCAAGGTCGCCGAGATCGCTCTGAGCAACGCGCAGAGCCCCGGCCCGGTGCTGATGTCGGTCGCAAACGGCGATGGCGGCGAGTTTGCGCAATACGTGATTGCCGAGGACGGCTCGATCGCGCAGGTGACGGCTGACGCCGACAAGGCAATCGCCGGCGCCTTCGGTCCCGACGGCACGCTCTACCTGGTTTCGCGGCAGAACGCGCCGCGTGGCCAGCTACTGGCCCTCGCGCCCGGCATGCGAGCCCTCAAGGACGCCCGCGTGCTGGTGCCGCAGGACGATGGCGTCATCGAAGGCGGCGGCGAGTTCGGCGGCGCGCCGGTCGCGGTGACGAAGAACGCCCTCTATTTGCGCGAGCTGGTCGGCGGCCCGTCGCGCGTCGTCGCCTACAGCCATGATGGCAAGCGGCTGCGCGACCTGCCGCTGCCGCCGGTCGCCGCCGTCAGCGAGGTCGCGGCGGCGGGTGGTGCGCAGGTGCTCTACAGCGTCACGACCTACCTCAAGCCGCCTTTCTTCGAGCGCTACGACGAGGCGACCGCCAAGGCGAGCGCGTCCAAACTGTTCGAGACCAGTCCCGCAAGCTTTGCCGATGCGACGGTCTCACGCGGCTACGCCGCGTCGAAGGATGGCACGAAGGTGCCGCTCAACATCATCTCGCTGACCGGCACGCGGCATGACGGCCATAATCCGACCTTGCTTTACGGCTACGGCGGCTACGGCGTGAGCGAGGTGCCGTTTTACCTCGGCGCGCTCGGCAGGAGCTGGCTCGACGGGCACGGCGTGCTCGCGTTTGCCAATTTGCGCGGCGGCGGCGAGTACGGCGAGGCGTGGCACGACGCCGGCGCGCTCACCCACAAGCAGAACGTCTTCGACGACTTCTACGCCTGCTCGCAATACCTGATCGCCCAGCACTGGACGACCACGAGCGGGCTCGCGGCACTCGGCGGCAGCAATGGCGGCCTGCTGATGGGCGCGATGATGACGCAGCATCCTCGGACGTTCCGCGCCATCGTCTCGCTGGTCGGCATTTACGACATGCTGCGCGTCGAGCTCGACCCGAACGGCGCCTTCAACACCACGGAGTTCGGCACGGTAAAGAACCAGGCGCAGTTCGAGGCGATGCTCGCCTACTCGCCCTATCAGCACGTTGAACCCGGCACGGCCTACCCCGCGATCTTCATGGCGACCGGCACCCATGACGGCCGGGTGAACCCGATGCACTCGCGCAAGATGATCGCCGCCCTGCAGGCGGACAGCGCCTCGAACCTGCCCATCCTGCTCAGCATCAACAGCCACGCCGGACACGGCATCGGCAGCTCGATGAGCATTCGGGTGGACCAAACGTCCGACTACCTCGCGTTCCTGTTCGATCAATTGCGGATGACGCTGAGGTGACGTCGACGCAGGGGCTGGCCCCGGAGGCAGATTGAAACGCCCCGGCAACGGTAATCTCACTCTCGTTATCAGCGTCGCCCTGCTTGTCCTCGCAATGGCGGGCTGCGCCAGCCCCGCCTCCATGTGCGCGATCCATCCGGTGGCTGATCTTCACCCGCATTCGCCGAACGGCGTGCCGCTGGTGAGCGCAACCGTCGCCGGCACGCCAAGCATCTTCGTGGTCGACACCGGCGCGACCGACTCCGTGCTGACGAGCCGCTTCGTCCAAGCCTCCGGCCTGACCTCCCAGTTCACCGGCTCGTCCGTGTCGGGCATTGGCGGCACGACCACGAGCCGCCTCGTCACCGCCCCCACCCTGACGATCGGCTCCGCCATCGGGCACGACGTCAAGTTCGACGAAATCCCCTATCTCGCCATCCATCGCTCCAACGGTCTGCCCGTCGACGGCCTGTTCGGCGGCGATTTCCTGTCGAACTACGACATCGACCTCGATCTTGGTGCCGAGCGGATCGGCATCTACCGGACCGCGCATTGCGACGGCGACGACTTCCATCCGATCGGGCGCGACGCGTTCAGCGTGCCGATGGACCGCCCGTTGCCGACCCGCGCCTCCGTCGAGGTTCGCATCGACGGGCAGCCGCTCACCTTCCTGCTCGACTCCGGAGCGAGCACTACCTTCCTCTCCGCTGAGGCCGCCAGCCTACTCGGCGTCACGCCGGCAATGCTGGCCGCCGACCCGCTGACCTTCACCGAGGGCGTGGGAGCGCACCGCGTCCCGACGCGATCGCACCGCTTCAGGCTGCTCCGGCTCGGCCCGGAACGCGTCGAAGACCCCGTGCTCGCCGTCTATGACGGCCAGGTCAACATCCTGGGCGGCGACTTCCTGCGCCATAACCGCGTGTGGATCTCGTATGTCGAACACCGCCTGTTCGTCCGGCAGCATCCTGCGCT
>CAXUCZ010000204.1:0-4261 GCA_964249675.1 uncultured Acetobacteraceae bacterium | reverse complement strand
GGGTCCAGGCTCGCGCCGGCGGCCGCGGCCAAGGCCGGCGGCCGGCGTGCCGCCCCGGCCAGGCGCGCAACGGCTGGCGACAGGACTGGCGGCTCCGGCGTGAGCGGCACCCTGCGCCCGGCGACGGAGCTCGAGGCGATCGAGGTGGAGCGGCCGCTCACGCCGGTGCTGCGCCTGTCGCGGGTGCGCGGCCAGGACGAGCTCGGCCGGCCGCAGGGCATGGAGGCGCTGCAGCTCACCTACGCCTATGGCGCCGACGAGGTCGGTTGGGAAGAGGACGGCCAGTTCCTGCCGGTGCGCGAGGCGGGGCTGTCCTGCTTCGTGCGGCGCGACGCGGCGGCGGAGACGGCCGCAATCGCGACGCTGACCGGCGACGGCTTCGTGCAGATGCGCATCGAGGTGGACGGCAGCTCGCGCGGCGCGCGGGTGTTCGTGCTGCGCGGCGACGACGCGGCGGAGCGCTGGCACGTGTTCCTGGCCGCCCGCGTGCCGGCGCTGGTCGAGGCCGGCTGGCGCGCGGAGATGAGCGAGGCGCTTGCCCCGATCACCACCACCGCCGGCGCGGCGTGGGACCTGCGCGTCACCGACCGCGCAGGCTTCGGCTTCTCGCTCGATCCCGGCATCGAGATCGACGGCGTGCGGCACCCGCTGCTGCCGATCCTGGAGCGCATCCTGCAGCGTGGCGGCTTCGACGCCGCGCGCGTCACCGAGGGCGAGCTGATCACCTCGCTGCCGGACGGGCGGGTGCTGCGGCTGCCGGCCGAGCGCATCCGGCGTCTGCTCGCGATCATCGGCGACCTGGTGGAGGGCTCGGGCGGGCGCGACGACGGCGGGCTCGCTTTGCCGAAGAGCGAGGCCTCGACGGTGCTCGAGCTGGAGGACCTGCTGGCGCCGCGCTACGAGGAGGGCGCCACCATCGAGGCCTATGTGGGCCAGCTGCGGGGCGGCGCCGCGATCCCCGAGGCGGTGATCCCGGCCGGATTTTCCGCGACGCTGCGCGACTATCAGCTGCACGGCGTCGCCTGGCTGCAGCACCTGGCGCGGCATGGCCTGGGCGGCCTGCTCGCCGACGACATGGGGCTCGGCAAGACGGCGCAGACCATCGCCCATGTCGCGATCGAGCACGCGGCGGGGCGCCTGACCGGCCCGGCGCTGATCGTCGTGCCGACCTCGCTGGTGGCCAACTGGCAGGCGGAGTTCGAGAAGTTCGCGCCGCATCTGTCGGTGACGGTGCTGCACGGCGCCGACCGTCACCGGGCGCGGCGGCATCTGGCCGGCACGCACGCGGTGATCACCACCTACACCGTGCTGGCGCGCGACATCGCCGAGATGCGCGGCGTGCAGTGGCCGCTGGTGGTGCTCGACGAGGCGCAGGCGATCAAGAGCCCGGACGCCAAAGCGACGCGGGCGGTGTGCCAGCTGCGCGCGGGGCATCGCGTCTGCCTGTCCGGCACGCCGATCGAGAACAATCTGGGCGAGCTGTGGTCGCAGTTCGCCTTCCTGATGCCCGAGCTGCTCGGCGAACGCGCCGGCTTCCAGCGCCGGTTCCGCACCCCGATCGAGAAGCGCGGCGACCCGATCCGGCGCACCCAGCTGGTGCGGCGGATCCGGCCGTTCATCCTGCGCCGCACCAAGGGGGAGGTCGCGACCGAGCTGCCGCCGCGCCACACCATCCTGCGCCGGGTGACGCTCGCCCCCGAGCAGCTCGAGCTCTACGAGATGATCCGCGCCAGCATGTCCGACCGGGTGCGCGAGCAGGTGGCGGTGCGCAGCCTGGCGCAGAGCCGGATCGTCGTGCTCGACGCGCTGCTGAAGCTGCGCCAGGCCTGCTGCGACCCGCGGCTGGTCAAGCTCGCCTCGGGGCCGCGGGCGGAGCCGTCGAGCAAGCTCGAGACGCTGATCGAGATGATGTCCGAGATGATCCCTGAGGGGCGGCGCATCCTGCTGTTCAGCCAGTTCACCTCGATGCTGGACCTGATCAAGCCGCGGCTGGTCGCGGCCGGCATCCCGTTTGTCGAGCTGCGCGGCGACACGGTGGATCGGGCGCTGCCGGTGCGTCGCTTCGAGGCCGGCGAGGTGCCGGTGTTCCTGATCAGCCTGAAGGCGGGCGGACGGGGGCTGAACCTGATCTCGGCTGACACCGTCATCCACTACGACCCGTGGTGGAACCCGGCGGTAGAGGACCAGGCATCGGACCGGGCGCACCGGATCGGCCAGACCAAGTCGGTGTTCGTCTACAAGCTGATCGCGGCGGACACGGTGGAGGAGCGCATCCTCGACCTGCAGCGGCGCAAGGCGGAGTTGGCGCAGATCGCGCTGTCGGACGACGTCGAGATCACCGGCGGGCTGGGCAGCCTGGATCAGGACGACGTGGACTTCCTGTTCGGCAACGCGCCGGCCAAACAGGCGGCTTAGTGCAAGGGGGGTCAGGGGCGATCGAGGCGTGCCTCGAGCCCTTGGACCCGGTCGTTGCAGGTATTACCCGATCCTAGCCCGAGGGCCGCTGCCAATTAGTGGCTCCAGCCAGTCCGGCATGACCAGTTGAGCGAACGCCAAGATGAAGGGAATGCCTATGGTGGCAAAGAAGATCCAGTCGAACCAATGACGGTTTACTTCCATAGCAAATGCGAGCTGTGACATGAGTTTTTCGTCGCCTTGATGAACCCGCTTATGGGTGCACAAAGGTTTCAGAAAACGAAGTAACGTTTGCGTCGCTGGCGGGCTGACCAGGATCAAGTTCACGCCAGCGGTCCCGCAAGCTCGGTGCGGTGCAGGACAGCAGGAGAGACCCCGTTCCAGGCTCCGAACGGAAGGGCCCCAGCCCCTGCGGAGTCCAGAGGCGGAGCCTCTGGCCTTCCCTCGTTTTAGACGAACGGCGTGCTCGTGAGATGGGTGACGCCGGCAAGGGTGACGGTGCTGCCGTCGGTCAGGCTCAGCACGGTCGAGCCGCCGACCGTTTGGGCATTGGCGAACGCGGTTTGGGCGGCGCCGGCGCCGTAGCCGCTGGCGACGATGTGGTCGAGGCCGGGGTTGAAGTTGTTGATGGTCAGCGCGCCGCCGGCGTGGCCGGCGGCGAACAGCACGTCGAGGGCGCCGCTGCCGGTGGTGGCCGTCACCGCGCCCGAGTTCATCACCAGCGTGAACGAGCCGGCGCCGCCGACCACCGTGTCGTGGCCGGCGCCGGCGAAGGCGGTGGTGCTGCCGGCGCCGCCGATGAAGGCGTCGCCGCCAATGGCGTTGCTGCCGACCATCACCGTGTTGCCGCCGTTGCCGCCGCCCAGCGCGTCGCCGCCGGTCGACGAGGCGAACAGCTGGTCGCCGGCGCCGTCGGCTTGCAGCGTGGTGCCGGCGGCCGTCGCGGTCAGCACGCTGCCGCCGCCGATGCCGGCGATGAGGGTGCCGCCGCCCGAGCCGCCATACAGCGTGTCGCTCTCGGTGGAGCCGGAATAGTTGTTGGCCCCGGCGCTGCTGCCGGTGGCGCCGACGAGGGTGACGTTGCCGGAGCCGGCGCTGGCGACGGCGTTGAGCACGCCGCCGCCGCCGAAGATCAGCGACTGGCCGGAGCCGGTTTGGACGTTGGCCGTGCCGGAGGTGTTGATGAAGGTCAGCAGGTTGCTGCCGCCATAGACCTGCACGTCGCCGCCGCTGTTGTAGACGTCGGCGCGGCCGGTGCTGGCGTTGATCGTGTCGCTGCCGGCGCAGCCGACGATGTCGTAGCCCGAGCCGAAATTGATCACGTTCGAGCTGCCGTGCAGGGCCAGGCTGCTCTCCACCGAGCCCAGCGTGACCACGAGACCATTCTCCGGCGCCAGGAAGTAGATGCCGCCGGACATCGCGCCACTGGTGTCGCTGCCGACGTCGCCAAGGGAGCCGAGCAGGGAGGCGGTGCCGCCGCTGCTAGCCGTGCCCGCGGCGCGCGTACCGGTCGTTGAACTTCCACCGACGGACGTGCCCCCCGTCGTTCCCGATGTGCTGCTACCAGATGAGGAAACTGGATCGGAGCTGATCTGAACAACTATCGGATCGCTGCCCAATTGAACAGTGATCGACTCTACTGCACTCTCGCTTCGCAACGCCGCCGAGCCGACGATTGGGTCAAAAACGGAGACGTCCTCCGCACCGCTTCCAAACGAGAGTGTCAACAAGCTTGGCTTCTCGGTAATTAACTTCCCGGTAGACGTATCGTATTGCTGATTGTTCTCGTCCCAAACCGTTAGGTCAAATATTCCATTAGATGTCTCTAACAGAAGCTGGTGCGCGT
>CAXUCZ010000203.1:0-4425 GCA_964249675.1 uncultured Acetobacteraceae bacterium | reverse complement strand
CCATAGAAGTCGATCGACCGGGCGAGGTCGCCGACGCGCAGCATGGTGTGCAGAAAGCTCACGTCACTCATCAAGTCTCTCCTGTGATTACGGTAGGGTCGATCCCGAGCAGGAACACTCCCAATCGGTCGGCCTCGTCGATGCAGCCCTGACGGTCGGTCAGCAGCGTGCCTCCCGCTTCGAACGCAATGCCGCGCAGCCCGGATGCGTGCGCCCGCGTCACCGTGTTCGGCCCGATCGTCGGCAGGTCGGCGCGACGGTCCTGGTCGGGCTTGACCAGCTTGATCAGCACCCCGCCCGGCCCCGGCCGCGCCAAGCCGCCAGCCCGCGCGAGCATCTGGTCCGTCCCCTCGATGGCCTCCACCGCCAGCACGATGCCCTGCTGCACCACGCAGGCCTGGCCGACATCGGCGCTGCCGAGCGCCCGCACCACGCCGACGCCGCGCGCGATGTCCTCCGCCGCCCCGTCGGCGCCCACCCGACCGAGCAGGCCGGCGCCGCCCACCGCCTCGCTCAGGATCTCGTGCGCGCCGAGCACGGCGAAACCTTCCTCGCCAAACACCCGCACCACGGCGGCGAGCAGCCCGTCATCGCCGGCGAACGCCGCCCGACCGACGCGGGCCAGGATCTTCGCCCCCTCGCGGTCCGGCCGCAGATCCAGCAGCGACGGCCGCCGCACGGGGCCGACCAGGCACAGCTCGGTGCAGCCATGCTCGCGCAGGCTCGCCAGGATGCGCCCGGCGGCGCCGACCCGGATGTACTCGTGCGGGTAGCCGCCGATCACCCCCGGCTCGGCGTAGTCCTCGAAGCCGACGACGAACACCGCCCGTCCCGCCGCCTGCGCCGCCGCCGCCACCCGCCCCGGCAGCGGCCCGCCGCCGGCCAGAATACCCAGGGTCACCGCCCGCGCCCTCACGTCAGCCGTCACTCCGCCTCGCCACGCTTCAACGCCGGCCGGATCAGCCCGCGCCGGCTCGGCGCCTCGATGAACGCCAGCAGCTCCTCGATCAGCGCGTCGCCATCCGCCTCCGCCCGCACCGCCACCAGCCGGTCGGCAAACACCCCGGCGCCCGGATCATCGCCGAACAGCGCGTGCACCGCCGCCCGCAGCCGGTGCAACCCCGCCTTGTCGACGCCGCGCCGCTTCAGCCCGATGACGTTGAGCCCGGCCAGCCGCGCCCGGTTGCCCAGCACCGAGCCGAACGGGATCACGTCCGCCTCCACCCCCGACACCCCGCCCACCATCGCGCCGCGGCCGATGCGCACGAACTGGTGCAGCGCCGCCGAGCCGCCGATCACCGCCCGCTCGCCGATCGTCACGTGCCCTCCCATCACCACGTTGTTGGCGACGATCACCCCGTCGCCCAGCACGCAGTCATGCGCCACGTGAACCACCGCCATCAGCAGGCAGTCCGCGCCCACGCTGGTGTGTCCGCTGCCGGTGATGGTGCCGCGATGCACCGTCACGTGCTCGCGCAGCTGCGTCCGCGGCCCGATCGAGCACGAGGTCGGCTCGCCGGCATATTTCAGGTCCTGCGGCGCCAGCCCGACGCTGCAGAACGGAAACAGCACCGCCGCCTCGCCCACGGTCGTGCGGCCGTCGATCACCACATGCGAGTGCAGCCGCACGCCCGCCGCCAGCCTCACCTCGCTCCCCACATGGCACCAGGGCCCGATCTGCACGCCCTCGCCCAGCTCGGCGCCAGGCTCGATGATCGCAGTCGGGTGGATAGAGGGCATCGAGACTCGCGCAACGGTGGAGCAGCGGCCGGACCCTAGCGGCACGACGCCGATGCCTCAATTCAAGGAAGGTGTCGGTGCGTGACAGAGCAAGGAAGGCCAGGGGCGTCGCCCTTGGACCCGATTAAAGGCGGAGCCTTTAAAATCCATTTGTTGATCCGTGTTGTCCGTTGGCCGCCGCGCCACGCAAGGCAAGCTCGTCCGAACTTCAAACGATTGGGGTCTGGGGCCGCGGGCCCCAGCGGGTCCAGGGCAGAGCCCTGGCCCTGCCTCACCCCTGGCCAGGCGCGTCCAGGATCATCGCGCTGTAGGTCGCCTCGGCCACAGACACCCCGTCCACCTTGGCGACGCCGCTGAACTTCCACACGTTGCCGCGCTGGCGCTGCTTGGTCACATGGATGCGCAGCAGGTTGCCGGGCACCACCGGACGGCGGAACTTGGCCCCCTCGATGGTCATGAAATACACCAGCCGCCCGGCCGCCTGCGGCCCCAGCGTCTGGAACACCAGCACCGCCGCCGTCTGCGCCATGCACTCGATGATCAGCACCCCCGGCATCACCGGATGGCCGGGAAAATGGCCCTGAAAGAACGGCTCGTTGACCGAGACCGCGTGGATACCGGTGGCCGACTGGTCAAGCACCACCTCCTCGATGCGGTCGATCAGCAGCATCGGATAGCGATGCGGGATCGCCCGCATGATGCCCGCCAGGTCGATGCTGTGGCCTGCGGCCGAACCGCCCCGAGCCGCTTCGCCGCCGCCTGCCGCTCCTGCCTCCGCATTATCCACCGAGGTGTCCATGGTCGTCAGCCTGCGTCCTTCGCACCGGTGTCGTGCTGCTGAACGCCCGACCCCGGCGGTTTGGCGCGTGCCGCGCGACGCAGAAACGCGACATTTCGAAAAAACTCGCGCACCGGCATCGCCGGGCTGCCGACCACCGCCGCGCCGGCCTCCACGTCCGACATGATGCCCGCCTGCGCCCCGATGCGCGCCGACCGCCCGATGCGCAGATGCCCGGTGAGCCCGGCCTGGGCGGCCACCACCACGAAGTCCTCGAGCGTGGTCGACCCCGAGATGCCGGCCTGCGAGACCACGACGCAGCAGCGACCGAGCCGGACGTTGTGGGCGATCATCACCAGGTTATCGAGCCGTGAGCCGGCGCCGATCACCGTGTCCTGGGCCGAGCCGCGGTCGACGGTCGAGTTCGCGCCCACCTCCACGTCGTCCTCCAACACCACCCGGCCGAGCTGCGGCACCGTCAGCATCCCGGCCGCCGTGCTGGCAAACCCGAAGCCCTCCTGGCCGATGCGCGCGCCGGGATAGACGTAGACGCGCGCGCCGAGCAACGCGTGAGTAACCCCGGCGCCGGCGCCGATCCGGCAGTCCGCACCCAGCACGACGCCCTCGCCGACCAGCGCCCCGGGGCCGATCCGGCAGCCCGCCCCGATGTCGGCGTCGGCCAGGACGATCGCCATCGGCCCGATCTCGGCGGACGGCTCCACCCGCGCCGCCGGATCGACAAAGGCGCTCGGGTGCACGCCGGGCCGCGCCGGCCGGACCGGGTGGAACAGCGCCGCGATCCGCGCCCAGGCGACGTAGGGCTCGGCCGTCACCAGCGCCGCGCTGGCTGACGGCAGGCGGCCCAGCAGGTCTGGATGAAGAATGACTGCGCCGGCGGCGCTGGCCTCGAGCGCGGGAAGGTATTTGCGGTTGTCGAGAAAGCTGACCTGGTCCGGCCCGGCGAGCTGCAGCGGCGCCACGCCGACGAAGCGCTCCGTCGCGCCCTTCGGCGCGCGCAGCTCTGCTCCGGGCGCCGCGGCGACAAGCTCGGCAAGCGTGAACGGCCCCGCCCGGCCGAAGAAGCGAGGATCGCCCGGCGCCTCGGGGCGCGTCGGCATGCTCATCGCAGGACACCTCCAGCCCGCTCGCGGCGTGACGTGCGGGGCAGGCTCATCGAGCGGGGCGCTCGAGCACGGTCATCACGCGGCGCGCTCGAGCACGGTCATCGAGCGGGCGCGCTCGGGCACGCTCATCACGCGTCGCGCCGGGCACGCACTTGCCCTCACCTGACGGCGGTCGCTGGACCCGCCTTCGACGGTGTCGTCTGGCTGACCTGCAACGCCGGGTCGATGCCGTCGGCGGTGATCGTCACCTGCGGCAGCGTCTTGTTCAGCACGTCGGCGACCTGTGGGCTGATGTCGAACTCGTTGACGTTGAGCGCCACCTGCGAGCGGTGCAGCACCAGATTCATGCCGTGGCTCTCGGCGACGACGCGGATCACCTGCACCAGCTCGCGCTCGATCTGGCCGAGCGCCACCTGCGCCGCCTCCTGGATGATGCGATTGCGGTCGCGCAACGCCTTCTGGTCGCTGGTCACCCGGCTCGCCAACGCCCGCTTCCGCTGAGCCAATTGGTCGCCGGAGAGCTTGCTGCTGTCATTCAGCAGCGCCTGCTGCATCTCGCGCCAGCTGAGCTGGTCGCGCTGCGCGTCCTGGCTCAGCGCGTTGCGGCGCTCGCCGATGACGCGCTCGATCTCCTGCCCGGCGGTCGAGGCGCGCATGATCTCCGGCACCCCGATCACGCCGACGACGGCCACCGGCGGGGGCGTCTTCGCCTTGGGCTGCGCCGGCACGGTCGGCACCGGCGGCTCGGGCTTCAAGAACCTGGAAGGGCTCGACCATGAAATC
>CAXUCZ010000202.1:0-4490 GCA_964249675.1 uncultured Acetobacteraceae bacterium | reverse complement strand
GGGCCACCGACGCGGCCGGCGACACGCCCTACGCGGTGATCCCCGGCGGCGAGGCACAGCGCACGCTGGCCTACCGCTTCGGCGTCAACGCGGTGATCTACGCGCTGACCGGCAACTACAAGTCGGACCAGGTGCACGTCCCGGCACTGCTGCAGCGGCTGGGCGAATGAGCGCGCCCGCGCTCTTCGCCGGACGTCTCGCGGATCCGGTCGCGTCGGCGCCGCCGAGCACCCACGTGGCGTCGCTGGACTGGGTGCCGCTGCTGCCGGCGGGGCTGCTGGCCGGGCTCGGGCTGCTCTGTGCGCTCGCACTCGGTCTCGCCTTCGCGCGCCGGGCGAGCGGCACCGTCTGGCGGCTGCTCGCCTCGGCGCTGCTGCTGCTGTGGCTTTGCGGGCCGCACCTGGTGCGTGCGACCTGGCAGTCGCTGCCGCAGACCGCGCTGCTGGTGATCGACGGCAGCGGATCGATGGCGGTCGGCCAGCGTGCCGCGGTCGCCGCGCGCGCCGCCGCGGCGCTGCGTCGCGCCGCTGCCCGCCTCGGCGGCGCTGCGGGCGGGATCGAGCTGCGCACCGTCGTCGTGGGCAGCGGATCGTCCGGCGGCACCAGGCTGTTCGACGCCATCGCGCGGGCCGGCGCCGACATCCCGGCGGCGCAGCTCGCCGGCATCCTCGCGGTGACCGACGGCCAGGTGCACGACGTGCCCGCAAGCCTGCCCGAGCGCCTCGCCGGCACACCCGGCCGCAGCCCGGTGCCGTTGCAGGCGCTGATCACCGCCTCCGGCGAGCAGACCGACCGGCGGCTGCGCATCCTGCAGGCGCCGCCTTATGCGATCATCGGCCACGACGCGACGCTGCGGGTCGAGGTCGAGGACCTCGGTGCCGACACGGCACCCGGCGCGCACGCCACCGTGCGGCTGCGTCGCGACGGCGAGCCGCAGATCTCGCGCGAGGTGCCGGTCGGCGTGCCGCAGGACATCACCCTGCCGGTCACGCATCCGGGACCGATGCTGATCGAGCTCGACGCGCAGGCGCTGCCCGGCGAGGTCTCGACGCTGAACAACCAGGCGGTGGTGCAGATCAACGGGGTGCGCGACCGGCTGCGCGTGCTGCTGGTCTCGGGCACGCCGAACCAGGGCGAGCGGGTGTGGCGGCGCCTGCTGAAGGCCGATCCGGCGGTCGATCTGGTGCATTTCACCATCCTGCGTCCGCCCGACAAGGACGACACCACGCCGCTGAACGAGCTGGCGCTGATTGCCTTTCCCACCCGCGAGCTGTTCCAGGAGAAGATCGACAGCTTCGACCTGATCATCCTGGACGGCTTCGAGAACCGCGGCATCCTGCCGCTCGGCTACCTGCAGAACATCGCCGACTTCGTGCGTGGCGGCGGCGGCCTGCTGCTCACCGCGGGGCCGGAGTTCATCGGCCGCAACAGCCTGCAGGACACCCCGCTCGGCGACATCCTGCCGGCGCACGTGCCGGTCGAGGGCGGCCTGGTCGAGGGACGCTTCCAGCCGGCGCCGACGCCGCTCGGCCGGCGCCATCCGGTCACCGCCGAGCTGCCGCAGATGCCGGCGGCGTCCGCCGACGCATCCGGACATGGCGAGGCCGGCTGGGGCCCGTGGTATCGCGCGCTACGTGCCGACGAGGCGCACGGGCAGGTGCTGCTGACCGCGCCGGATGGGCACGGCGGTGCGGCGCCGCTGCTGGTGCTCGACCACGTCGACCGCGGACGGGCCGCGATGCTGCTGTCCGACCAGATCTGGCTTTGGTCGCGCGGCGAGGATGGCGGCGGCCCGCAGGCCGAGCTGCTGCGCCGCATCGCCCACTGGCTGATGAAGGAGCCGGAGCTGGAGGAGGAGCAGCTCTCGGCCACGATCGTGCGGCAGCGCCTCACGGTGACCCGCCGCTCGGTGCAGGAGCATCCCGCGGCACACGTCTCGATCACCGCACCCGACGGCAGCCGCAGCGCGCTGAACCTGACGGCGGGAGCGGACGGCATGCTGTCCGGCCATGTCGAGGCGCCGGCGCCCGGGATCTGGGATGTCGGCGACGGCAGCCGGCACGCCTACGCTGCGAACCAGCCGGAGGACGCCGAGGAGATCGCCGACCTGCGCGCGACCGCGGGCAGGCTGGCGCCGATCGCCCGGCAGAGCGGCGGTGCGACCGGCTGGCTCGGGGACGATCCGGCCTCGCTGCGGGTGCCGCAGCTGCGGCTGGTCGGAGCCACCTCGGCGGCGAGCGGCGACGGCTGGATCGGGCTGCGCCGCACCGGCGCTCACATCGTCACCGGCACGGAGTCGCAGCGCCTGCTGCCGGCGTGGCTGCTGCTGCCCTGCGTGCTGGCGCTGCTGTTCATCGGCTGGAGGCGCGAGGCACGAAGCTGAGCCTTGGGCGAGACCTTCATCGCTTCATCGTTCGGTTCCTGCTGACGGACCAGGCTTCAGGTCAAGGCAATCCCGTAGGCAAGATCCCGAGGTAGAGCGGTCATGAACCGAGCTGAGATTTCGGCGTCGTCAGTCTGCTTGGTTTAGAGCCTGTCTCCGATCGATATCGGAATGGCTGCTTCCGACCCATAGCGGTCCTTGCCGACGTTGCTTCAAGTTAGGGGACCCTCTAGTCTCGCGCATGGATAAGCTGCCGCGGGTCGCGCTGGAGCCACTCGGACCGAAACACGCTCCAGCAATGTTCGAGGGTTTGGCTGACCCGGCGGGCTACAACTTCCTCCCTGATGATCCTCCAATCAATATGGAAGCTCTTCGGTCCCGCTATAATCGATTGGTGGCCGCCGGGTCCTCGGATGGAGCCGAGACGTGGCTGAACTGGGTTATCAGAGATCGCGAAAACGATGTCCTAGTCGGCTATATGCAAGCAACGATCCGAGGCCGGCTTGCCATTATCGGTTACCACGTTTTCCCGGCCTGCTGGCGACGAGGTCTCGCGACCATGGCGCTCCGTGTGACCTTGAGCGAGCTGTTTGCGACGACCTCTATCGAGGAGGTTCACGCGTTCGTAGACACGCGAAACATCGCGTCGATTGCGCTTCTTAAAAAGCTGGGTTTCAACTGCCTGAGGACAATTGCCGAAGCTGACCACTTCAAGGGCGTGTCGAGCGACGAATATGAATTCGGCCTATCGCTCGCGAGAGGATAAATCTGGTCGGCTTCTGATCCGGACTACATTCAGGCGGTCGCCGAGTTCGCGCGGTAGTCGTTAAAGACCTTATCGATGATAGTGCGCTGGCGAGCAGCTTCGAGCGGATCATTCTCGCGCCTCTGGACCAGCGTGATCAATGCCTTCCAGAGGGCCCATGCCCGACCTCGCTGCCATGTGGCTTCATCCAGCCTCAACGATGCCTTAAAGCGGGCTCGTGCAGCTTCGTCAAAGAATGTCCACGCCATCACCAGATCGCAGGCGGGATCGCCTACGGCCATACAACCAAAGTCAACAACGCCGCACAGAGCCCCCTCATTTTCGAGGAGATTGCCTTCAGCGACATCTCCATGAACCCAAACCGGGTCCGACCCCCACGAGGTGCTCGCCGCCTCGTTCCAAAGCTCGAGAGCGAATGCTGTATCAATCTCGTCGCCGAGAAGCTTTACAGCCCGGTGAGTTTCCGCGTTATAGATTCCAAGGAAGCCGCCTCAATGGAAGTTATACAGCCCAGCCGAAGGAGCATCCTTGGTTGGCACGGTATGTAATGAATTGAGAAAAGACGCTAAGTCTTCAGCCAATCTGCCGTGATCTGCAACTAGATCCGGACGTAGCCGAGCACCGTCGATCCAATGATAGATCGACCACGGCCAGGCATAGCCGAGATCAGGCTGGCCTAGGGCGATCGGCGTCGGGACCGGCAAAGGCAAGTATGGAGCGAGTTTCGGAAGCCAGCGCTGTTCTTTCTCCACCTGCGTCGCGTAGGCTTCGGCACGCGGGAGTCTGACGACCATGTGGCTTCCAAGGCGGAACATTCTGTTGTCCCACCCACCATGCTCAACAGGGACGACCGGGAGATCAGACCAGGTCGGAAACTGCGCAGTGACCAAGCGGATGACAAGCTGACTATCTATATCAAGCATGGTGCTAGCTTAGCATCATCGACAGGTCACCTGGATGTAATGTCTGCTTCCCACCAAATTGCGACCTCCCGACATCGATCAGAGACAGGCTCTAAGGCAGATCGGCTTCAGCATTCATTGCCATCTGGTAGTCTTTCAGGAGGCGCATGCCGTAGCTGACCATGTCGTCAGAACATGAAGGTGGGTGGGTCGGGAAGCTCGTGTGGTAAGTGCCACCGGCGAGGTCGGAAAGTGCCACTGCACAGGCGGCCTGATCGGCTACTGGTTCAGTGAGATCAGCACGTGAGTGCGACGAAGCCGCAGCCCCATAATCATCTGCGGTAAACTCACGATCATGAACAGCTGTAGAAGCTGCACGATACGATGCTAGAACACGGGCGCCGTAAGCAAGATCTTCTGGCGAGCATGGGTTTTCGTC
>CAXUCZ010000201.1:0-4497 GCA_964249675.1 uncultured Acetobacteraceae bacterium | reverse complement strand
GGCTGACGCGGCAGATGGCGGCGATCAGCGACTCGCTGGCGCTCGAGCGGGCGCACGACAAGACGCTAACGGCGGCCAACGCGACGCTGACGAGGCGTTCCGACGAGGCCGCGGCAGCGCGCGACACGTTGATCACCCGGCTCGACGAGGCGCGCGGCGCCGCCGCCGGCCTGACCGCCGAGCGCGACGCCGCGCGAGCGGACAGCGCCGCCGCCAATGCCAAGCTCGCCGAGACAGCCGCCGGCGCCGCGGTCCTGCAGGCGCGGCTGGCCGACCTTGCCGCCCATCCCGACCCGCGCCTGGCGAGCCTGGCCGCCGAGCGCGACAGCGCGACGAAGCTCGGCGCCGAGCAGCAGGCGCAGCTCGACCTGCTCAACCGGCAGATGGAACAGGCGCGGGCGCAGCTCGCAGCGCTGGCCGCCGCGCTCGATGTCGCGAAGACGGACGCCAGCACCAAGGACGCCAAGATCGCCGACCTCGACGCTCGTCTCAACACCGCGCTCGCCTCCAAGGTGCTGGAGCTGCAGCGCTACCGGAGCGAGTTCTTTGGCCGGCTGCGCGACCTGCTGGCCAACCAGCCAGGCGTGCAGGTGGTCGGCGATCGGTTCGTCTTTCAAAGCGAGGTGCTGTTCCCGCCCGGCAGCGCGGAGCTGACCACCTCCGGGCGCGACCAGCTGCAGCGGCTGGCGAAGACGATCGGGCGGATCGAGCCGAGCATTCCGACTGATCTCAACTGGGTGCTGCGGGTCGATGGCCATGCCGATCGCCAGCCGATCGCCGATCGGCGCTTCGCCTCGAACTGGGAGCTGTCGGCACAGCGGGCGATCAACGTGGTCAAGCTATTGAACGAGGACGGGCTGCCGGCGAACCGGCTGGCGGCAGCGGGGTTCGGCGACAACCAGCCGCTCGATCAGGCGCGCAACGAGGCGGCGTATGCGCGTAATCGGCGGATCGAGATCAGGTTGACGGATCGATAGAGCAAGGTCAGGGCGCTGCCCTGAACTTCACTAGACCCCACTGGGGCCCCGCCTCAGACCCATTCGTGTTGGAGGCTAGGCAGGCGTTTTCTTGATTGGCGAAGCCATTTCGATACTGCCTGCCATGCCGCCGCACTCGCGCTGGAAACGTGGAGACTGAAGGATTTCAGAGGCTCGGCCTTTAAGGGTTGAGGGGCAAAGCCCCTCGCCTCGGGCCTGGAACGGGGTTCCAACAGGTGCATTCGCATCCGGTAACAGAGGAATCTCAGATGCAGCAGGTCGCGACACTCAGCGAGATCCCGCATGACCGGCCGCTCAAGGTGCGGCTCGGTGGGACCGACATCATTTTGGTGCGGGACGGCGAGGCGGTGCGGGCCTATGGGGCGACCTGCCCGCATGCGGGCGCGCCTTTGGAGCAGGGCGCGGTGTGCAATGGCCGGATCGTCTGCCCTTGGCACAAGGGCATGTTCGCGGTGGCGGACGGAGCTCTGCTGGAGCCGCCGCCGCTTGATCCGCTACCCCGCTACGAGACCAGGCTGGAGGGCGAGGCGGTGATGGTGGCGGCCGAGCCGATGGCGCGGGGCCGGGTGCCGAATGCGGCCGACGACCGGACGTTCCTGATCGTTGGCGCCGGGGCAGCGGGCACGGCGGCGGCGGCGGCACTGCGCGAGTTCGGCTTCGGCGGGCGGGTGGTGCTGCTTGGGGCGGAGCCGGACGCGCCGTATGACCGGACGGCGCTCAGCAAGTTCGTGCTGGAGGGCGGCATGAAGCCGGATGAGGTGGCGCCGCTGCGGCCGGCCGAGTTCTACGCCGACCAGCGGATTGAGCGGCGGCAAGGGATCGCGACGCGGCTCGACGCGGCAACCAGGCGGGTGACGCTGGCGGATGGGAGCGTCGTCGCCTATGACGCCGCCCTGCTCTGCCCTGGTGGCGCACCGAACACGCTCGACATCCCGGGCGCCGGCTTGGCGGGAGTGCATCTGCTGCGCTCGCTGGAGGATGCGCGGGCGATCCTGCCGCGGGCGCGGGAGAATACGCGGGCGGTGATCATCGGTGGCGGCTTCATCGGGCTGGAGGCAGCGTCCGCGCTCAGCAAGCACGGGCTGGCGGTGACGGTGGTGACGCCGGGCGAGATGCCGTTCGCCAAGCAGTTCGGGGTGGAGGTCGCGCGGGCGCTGCGGCGGCTACACGAGGCGAACGGGGTCGCGTTTGTGACCGGCCGCACCGCGGCCATCGAGGGCGAGGATCAGGTGAGCGGAGTGGCGTTGGAGAGCGGGCGGGTGCTGGGGGCGGAGCTGGTGCTGGTGTCAATCGGGGTGCATCCGGCGACGGACTTCGCGATGGGGCTGGCGCGCGAGGAGGATGGCAGCCTGAGGGTGGATAGCGGAATGCGGGTCGCCGACGGGCTTTACGCAGCGGGCGACATCGCGACGTTTCCCTTCGGCGAGGGGACCACGCGGGTCGAGCACTGGCGGGTGGCGCAGCAACAGGCGCGGGTGGCGGCGCGGAACATGCTCGGTGGGCACGCGAGGTTCGAGGAGGCGCCGTTCTACTGGACGTATCACCATGGCAACCGGATCGAACTGCTGGGGCACCCCTCATCGTTCGACGACGTCGTGGTGGATGGAGATCCGGACGCCATGAATTTCATCGCCAGGCAAATGCGGGACGGCCAGGTGGTCGGCGTCGTCGCCTGCCAACGTGAAGCCGAGACGGCCGCTTTGGCGGCAACGTTTCCTGCGCGTCCTTAAGTGACGGGGGTCTGGGGCCTCAGGCCCCAGCGGAGTCCAGAGGCAGAGCCTCTGGCCTTGCTCCATGCCTGAAGGCCATACGGTTCATCGCCTCGCCGCCGCCTTCCGCGACCAGTTCGTCGGCAAGCAGGTGGATGCGAGCTCGCCGCAGGGGCGATTTGCCGAGGGGGCGGCGCTGCTGGACGGGCACGTGCTGGGCCAGGCGGAGGCGCAGGGCAAGCAGATGTTTCTCGAGTTTTCCGAGCACGTCTGGCTGCGGGTGCATCTGGGGCTCTACGGGATGTGGCGGTTTGCCGGCGAGGGGCTGCAAGGGATCGGGCGGCGGGGCCGTGCGGCTGCGGGGGACGCCTTTCCGCCGGAGCCGCGGGGACTCGTGCGGCTGCGGCTGTTGGCGGGGCGGCATCTGGCGGATCTGAGCGGGCCGACGGCGTGCGAGGTGATCAGCCCGGCGGAGAAGGCGCTCGCGATGGCGCGGCTGGGCGAGGACCCGCTGCGGAGCGATGCGGACCCGGAGCGGGCCTACGCGAAGCTGCACAAGTCGCGGATGTCGATCGGGCTGCTGCTGATGCGGCAGGACATCGTGGCGGGGATCGGGAACATCTACCGGGCCGAGGTGCTGTTCCGGGCCAGGCTCAGCCCGTTTCTCGAAGGGCGTGAAATACAGCAAGATGTCTGGACGGCGCTGTGGGGCGACCTGGCGATGCTGCTGGCGGACGGGGTGCGGCAAGGGCGCATCGTGACGACGGCGAGCGAGCATCGCAGCGGGCGGAATCGGCGCGGCGGGGCGACCTACGTCGCGCATAGGGCCGGGGAGCCGTGCCGGGTTTGCGGCGAGCCGGTGCTGACGGCGATGATGGGCGGGCGGAGGCTGTACTGGTGCGGGCATTGCCAGCCCCACTCGCCGAAATAATACTGTTTTAGATCAACAACTTATCTAGATCTTGCCTATAGGCAAGATTTTTGCGGAATGGTTCGAAGCAGCGACGCTTGCTAGGTGGGTGGCCGCTGTTCGAGTGAGCGCCAGTCAAGATCGCCTGCGTTTAGCGGTCATTTCAAGCCGGGCGGTGCTGTTCACTCATTGAGAGCCAGAGGCTGCGGGCCGCCCGCCATCCAGTCGAGCAGCGCGACGGTGTGCACTACCGGCAGGCCGGCGCCGGAGAGCTGGGTGATGCAGCCGATGTTGCCGGCGGCGACCAGGTCGGGGTGCAGGGCCTCGATGGTGCCGAGCTTGCGGGCGCGCAGGCGGTCGGCGATCTCGGGCTGGACGATGTTGTAGGTGCCGGCGGAGCCGCAGCAGAGGTGGGGGTCGGCGGGCTCGACCACGGTGAAGCCGGCGGCGGCGAGCAGGGTTTTGGGCTCGGCGGTGACGCGCTGGCCGTGCTGAAGCGAGCAGGCGGAGTGATAGGCGACGGTGAGGCCGGGAGGCTCTCGGCTCGGCGCGTACCCGATGCGCGCCAGGTATTCGGTCACGTCGACAGCCAGAGAGGAGATGCGGGCGGCGTCGCTGCGGAGCGGCTCGGGCTCGTCGCGGCAGATGAAGCCGTAATCCTTCACCGTGGTGCCGCAGCCGGAGGTGTTGATGACAACCGCGTCGAGCCCCTCCCCGTCCAGCTCGCGCGACCAGCCGGCGACGGCCTGGCGGATGGTGGCCATGGCGGCAGAGTGGCGGCCCATGTGGTGAGTCAGGGCACCGCAGCAGCCGACGCCGGGCGCGACCACGACCTCGATGCCGAGACGGGTGAGCAGGCGGATGGTGGCCTCGTTGATCT
>CAXUCZ010000200.1:0-4546 GCA_964249675.1 uncultured Acetobacteraceae bacterium | reverse complement strand
ACCGGTCGGCGACCAGCTCCATCAGCGAGCGGTCATGGGTGATCAGGATCACCGCCCCCTCGTAGTCGTTCAGCGCGTCGAGCAGCGCCCGCCGGCTGTCGATGTCCAGGTGGTTGGTCGGCTCGTCCAGGATCAGCAAATGCGGCGCGCTCATCGCCACCAGGTTGAGCAGCAGCCGCGCCCGCTCGCCGCCGGAGAGGTTCTCCGCCGTGGTGCCCTGCTTGTCGAAGGCGATGCCGAACGTCGCCAGCCGCGAGCGGTGTTGCTGGTCGGCATCCTGCGGCCGCGCCTCGCGAATGATGTCGAGCGCCGTCGCGTTCGGGTCGAGCGCCTCGATCTGGTGCTGATGAAACCAGCCGACCTGGATGCGCCCTTCGCGCGTCATCCGCCCCGAGCGGATCGGCAGCGCCCCGGCCGCCATCTTCGCAAACGTCGACTTGCCGGCGCCGTTCACCCCGAGCAGCCCGATCCGGTCGGCGACGTCGAGCCGCAGGTTCAGCCGGCTGAGCGTCGCTGGCGCGTCGCCGTAGCCGATCTCCACCCCCTCCAGCCGCATCAGCGGCGGCGCCAGCGGCCGCGCCGGCGAGGGCAGCAGGAACGGCGCCACCCGCTCCTCGATCGTGGTCGCCACCGGCTCCAGCTTGGCCAGGCGCTTCACCCGCGACTGCGCCTGCGCCGCCTTGGCCGCCGAGGCGCGGAACCGGTCGACGAAGGATTGCAGGTGCGCCCGCTCCGCCTCCTGGCGCGCCCGCGCCGAAGCCTGCAGCCGGATCTTCTCGGCCCGCTGCTTCTCAAAACTATCGTAGCCGCCGGAGTATAGATCGAGCCGTCGCTCAGTGACGTGCAGGATCGCGTCGACCGAATTGTTCAGCAGCTCGCGGTCATGGCTGATGATCAGCGCCGCATGCGGGTAGCGCGCCAGCCGCGCCTCCAGCCACAGCGCCCCCTCAAGGTCGAGGTAGTTGGTCGGCTCGTCGAGCAGCAGCAGATCGGGGCTGGCGAACAGCGCCGCCGCCAGCGCCACCCGCATCCGCCAGCCGCCGGAGAACTCCGCCATCGGCCGCGCCAGGTCCTCGGTCGAGAACCCCAGCCCGTTCAGGATCTCGGCCGCCCGCGCCGGCGCCGTGTCGGCGTCGATCTCGATCAGCCGGCCCCAGATGTCGCCCATTCGCTCCGGCTCGGCCGTCTCGAGCTCCGCGTGCAGCCGCGCCCGCTCGACGTCGGCCGCCAGGATGGTCTCGAGCAGCGTCTCGTCGGTCGCCGGGTGCTCCTGGTCGACGACGCCGAGCCGGGCGGATTTCGGAATGCCGACGTCGCCGCTGTCCGGCTGCAGCTCGCCCTTGATCAGCTTGAACAGCGTCGACTTGCCGACGCCGTTGCGCCCGACCAGGCCGACCTTGGCCTGGGCGGGCAGGGTGACCGTCGCGCGGTCGAAAAATCGCCGGCCCCAAGCGTTGAAGGTGAGCCCGTCGATCTGCAGCATTGGCGGGACTTAGGGCATCGTCAGAAGTAAGGCCAGGGCGCTGCCCTGGACCCGCTGGGGCCGGGAGGCCCCAGACCCTATTTCTTGGAATGCCAGCCGAGCGCTTTCTCGCTTGGCGAAGCCATTCAACCCTGCTTCCGACAGCGCCAACCTCGCCGCGGAAACGCGGATGACCAATGGATTCTAAAGGCTTCGCCTTTATGCGGTCCAGGGGCAAAGCCCGTGGCCTTGCCCGCGCGCTGACTTCCGCCACCGTTGGTCCCATGCGACTATCACGCGCGCCAACCGGAGATCCTGATGCTGCGACGCACCTTGCTTGCCTGCGCCGCCACGGGCGGGATCGGCCTTGCCGGCAGCACGGCTCGCGCGCAGCCGGAGGGCGGCAACGTCACCCTGCTCTACGCCGGCTCGCTGGTGAACCTGGTCGAGCGCGCCATCACCCCGGCCTTCAACACCGCCGGCCAGGGCACGATCCAGGGCTATGCCGGCGGCTCCAACAAGCTCGCCAACGAGATCCGCGCCAAGCTGCGCCGCGGCGACGTGTTCATCAGCGCCAGCCCCACCGTCAACGACAGCCTAATGGGCGCTGCGAACGGCGACTGGGTACGCTGGTATGTCAGCTTCGCGCAATCGCCGCTGGTCGTCGGCTACCTGCCCAGCAGTCGTTTCGCCGCCGACTTCGCCGCCAAGCCCTGGTGGCAGGTGCTGCAATCTCCCGGGATCCGTCTCGGCCGCACCGACCCCAAGCTCGATCCCAAGGGCAAGCTGACGCTGCAGTTGCTCGACAAGGCGCAGACTGTCTACCACCAGCCCGGCCTCACCCAGCGTGTGCTCGGCACGCCCGATAACCCGGCGCAGGTGCTGCCAGAGGAGACCCTGGTCGGTCGCCTGCAATCCGGCGAGCTCGATGCCGGCTTCTTCTACGCCACCGAAACAACCGACCTGCACCTCTCGGCCGTCACCCTGCCACCGGAGGTGGCCCAGGCCGCGCACTACACGGCGACGGTGCTGCAGGGCGCGCCGAACCGTCAGGGGGCCGTCCGCCTCGTCGCCTTCCTGTTCAACGGCCCCGGCCAGCGGCTGATGCGCGCGCATGGGCTCGAGCCGGTGCCCGGCGTGGTCACCGGCGCGCTCGACCAGGTCCCGGCGGAAGTCAGAGGCGCCCTCGCCCAGTGATGGGACAGTCGTTACGCAAGGAAGAATTCCTTTTTTGAAAAAAAGGAACAAAAAACTTTTCCCCGGAAAGGCTTTGGCCGACCCGGACGTGCCCTAAAGATGAGAAAAGTTTTTTGCTTCTTTTTTTCAAAAAAGAAGGCCTTCCTTCCTCAGCCACTGACCTGGCTCGGCGGCATCCTGGCCCTCTATCTCGGCGCGCCCCTCGCCGCCGCCGCCCTGCACGCCGGCCAGGCGGACTGGCGCGGCGCCGATTGGCTCACTCTGGGCCGCGCCACCGTCGTCTCGCTCGCCAGCGCCACCGTCGCCACTGCCCTGGTCACCCTTACCGGCGTTCCGCTCGGCTACCGCCTGGCGCGCCTGCCCGGACGTGCGACCGCCCTGATCGGCACCCTGGTGCAGCTGCCGCTCGCCCTGCCGCCGCTCGCCAGCGGCATCCTGCTGCTGTTCCTGATCGGCTACGCGAGCCCGCTCGGCCGCGTGACCGATGGCGCCCTGACCGACAGCTTCGTCGGCATCGTGCTGGCCGAAGCCTTTGTCGCCGCGCCGTTCCTGGTCATCGCCGCACGCTCCGCCTTCGCCGGCGTCGACCCGACGCTGGAGCAGGTCGCCGCCACCCTCGGCCTGCCGCCCGCGCAGGTGTTCCGCCTGGTCAGCCTGCCGCTCGCCGGCCGGGCGATCGCGGCCGGCATGCTGCTCGCCTGGCTGCGCGCCTTTGGCGAATTCGGCGCCACCGTGATGGTCGCCTATCACCCCTACTCGCTGCCCATCTACACCTACGTCGCGTTCGGCAGCCAAGGCTTGCCGGCGATGCTGCCGGTGCTGCTGCCGACGCTGCTCGCCGCGTTGCTGGCGATCGCGCTGGCCACCCGCCTGGCAACCGACCGCCCCGCGGCACGATCCATCCCGACCACCACCGAGCCGCCGCCTGCCGCCACGCCAGCCACGCCGCCGCCGCATGGTCAGCCGATCCGCTTCGCCGTCCGGCATGCGATCGAAGGCTTTCACCTCGACGTTGCCTGGACCACCACCGCCAAGCGCCTGGCCATCCTCGGCGCTTCCGGCTCGGGCAAGTCGATGACGCTGCGCAGCCTCGCCGGGCTCGGGCCGCCCGGCACGCTGGTGCTCGGCAAGACCGACCTGTCATGCCTGCCGCCCGAACAGCGCGGCGTCGCCTACGTCCCGCAAGGCTACGGCTTGTTCCCGCACCTCACCGTCGAGCGCCAGCTCAGCCTTGCCGTCGGCCACCAGCCCGCCGCCGTACGCCGCTGGCTCGACCGGCTCGGCCTGGCCGAGCTGACGCAGCGCCGTCCCGCCCAGCTCTCCCTCGGTCAGCAGCAACGCGTCGCCCTCGCCCGCGCCCTGGTCCGCCCCGCCCGGCTGGTCCTGCTCGACGAGCCGTTCTCAGCCCTGGACGCGCCGCTGCGCACAACCCTGCGTCAGGTGCTGCTGACCCTGCAGCGCGAGCTTGCCGCCACCACTATCCTCGTCACCCACGACCCGGACGAGGCCTTCCTGCTCGCCGACGAGTTGCTGGTCATCGCCGAGGGTCAGGTGCTGCAGGCCGGCCCCGCCGAGGCCATCTTCCTGCGTCCCGCCAACGCCCTCGTCGCCCGCCTGCTCGGCGCACAGTTCGAGGCCGCCGGCACCGCTCTCGATCCGCATCGCATCAACGTCGGCCAAGGCCTCGCCATCACCGTCGCCGGGCCGCCGCTGCAGCCCGGAAGCGCGCTCGGCTGGTCCATCCGCCCGGACGCCGTCCAGCTCGTCGCCTCGAGCGGCTATCCTGCCCGGGTCACCCAAGTGCATCCCACGATGGCCGGCCGCCGCATCGTCGACCTCAGCCTGGGCGACGCGCGACTGCAGGCCTTTATCGATCCAGCCTGCAAC
>CAXUCZ010000199.1:0-4660 GCA_964249675.1 uncultured Acetobacteraceae bacterium | reverse complement strand
GGCGCGGACCGCCGACATCGCCGAGGCGCTGATCGCCAGCCAGCCGCGTTGACGGAATGAGCGGCCGAGCCGCGGCAGAGGAGTGCGTCGCATGCAAAGCAAGCTCGTCCTGACGGTCGACGACGCGCGCACGCTGATGGCGGCGGGGCGGGCCGAGGCGGAGCGGCTCGGCTTGCCGGTCAGCATCGCCATCGTCGACGAGGCGGGCGTGCTACTGCTGCTCGAGCGGCTCGCCGGCGCCCGGCTGCACACGCCGGAGGCGGCGGCGCTCAAGGCGCGCACGGCGGCGATCACGCGCACGCCGACGGCGGCGCTGCAGGAGCAGGTCCACGCCAACCCGGCGCTGCTGTCGTTTCCCGGCCGGATGCCGCTCGCCGGCGGGGCGCCGATCGTGCATGCGGGGCAGGTGGTCGGCGGCGTCCGCTCGTCGGGCGGCGAGCCGGCCGAGGACGAGGCGGTCTGCCGGGCCGTGCTCGAGGTCGGACTGTAAAGGCGTGAGGGGCTGCTAGTCGGTCTGCACGACGACCTTGCCGCAGCGTCCCTCATCCATCGTGCGATAGGCTTGCGCCACCTCGTCCAGGGCGAAGCGGTGGGTGACGATGCGATCGGGATGCAGCTTCCAGCGCACCAGGTTCTCGGCCAGATCCTCCATGTGCGGCAGGCTCGTGACCCAGGAGCCGTGCAGGGTGAGTTGGCGGTGGATCAGGTCGCGGCTGGGCTGGAAGGTAACCGTACCGCCCTCGCCGACGAAGACGCAGCGGCCGCGGCGGCGGGTCGCCTCGAGCGCGGTCAGCCGGCCGGCGGCGCTGCCGGTGGTGTCGAGCGTGACCTCGGCGCCCTCGGCGCCCAGCACGCGGGCGAGGTCGTCGGGGCCGTCGCGCCCGGCCTGCACCAGCGCGTCGGCGAGCCCGAGCTCGCCGGCCAGTGCGACCCGGCTTGGCTCGATGTCGGTGCCGACGATCTTCGGCGCGCCGAGCGCGCGGGCCAGCATCATCGTCGCGAGCCCGACCGGACCGAGCCCGGTCACCAGCACCGTGTCGCCGCCGGAGACCTCGGCGCGCAGCAGCGCCTCGTAGGCGGTGCCGAAGCCGCAGGCGATCAGCGCGCCGTCGGCATAGCTGAGCGCGTCCGGCAAGGCGACGAGGTCGTCCTCCTCGGCCAGCAGGTATTCGGCGTGGCCGCCGTCGCGCTGCCAGCCATAGGCGGCGCGCTCCTCGCCGGTGCAGCTGATCTGGTAGCCCAGCCGGCAGTCATGGCAGAAGCCGCAGCCGGAGATGTGGTAGACGATGACCCGGTCGCCGGCGGCAAAGCGCCGGCATCCCGGGCCGGTGGCCTCGACCTGGCCGCAGGGCTCGTGGCCGGCGATCACGCCCTGATACTTCTCCGCGCCGACGCCGAGATGCTCGCGATAGATCGCGCGGATGTCGCTGCCGCACAGGCTCGAGGCCTTCATGCGCAGCAGCACCTGGCCAGGCCCCGGCGTCGGCACCGGGTAGCGCCGCAGCTCGACCGTGCTGTCGCCGGGCAGCACCGCGCCCGTCATCTCGCCATTGCTCGCCATGGTCGCCTCCGCCTCAAGCTTCTTTAACAAAGCTGCAAATTCTGTGATGGGCGAAATACAGCAAGATTTGGGGCATAGGCAGCATGAGCAGCGATTCAGGCGACTTGCACCTGTCTTCCCGGCGTAAACACTGTATTGTCAGTAGGTTACAGAAATCTTGCCCATAGGCAAGATTTTCAGGACCGCTGCCGGGAGGCCTCACCTCGATAGGAACGTTAGCACGACGGGCGTGTCGTCCCATTCGTGATGGGGTCTGGGGCCTCGGGCCCCAGCGGCGTCCAGAGGCAGAGCCTCTGGCCTTCCTTGCTAGTGCTGCTGCCGTGTCGGCGTGATGCAGATCTCCTGGATCAGCACGTTCTGCGGCATGGTGTAGGCGAACAGCACCGAGGCGGCGACGTGGTCGGCCGAGATGCCGCCGCCGATGCGCACCTTGTTGGCGCGATAGGCCTCGAGGGTCTTCTGGTCGCGCACATGGTCGAGCACCTCGGTCTCGATCACGCCGGGCGAGATTACGACGACGCGCACGTCGTGCGGCGCCAGCTGGGCGCGCAGGCTGTCCGACATGCCGTGCACGAAGAACTTCGTGCCGCAGTAGATCGTGTGGTCGAGATAGACCTTACGCCCGGCGATCGAGCTCATGTTGACGATGGTGCCGCCGCGGCGCGCGACCATGCCGGGCATCACCGCGTGCACCGCGTTCATCACGCCATTGATGTTGATCGCGATGCTCTCGTCCCACTCGTCCGGGTCCTGCGTCGTCACGTCGCCGAGGCGGGCGATGCCGGCGTTGTTGAACAGGCAGTCGGTCGGGCCGTGCACCGCCTCGGCCTCGCGCAATGCGGCTGCGATGGCGGCGCGGTCGCGCACGTCGACGCCGCGCACCATGGCGTTTGGCAGCGCGAGCTGTTGCATGCGCTCGACGCGGCGGGCCAGCAGAAGCAGCGGGTAGCCTGCGGCCGAGAACGCGCGGGCCGTCGCTTCGCCAATGCCGGAGCTGGCGCCGGTAATCGCAACAAGCGGCTTTGCCATCGCGTCCATCCCCAGCCGCACATTTGCTCTCAGCGACGACGGCGGCGGTCCTGATTGACACCTCATCGGCTTTGCAAATAACTGTCAAGCCATGATGGCATTTGTCAGCTAGCGATGGCCTCCGTGGTCTTCGACGGTGTGCGCAAGGCGTATGGGACGATAGAGGTGGTGCACGGCATCGACCTGACCATCGAGGACGGCGCGTTCGTGGTGCTGCTCGGGCCGTCGGGGTGCGGCAAGTCGACGCTGCTGCGGATGATCGCGGGGCTGGAGACGGTCAGCGGCGGCGACATCAGGATCGGCGAACGCAGCGTCACGCGCCTGGCGCCGAAGGATCGCAACATTGCGATGGTGTTCCAGAACTACGCGCTGTATCCGCACATGAGCGTCGCCGACAACATGAGCTTCGCGCTCAAGCGCGCCGACGTGCCGAAGGCGGAGATCGCGACCAAGATCGCCGGCGCGGCGCGGATCCTGGGTCTGGACTCGTTGCTCGCCCGGCTGCCGCGGCAGCTCTCCGGCGGCCAGCGGCAGCGCGTCGCCATGGGGCGCGCGATCGTGCGCGACCCGGCGGTGTTCCTGTTTGACGAGCCGCTGTCCAACTTGGACGCCAAGCTGCGGGTGCAGATGCGCACCGAGATCAAGGAGCTGCACCAGCGGCTCGGCACGACCACCGTGTTCGTGACCCACGACCAGATCGAGGCGATGACGATGGCCGACACCATCGTGATCCTGCGCGACGGGCGGATCGAGCAGAGCGGCCACCCGCTCGCCGTCTATGACGCCCCGGCGAACCTGTTCGTCGCCGGCTTCATCGGCTCGCCGGGGATGAACGTCGTCGGCGGCACCATCGAGCTGCAACGCGACGTGCCGGTGATCCGGGCGGGCGACGCGACGCTGGCGCTGCCGGCGCGGGCGGCGGCGATGGCCGGACGGGCGGTGAGCTACGGCATCCGGCCGGAGCACCTGCGGCCGGTGGCCAACGACACCGGGCTTGCCGGCACGATCATGACCGTGGAGCCGACCGGGCCGGAGACGCATGTCTATGTGCGGCTCGCCGGGCAGGAGCTCTGCGCCATCACCCAGGAGCGGCTGCCGCTGCATCCCGGCGCGCCGGTGCATCTGGCCGCCGCGGCCGAGCACGTGCACCTGTTCGACGCCGCGAGCGGCGCGCGCCTGTAGTGGCGCCCTGATGGCCGACATCGTCATCCTGGGCGCGGGGGTGATGGGCTCGGCGATGGCGATGCCGGCCAGCCATGGCGGCGCCCGCGTGGCGCTGGTCGGCACGCCGCTCGACGGGGCGATGATCCAGGCGGTGCGCGGCGGACAGCCGCATCCGCGGCTCAAGATCGCCCTGCCCGACGGCGTCGAGGCGCACGCCGACGACGACCTGCCGGCGCTCATGCAGACGCCGCCGCGCCTCATCATCCTCGGCGTGTCCTCGCCCGGCGTCGATTGGGCGATCGACCGGCTGGTCGAGACGCTGCGGGCGCCGACGCCGGTGCTGATGATCACCAAGGGGCTGGCGCCGGGCAAGGCGGGGATCGACGTGCTGCCGCAGCGTGTGGCGCGCGAGGTGGCGCGGCGGACCGGGATCAGCCTGCCGGTGATGGCCGTCGGCGGGCCGTGCATCGCCGGCGAGCTGGCGGCGGGGCGCGACACCAGCGTCGTCGTCACCGGACCGGGTGCCGCGGTCGCCGACGCGCTGGCGCTGCTCGCGGCGCCGTACTATCACGCCCGCGCCTCGACCGACCTCGTCGGCGTCGAGTTCTGCGCGGCTTTGAAGAACTTCTACGCGCTGGCGGTCGGCGCAGTGGCCGGAATGGCCGAGGTCGGCGGCGCGGCCGTGAACGGCGGGCAGATGCATAATCTGTCGTCCTCGGTGTTCACCCAGTCGCTGCGCGAGCTCGCGGTGCTGGTGGGCGACGCCGGCGGCGACGTGGCGAGCGTCTATGGCCTGGCGGGCGCGGGCGACCTGTACGTCACCTGCCTGGCTGGGCGGAACAGCCGGATGGGGCGGCTGCTCGGGCTGGGCTTCTTCGGCGAGGAACGCTGGGAAAGGACGCTGCT
>CAXUCZ010000198.1:0-4672 GCA_964249675.1 uncultured Acetobacteraceae bacterium | reverse complement strand
CTGCGTCAGGTTCTGGAAGTAGCCGAGGCCCTGTAGCGAGATGTTGTCGTTGATCGTGTAGGTGCCGTTGAGGTTGACGCTCGCGTATTTGTTGTAGACCTCGTTCGGCGCGGTGAAGATGCTCGATAGGTTCTGGTCGAGCGCCTGCACCGGCGTCGCACCCGGGTTGCCGAGCGTGTTGTCAGCGCCGGTGAAGGCGAAGTGGACCTCGGCCACGTCGTCGCGCCAGCCGAGATCGGTGAACAGGCGGTAGATGTCGGACGCGCTCGTCTGGCGGAAACCGTCGTCATGGGTGATGTCACTCGTGGCGTAGATCGAGAAGTTGCCATATTGGCGGCCGAACTCGAGCGTGCCGGAGCCGCGGCCGTAGGAGCCGCCGTAGCCGGTGAAGTCCGCACCGTGGAACGTGAACCCGTTCTTAAGCTGCACGTTGACCGAGCCGCCGAGCGCGTTGAGGCCGAAAACCGGGTTGGACGCCTCGATGTTGACGGTGCTGATCGCCGAGGGCGGGATCAGGTCCCAGTTGACGGTGTCGCCGAAGGCGTCGTTGAAGCGCGCGCCGTTGACGTAGACGGCCAGGCCCTGCGAGGCGCCGGCCGTCGGCGAGGCGGTGAAGCCGCGGAAGATGATGTCGGGCTGGAAGACGTTGCCCTCGGTGTCGTTGATCGTCGCGCCCGGAATGTTCTCCAGGATCGCGCGGGTGAGGTCGGGCACGCCGGTGCGATCGATGTCGCTTTGCCCGAGCACGTTGGTGGCCGCCGGGACCTGGTCGCGGTCGATGCCCGAGCCGAGCAGCGGCGTGCTGCCGACGACGTTCACGTCCGACAGCGGGATCGCCAGCACCGAGGCCGGCGCCGCGTCTGTAGCGGCAGAACCGGCGGAGGCGGCGCCCGCGGCGGCCTGCGCGCGAACCGGCTGGGCCATCGTGGCGTCGAGCGCCGCCAGCAGAGTTGCGGCGGCGATCAGTCGCGCTGCGTTACGTGTCATGCGGGCGCTCCGAACAGGCCATCGACACAAGCTGTTTAGTCGGCGATCCCGCAGGATCGATGACAGAACGATTGAGGCTTCGAGAAACTTTGAAGTCAGTCTGCCGTCAGCCTGCCGCTGCCCGTTGATCGCCATCGGACCGCCTCGTTTCGAGGCGGTCTACTGCATGGGGGCCGGCCTCATCCCCGCGAAAGTCGCCCCGCCGACGCACGATGATCGCCTGGGCAGCGCCGATGTGCCCGGGCGCTACTCGACGACGATAATCGCCGCGCCGGGCGCGGCTCTCGCCCACGCAGTCCTGCTGGCGCTTGTCGCATGGCTCTCCCTCGTGCCGCATGGCGGGCCGGTTGGGATCGGCAGCATCTCGGTGGTTCTCACGCCGCAAACCAGTGCAGCTCCCGGCGTCGGGCCGTCCTCCGGCTTGCTCGCGGTGCCGCCATCTCCGTCGCCACCGCCGGCTATGCCGTCGCCGATGCTGCCGCCGCTGTCGATCCGAGCGCCGCCTGCCGCGCCGCCGCTGCCGCAGCCGCTTGCGGCCCGCGACCGCGCCGCACCACGTCGAGCAGGATCAAAGCCGAATGGATCGTCGGCCGCGTCGACGCGGGCACGTCCAGCCGAGAACGGCGGGCTCCCGGCCGGAGCGAGCGCGACCGCCGGGCTGCCCGGCCCGGCATCGACGTCGCGTGGAACGCAGGCCGCTGTTCCGGGCGGCCTGGCGCTCGGCGGGCTGGAGACGGCGATCGACCAGGCGATACGCGACGCGGCAACCATGCCGGAGGCGGCGCGGCGGCAGCATCGTGAAGGCCGCGTGCTGGCGCGCTTCAGCTATCTCGATGGCGCGGTGCGCGATCCGGCGATCCTACTATCCAGCCACTCGCAACTGCTCGACGACGCAGCACTCCTGGCCGTCCGGCAGGCGCGCTGCCCGCCGGCTCCTGCCAGCCTGACCGGACGACGGCTCGACCTCGTGGTCTGGATCGATTTCCGCACCTCGCCGTCCTGAGCGCGCGATACCGATCGACCCTTCGCGCATCGGCGCGGCGGGACCCCGCCCCGGGCGCGGCAGCCGCGTTCGCCCGAATGCGGCCAAACCGTCCGGCGCGAGAAGCCCGATGTCGCGGCGGTGTGGCGCACCACCCGGCGATGCCGGCAACCTCGAGCCCGCTGCCGGTTCGGTCCGCGCCCGCCTTGCGGAAGGCTCTGATCGGCTCGGCGCCACCGCCGCGGGCACGCCGGCGACCTCGCAGGGCCTCCTCTAGGGCGAAAAAAACGAGAACGACCGTGTCGTCGCATGCAGCAGCGGCGCCAGCAAATCCACGAGCGGCGGCGCGATCCGCCCCAGATGGTTCGGCCCCGACGGATGCAGCCCGCCGGCGTCGCTGCCGAATGCCGGGTCGTAGATCCCCGCCGTGTCCACCCAGAACACCGGCGGCGAGCCCACCGCCGTCACCGCCTGCTGCAGCGCCGCCGCCTGGGCGCCGTTGAACGGCCGCAGCACGGCGATCGCGGTGCCGGCCGGCGTCGCGGCAAGCAGCCTGCCGAGCACCTGCCGCAGCGCCGCCTCGACCATCGCCGGCGCGGCGAGCCGGTCATTGGTGCCGTAGTTCAGCACCACCAAATCCGGCGCCGGCTCGAGCTGCCGCGGCGCGCCCGGCATCACCAGGGCGATGCTCTCGCCCAGCGCCGGCACCCCGCCCGAGCCGCCCTGCGTCAGCCCCGCCCCGCCGAAGCCGACGATGCCGAACTCCGCCGGCAGCCCCTGCCCTGTGGCCCAGGACCAGCACATCGTGACGTCGTTGCGGTCGGTATCGTGCCCGGCGGTGTCGTTGATCGTTCGCACCCCCTCGGTGATGCTGTCGCCGAGGATCAGCACCCGCCGGTGCCGCGCCCGCGGCGGCGCCACCCGCGCTCCCGCCGCCAGCGTCATGCCGGTGAACACCACCGCGCTGTTGCTCGGCGGATGCCAGCGGTTCACCCCTTCCGAGGTCGACTTCACCACCAGCTCGAGCAGGTGGAACGGCAGCGCCGCGGTCTCGGCCGGCACCACCGCCTCGATAGCCGGTGCGACCACCGCGCGCCGCCAGGGCGAGCCCGCCTCGTAGCCGTCGATCCGGGTATAGACCTGCGACAGCGGCACCCGGTTGGCGCCGACGTCGAACCGCAGCGCCGCAGACGGCCCGCTGAACAGCACCCGCAAATAGGCCCCGGCATTGATGGTCGCGGCCGAACGCGACGTCGGCGTCGTCCAGGTGTAGGGCGAGTAGAGCCACGCGCCGTGGTCCGGCGGGATCAGGACGCTCGGCGACGTAGCTCCATCCATGCCGGTTGTCCTAAAACACTTTGACGCCACCGCGAGCGGTAGCATACGTCTGTATTACCCCCTCAGGTAGGCGGAGTGGGCACGCCATCGAGGAGCCGCATGCAGTCAGCAGGGATTACCCCGGAATACCTCGCTGGCCGGGTCTGGCGCTTCTGTCGCCGCGGCGGCGCCTGCGCCGCCGACGGCCTCCGCCTGCTGCCCGATGGCCGCATCGAGGGCTACTCGAACCCCAACGAGCGCGCCTGGCTGATCAGTGACGGCGTGCTCGCCTTCGTCGGCGAGCACGGCCAGGTCACCACCTGGTTCGACCACGTGGCGCGCGAGGGCAACCGGCTCACCCTGTTCGGCCAGCATTTGGCGAACCCCAAGATCACCCTCTACTTGATCGAGCAGACTACCCACACCCTGCGCCTGCCCGGCACCAAGGCGCATTTCGGCGACATGATCACCGGCCATGGCTGGGAGATCGGCGACCACACCTACGGCATTCCCGGCGTGATCGAGGAGGTGCTCGGCAAGCTCAAGATCGGCAAATACACCTCGATCGCCGCCGGCGTGAAGATCTGCCTTGCCGACCACCGCACCGACATGGTCAGCACCTACCCCTTCGCGGTGCTGAACAGCTATTTTCCCGCCGCCTCGCACGGCGCCGCGAGCCACGTCTCCAAGGGCGACGTCGTCATCGGCAACGACGTCTGGATCGGCGCCGAGGCCTTCATCTCGCATGGCGTGACGATCGGCGACGGCGCGGTGATCGGCGCCCGCGCGATCGTCACCCGCGACGTCCCGCCCTACGCGGTCGTCGTCGGCAGCCCCGCCCGCGTGGTCCGCCATCGCTTCGCCGAGCCCCTCGTCGCCGCCCTGCTGTCGCTCGCCTGGTGGAGCTGGCCGGACGAGACGGTCAACGCCTACCTGCCGCTGATGACCACCGGCGACGTCGAGGCGTTCGTCGCCAGCGCCCGTCGCGACCCGGCGCTGCACGCTCTCCGACGCTCCAACGACAACGCCCACCTCGCGCCGCCCCAAGCCCCAGCGGAGCCGCGCCGCCAGCAGCGCTAGCCCGCCGCGCTGTTGCCGACGACACGCACCGCCGGCGCCGCCGTCAGCAGCAGCGTCCGCGCCTGCGCCGCCAGCCGCATCGCCCCGTCGCTCACGCTCGCCGCGCCGCTGCCGGCGATGAGCGCCGCGACCAGCGGATCGCACACCGCAACGATCGCCGCCACCACCGGCGCCATCGCCGGCTCGGCCAGCACCGCCACCTCGGCAATCCCCTTGGCCACGCCGTAGAACGCCGCCGCCTCCGCGCCGCTCGGCGCCAGCGACGCCTCCAGCGCCTCCAGCCCCGGCGTGCACCCCGCCAACGCC
>CAXUCZ010000197.1:1139-4724 GCA_964249675.1 uncultured Acetobacteraceae bacterium | reverse complement strand
CGACATAGGTGTGCCCGGTCACCCAGCCGATGTCGGCGGTGCACCAGAACACCTCGCCCGGCTTGTAGTCGAAGACCAGCTCATAGGTGAAGCTCGCCCACATCAGGTAGCCGCCGGTGGTATGCAGCACACCTTTCGGCTTGCCGGTGCTGCCCGAGGTGAACAGCAGAAACAGCGGATCCTCCGCCGCCATCTCCTCCGGCTCGCAAACCGCATCCTCCGCCGCGAGCAGCTCGTCGTAGGCCAGATCGCGCCCTGCCTGCATCGCCACCTCGGCGCCCGTGACCGCAACGACGATCACGTGCGCAACACCCGGGCAGCCGGCAAGTGCGACATCCACATTCGCCTTGAGCGGCACCCGCTTGCCGCCGCGCCTGCCCTCGTCGGCGGTGATCAGCAGCGTGCTGCCGCAACCTTCGATCCGGTTCGCCAGGCTGCCCGGCGAAAACCCGCCGAACACCACCGAGTGCACGGCGCCGATGCGCGCGCAGGCCAGCATCGCCACCGCCGCCTCGGGCACCATCGGCAAATAGATCGTCACCCGGTCGCCACGGCCAACCCCCATCCGCCGCATCGCCGCACCCAGCCGGCACACGTCGCGATGCAGCTCGCGATAGGTGATCGCGCGATGCTCGCCCGGCTCGTCGCCCTCCCACAGGATCGCGACCTGATCGCCGCGCGTCTCGAGATGACGGTCAAGGCAGCACGCCGACGCGTTGAGCTTGCCGTCCTCGAACCAGCGGATAGAGACGCCGTCGGAAAAGCTCGTGTTCTTGATCACCGTCGGCCGGCGCGCCCAGCCCAGCCGGTCGAGCTCGCCGGTCCAGAACTCGTTCGGTTCCAACGCCGCATGATTGGTCATCAGCCGATACCGCTCGGCGTTCACATGCGCCGCCGCGGCCAAAGATGGCTTGACGTGATAGAGCGTGTCCTCGGTCATGACGTTTTCCCCCGGCGCTCGTGTTGGCGCCTCGATGCAGCACGATAGCGGCAGAAGCGCGGCCTCCGCACGCCGCTGGAGGCGACGCCTCCAGACCTGCATAACGTAACGCAAACCGCCGGAGTGCGAGCGAGATGGATTTGCAGAAGCTGGCCGCCCTGCGCGCGCGCTACACAGCCGCCGACGAGTTCAGCGATCCACTGTTCCGCGCCGTCGCGGCAAAACAATTTGAAGGCAGCCGCCGCACCCTGCCCTACGCCGGTGTGGCCACCCTGCTCGGCCTGCCGCACCGCGCCGACGCGCCGGACCTGCCCGATTTCGGCGGCCTCGACGTCGCCCTGATCGGCGTCCCGCTCGACCTCGGCGTGACCAACCGCGCCGGCGCCCGGCTCGGCCCCCGCGCCGTGCGCGCCATCGAGCGCATCGGCCCGATCGACCACATCCTGCGCACAGCCCCGGCGATGCTCGTCCATGCCGCCGACATCGGCGACGTCCCGCTCGCCAGCCGCTTCAGTCTCGAGCAATGCCACGCCGACATCGAGGCGTTCTACCGCCGCGTCGTCGGCGCCGGCGTGATCCCGCTTTCCGTTGGCGGCGATCATTCCATGACGCGCTCCATCCTGCACGCCGTCGGCGCCGCACGCCCGGTCGGCCTGATCCATATCGACGCCCATTGCGACACCTCCGGCGCCTACGAAGGCACGTCGCTGCATCACGGCGGCCCGTTCCGCCAGGCCGTGCTCGACGGCGTGCTCGACCCGGAGCGCACGGTGCAGATCGGCATCCGCGGCGGCGCCGAATACCTGTGGGAGTTCTCGACCGCGTCCGGCATGACGGTGATCCACGCCGAGCAGGTGCACGAGCGCGGCGTCGCCGCCGTGCTCGCCCAAGCCCGCGCCGTCGTCGGCGACGGCCCGCTCTACGTCTCGTTCGACATCGACAGCATCGAGCCCGCCCTCGCGCCCGGCACCGGCACGCCGGAAGTCGGCGGCCTGTTCCCGCACCAGGTGCTGCAACTGCTGCGCGGCCTGACCGGCTTGCCCATCGTCGGCGCCGACGTCGTCGAAGTCGCTCCGCAATACGACGCGACAACGGCAACAGCGCAGATCGCAGCGCAGATGCTGTTCACGCTGTTTTGCCTAGTCGGCCTTCAGAAGAAGAAAGGCCAGGGCTCTGCCCTGGACCCGCTGGGGCCGTGAGGCCCCAGACCCCTATCGTCTAAGGTCCGAGCGGGATCTTTCTTGCTTGGCGATGCTACCCGATCGTCTGCCCACTCGCACTGACCTTGCCGCGTGTCGCAGATCACAAATGGATTTTAAAGGCTTCGCCTTTAATCGGGTCCAGGGCAAAGCCCCTGGCCCTACTTTGCTCAGCCAGCAACTCCTCGACAAATGTCGCCAGGTCTCCGCCGGAGAATAGATGCCCCGGCACGCCTGCCGCCTGCGCCGCAGCAAGGTCGCGCGGCTGATCGCCGATCAGCAGGCAACGCGAGGCGTCCAGCTCCCAGGCCTGCATCAGGTCGAGCAGCATGCCCGGCGCCGGCTTGCGCCAGTCGGACTCGCGGCGATATCGGCCGACGGTGCCGTCCGGATGGAACGGGCAGACCCGAATATCGTCCACCGTGCCGCCGCCGGCCCGCAGCGCCGCCGTCATCCGCCGGTGCAGCTCGGCCACGTCGTCCTCGCCGAACAGGCCGCGCGCCACGCCGGACTGGTTCGTCACCACGAACACGTGCCAGCCCTGCGCCGTCGCCTGCCGCACCGCGTCCACCGCGCCGCTCATCCACTCCCACCGTGCCCAGCTGCCGACATAGCCGTGGTCGCGGTTGAGCACGCCGTCGCGGTCCAGCAGCAGCGCCGGCCGGCGCAGCGTCGCCAGCCGCCCCGCCAGTCCGTCCGCCGCGAGATCGATCACGCGCCCGTCGACGATGGTGGTCGCATCCGGCTGCGCGCCCGGCCGCGTCCCCGAACGCGCCAGCACGATCCCGCTGTCGCGCGCCTCGCCGCCATGCACGGCGAACATCACCTGGCGCGACAGGCGCTCCGGCGGATCGTCCGCGAACGCGGCCAGCGCCGGCCCGAGATCGCCGGCCGCCACGCCGTCGCTCTGCACCAGCATCACCGGCCTATCGGACGCCGTTGAACCCGGCTCGTAGGTCGCGCAGACGGTGATGGCGGCGCGCTTCGGCAGGCTGGCGGCGAGCCGCCCGAGCTCCGGCAGCCTCGCCGCCGGCGCCACGACGACAAAGCTCTCGATCCCCCAGCGCTGCAGCTCACGCATCTGCCAGCCCAGCAGCGACCGCCCGGCGACCTCCCGCCGCCAGTCGACCGCGTCCGAGGGCAGCAGCACGGCTTGCCGCGGCAGCCGCGCCTCAGCCAAACGCGGCGACGGTGAGCGCCACGCCTGCCTCAAGGCTGGTGAACGGCCGGTCCCAGCCGGCCCGCCGCAGCTTGCCGACCGGCGCCTCGGTAAAATACTGATAGTGCTCGCGCAGCCCAGGCGGCATGTCGACATAGGCGATGCGCGGCCTCTGCCCGCAAGCTGCAAAAGCCGCTCGGGCCAGGTCGTTCCAGCTGCGCGCCTGCCCGCTGCCGACGTTGAACAGCCCGTTCGGCGCGCCCGGCATGTCCGCCAGCCACCGGATC
>CAXUCZ010000197.1:0-1129 GCA_964249675.1 uncultured Acetobacteraceae bacterium | reverse complement strand
CACGTCGTCGACATGCACGAAGTCGCGCTGCTGCTCCCCATCGGCGACCCCGTCGCGATGCGAGCGGAACAAACCCACGGTCTCCCCGGCCCGCACGAGCGGAATGATCTTGCTGATCACCGACCGCATCTCGCCCTTGCAGTCCTCGCCCGGCCCATAGACGTTGAACAGCTTCAGCCCCGCCCAGCGCGGCGGCATCGGCAATCCCTCGGCCATGTCGGCGGCGATGCGCCGGTCGACCAGATGCTTGGACCAGCCATAGGCGTTCAGCGGCCGCAACGCCGCCAGCGCCTCCGGCGCGTCCACATCCTCGAAGCCGGCGCCGCCGTCGCCGTAGGTCGCCGCCGAGGAAGCATAGATCAGCGGCACCGCGGTGGCGGCGCACCAGGTCCACAGGTCGAGCGTCAGCCGCACGTTGTCGCGCAGGATCCGGTCGACGTCAGTCTCCGTCGTCGCCGACACGGCGCCGAGATGCACGACCAGCGCCACCTGCCCGCGGTGACGCTCCAGCCACTCAGGCAGGCTCTCCGGCGTGATCAGGTCGTGCAGCGCCACGTCGAGCAGGTTGCGCCACTTGCCGCCCGAGCGCATGCGGTCGCAGCCGACGACGCGACGCCCCGCCCGGCTGAACGCGCGCGCCACGTGCGAGCCGATGAACCCGGCCGCACCCGTGACCAGCACGAGGCTCACGCCGCAGCGCCCGCCCGCAGCCGCGCAAGCGTCGCCGTCGTCGACTGGCCGTCCACCAGCGCGGCGAGCAGCACCTCGCCGCCATGCGCCTGCACGATGTCCGCGCCCACCACGTCGGCGAGCGCATAGTCCGCCCCCTTGATCAGCACGTCCGGCAGCAGCGCCTCGATCAGCTGCCGCGGCGTGTCCTCCTCGAAGGCGACGACGCAGTCGACATAGCTGATCGCCGCCATCACCTGCGCCCGCGCCGCCAGCGGGTTCACCGGCCGGCTCGGCCCCTTCAGCCGCGCCACCGAGGCGTCCGCATTGAGCCCGACGACCAGCCGGTCGCAGCGCCCGCGCGCCGCCCGCAGCAGCGCGACATGGCCCGGATGGAGCAGGTCGAAGCATCCGTTGGTGAAGCCGACGCGCAGGCTCTGCCCGCGCCAGCGCTGCACCA
>CAXUCZ010000196.1:0-4729 GCA_964249675.1 uncultured Acetobacteraceae bacterium | reverse complement strand
GCTTGTAGCCTGGGGAATAATCCTTCTGATACAGATCACAACGTGCATCCTGGCGGATGGCGCATCCAGGAGTGCGGTGATGGGTCTAAGGATTGCTTGCACCTGGGTTGCGTTCGCCGCCGCCTACGTCTTGTTCGCCGGCCAGATCAACCTGACCGAGACCATCGCGGGGCTCCCCTTGGCCACCGTGGTGACGATGTTCGTTGTTGCGCTGCGGCGATGCGAGCAGCGGAGCCTGCGGCTGGATGCGCCCTGGCTTCGCCTTGGCCGGCGCGTGCTCGTGAGCCTGGCATCCGACGTGGTGCGCGTAAGCGGCGTGCTGCTGCGCGCGCTTGCCCGGCGGCCCGACGGCACCGTAGGCCGTCTCACGCATCAGCCTCTGCGCCGCGGCGGTGAGGCGCCTCGCGAGGCTGGGCGGCGCGGCTTGGTCAGCCTCGCGATCTCGATGGCGCCGAACGGCTTCATGGTAACCATCCCCGAGCAGGGCGACGTGATGGTGCTGCATCGCCTGGTTGACGTCCCGCCCGTCCCTGACCACGAGTGGCCGGCATGACGGACTGGATGGCGGCGACGCTGGCGTTGCTGCCGGCCGTAGCGGTTCCGGTGCTTGCCGCCTGCCGCGGCAAGACGGCGACCCGGCTCGTCGCGGTACAGCTCGCCAGCGCCATCACAACGCTGATCCTGGCGCTCATGACGTTCGCGTTCGATCAGAGCTCGTTCATCGACCTGCCGCTCTGCCTCGCTTTGCTCACTGTGCCCGGCACCTTGACGATGGCCCTCGTTCTGGAGCGCTGGCTGTGACGATGGTCATCATCGACGTGCTGCTCGGGGTCGTCGTGCTCGCGGTCTGGCTCGGCTGCGCCGGCTTTGCCCGTTTGCGCGCGCCGCTCGATCGGCTGCACTGCGTCGCCTTCGTCAACGCCGCTGCCGGCACGGCGCTCACCGTCACCGCCTTCGTCGCCGACGGCGCCTCGACGCGCGCTCTCAAGATCTTGCTGATCACCGTGGTGAGCCTGCTCGGCGGGGCCGCCCTCTCGCACGCGACCGGCCGCGCCCTGCTGCTCCGCGGCTCGACGCCGCCCGACGGCACAGACGCGCCGCCGGGAGCAAACCGTTGAGGTTGCTCGTCCCGCTGCTCTTCCTGTTGGTCGCGGCGAGCGGCGCCGGCGTCGCGCTGTCCCGCCCGCCCCGCCGGCAGGGTATGGCGATGGCGGTCAACGGGCTGGTGCTGGCGCTGCTGTTCCTGGCGCTGCAGGCGCCGGACGTCGCGTTCTCCGAACTGACGGTCGGCACCGCGGTGCTGCCGCTGCTGTTCCTGATCGTGCTCTCGTCCATCCGCATGGACCGCTCGCCTCGCCGCGACAGCGACCATCCGCCGCCACGTGGCCATGAGGATGACGCATGACCCCGCGCCTGCGCCTGATGCTCTTCGTCGCCTCGTGGCTCGTGCTGCTGCCGGCGATTGTGCACGTCGCTTGGCACATGCCCCGGTTCGGCGACCACGCGCTGCCCTATGGCGACCTGATCAACGCGGTCGCCACCGACGAGCGGCACGTCACCAACATGGTCAGCGCGGTGAACTTCGACTATCGCGGCTTCGACACGCTGGGCGAGGAGTTCATGCTGCTCTGCGCGGTCACCGGCGTCAGCGTGCTGCTGCGCGGCGGGCGCGGCGAGACGCTCGACGCGCGATCGGGCATCGTCGAGGGCCGACGCATGCCGCCGCGCAGCGACGCCGTGGCGCTGATCGGCCGCATGCTCGGCGGGCTGATCGTCCTGTTCGGCCTCTACGTCGCGCTGCACGCCATGACGACGCCGGGGGGTGGCTTCCAGGGCGGCGTGATCGTCGCCAGCGGCACGCTGCTGATCTTCCTCGGCGAGGGCTACAGGAGCTGGCGCCGGATGATCCGCTCCGAGGCGATGGACGCCTGCGAGGGTGCCGGGGCGACGCTCTACGCCGCCTGCGGCTTCGCCTCGATGCTGGTCGGGCGGCCATTTCTGCAGAACATCCTGCCGTTCGGCACCGTGCGCGACCTGTTTTCGGGCGGCCTGATGCTGGTCGAGAATGCCGGCGTCGCCCTCGCCGTCGCCGGCGGCTTCGTCGTGGTGCTCGTCGAGTTCCTCGAGGAGACGCGCGCCGAGCAGGCAAGCGAGCCGGATACGAAGAAGGGCGGTAGCCCGTGAGCCGGCTCGTCGAGCTGCTGCCCTGGGCGGTGGCGGCCTGGCTGCTGGGCGTCGGGCTCTACGGCATCGTTACCAGTCGCAACTACGTCCACCTGATCGGCTGCCTGTCGGTGGTGCAGGCATCGACCTATGTGCTGCTGCTGGCGGCTGGCTATCGCCGGGGCGCGGCGGCGCCGATCTTCTACACCCATCCGCCCGGTCCGGCGGTCGACCCGGTGCTGCAGGCGCTGGTGCTGACCGACATCGTGATCGGCGCCACCGTCACCGCCCTGCTGCTCGCTTTGGTGCTGCAGCTGCACAAGCGCCGTGGCACCATCGATCCCGAGGATCTGAAGCCGTTGGGCCGATGATCGCCGCGGCGATGGGCGTGCTGCCGCCGCTGCCGGTGGCCGGCCCGCTTGCCGTCGCCGGACTGTTGCTGGTGTTCGGCAAGCTGCTGCCAGCCCGCGTGCCCGACCTCGCCGCCCTGCTATGCGCGCTCGCCGCCGGCGCCGTCTGCCTCGCCATGGCCTATGGCAGCGCCGCCGCGCCGCTGGTCTACTGGTTCGGCGGCTGGGCGCCGCGGCACGGGCAGGCGATCGGCATCGCCTTCGTCGTCGATCAGGCCGGTGCGGCGCTCGCCACCTTCATCGCGCTGCTGTTCGTCGCCACGCTCATCTTCGCCTGGGCCTATTTCGACGAGGTGCACGCGCATTTCCACGTGCTCATGCTGCTGTTCCTGGCCGGCATGATCGGCTTCTGCCTCACCCACGACCTCTTCAACCTGTTCGTCTGGTTCGAGGTCATGAGCGTCGCCGGCTTCGCGCTGACCGGCTACCAGTTGCGCAGCGCAGCGCTCGAGGGAGCGCTCAACTTCACCGTCGTCAACACGATCGGCAGCTACCTGATCCTGGGCGGCATCGGCCTCGCCTACGCGCGCACCGGGGCACTCGACTTCACCGGCATCGCCCGCATCGTCGCTGAAGCCCCCGCGGACCCGACGGTCACCGCCGCCTTCGCCCTGCTCGCCACCGGGCTGCTGATCAAGGCCGCGCAGGTGCCGTTCCAGTTTTGGCTGGCCGACGCGCACGCGGTGGCGCCGAGCCCGGTATCGGTGATCTTCTCCGGCGCAATGGTCTCGATCGGGTTGTTCGGGCTCGCCAGGCTGGTGCTCGTGGTGTTCGCGCCCTCGGCGGAGGTGCAGCAGGTGGTGCGAACCCTGCTGCTCGGCATGGGCGCGACGAGCGCGGTGCTGGGCGGCGTGATGGCGCTGCTGCAGCGGCACATCAAGCGGCTGCTCGCCTTCTCCACCATCTCGCATGTCGGGATCATGCTGATCGGCCTCGCCCTGCTGAGCCGGGACGGCTTGGCCGGCATGCTGCTCTATCTGGTCGGCCACGGCCTGGTGAAGAGCGCGCTGTTCATGGTGGCGGGCATCCTGCTGGCCAATTGCGGCGGCATCGACGAACTCGGCCTGCGCGGCCGCGGGCGCGCCGTCTGGCCAGCCGGGATCGCCATGGCGCTCGGCGGCGTTCTGCTGGCCGGATTGCCGCTCGGCCTGCTCGATCACGGCATCAGGCTGCTCGCCGCCGCCGCCGCCGACGACGGCAAGCTCTGGGTGCTGCTCGCCGTGCTGGCCGGCACCGCCTGCACCGGCGGCGCGGTGCTGCGGGTCACCGGCCGCGTCTTCCTCGGCCTCGGGCCGGTGCCAAGCGAGGAGGAGGACCGCGCGCCGACCGAGGACGACCAGGAGGGCTACCGGCCGCTCTGGTTGATGCTCGCGCCGGCAGCAGCGCTGTTGCTGCTGTCCCTTCTCGGCGTCTCGAGCGTGGTCACCCTCGCCAGCCGCGCGGCCACGCAGTTCATGCAGGACGCCCAGCCGATGTCGCCGCCGACGCAGCTTGGCTGGCCGCTGCCCGGCTGGGCGCCCTGGCTCTCGATCGCCCTCGCGCTCGTCATCGCCACCCTCGACCTGACCCGCCGCGAGCGGCTGCGCCACGTCTCCAAGACCCTGCGCGACGTCCTCGCCCCGGTCCTGGACCGCCTACAGGCGCTGCATAGCGGCCGCGTCAGCGACTACGTGGCCTGGCTCGTCGCCGGCCTTGGCGCCTTCAGCCTCGCCTATGCCGCATTTTAGAGGAAGGTTCTTTCGCTCAAACAAAAGCCGGATGATTGCGGCAAGCAACAGAACAAAAGTCTCTGCGCCCTTCTTACCCCGGGAGGGATGCTTGTCCTCGATCGGCATTGCCGAACGTCTGCGCGCGGCAAGCTCCCACGCGCAAAACAGCTGCCAGGGCGCGGAGGACAGACAGTTCCGTCGCTCCTTCCGATTGCGGCCACCTTATCGAGGCGGCCTACTACTCCGCGATGTCACGATGCCGGCGAGGCTCTTCTGCGGAGACCTCAACTCCGGCAGCTCTGCCTGATATGACGGCTGGCTGCGGCAATGTCGGCGCGTCAAGAGCGGTGCTGACAGCCGTCTGCTGAGCTGATCTTCGGCCTGGACGCCAAACCTGGAAGTAATAGAGCAGCACCAGGCCCACGATGCAGCCGCCACCTTCAATAA
>CAXUCZ010000195.1:0-4778 GCA_964249675.1 uncultured Acetobacteraceae bacterium | reverse complement strand
AGCCTGTCGACACCACGCAAGACCAGGGCGGCGCGATCTCGCCCTATCAATCCAACCAGCCGTCGCCTTACCGCTCCACCGCGCCAGAGGACGAGGACCCCGGCTCCGGGCCGGGATCCTCCCCCGACCAGTCCGGCAACCCGCCCCAAACCTTTGCCCCCCAAGGCTATCCGCCAGCAGGCTATCCGCCATCGGGCTATCCACCAGCCGGCTATCCGCCATCTGGCGGCTATGCGCAGCCGGGAGGCTACCCGCCGCCGGGCTCAGGCACGCCCATCGGCGCGCCGCCGCCCCCGGCGGCCTACGGCGCCTCCTGCGACACCGGCCCGCAGAGCAGTTGCGGCCTGCAGCGCCCGGCGCCGGTCGGCGCCCGCTGCCTCTGTCCCGGCTACGGTCAGCCGACCTACGGCAGGGTGCGCTGATCAAGCCTTCAAACGGCCATCCTCAAGGCCTATCCTGGACCTGAACTCCAAAGCACGCGGCGGCCTCCCCCTCATGAAGCCACTCATCGGCATTTCCTGCTGCTCCAAGCCCTTCGGCGTCTACATGACGCCGAACCACGCCGCCTCGGACACCTATGTCCGCGCCGTCGACCAGGTCGTGGGCGGGGTGCCGGTGCTGCTGCCCGCCAACGGCCCCGCCGCCGACGTCGCGACGCTGCTCGCCCGGCTCGACGGCATCATCCTGACCGGCAGCCGCTCCAACGTGCAGCCGCATCACTATGACGGCCCCTCGCACGCCGAAGGCACGCCGGAGGACGAGCAGCGCGACGGCGTGACGCTGCCGCTCATCCGCGCCGCCATCGCCGCCGGCAAGCCGCTGCTGGCGATCTGCCGCGGCCTGCAGGAGATGAACGTCGCCCTCGGCGGCTCGCTGCACCAGCGCCTGCAGGACCTGCCCGGCCATTTCGACCACTCGACGCCGGCGCATGGCAGCGCCGAGCTGCGCATCGCCAAGGCGCACGAGGTCACCCTCACCCCCGGTGGCCTGCTCACCCGCCTCGCCGGCCGCGAGCGCATTCTTGTCAACTCACTGCATAATCAAGGCATTGCCCGCCTTGCTCCCGGCCTGACCATCGAGGCAACCGCCCCCGACGGCACCATCGAAGCCGTCTGCGCCGAGGCCGGCAGCTTCGCCCTGGCCGTGCAATGGCACCCGGAGTACGATTTCCCCCACGACGCCACCTCCCGCGGTATCTTCACCGCCTTCCGAGACGCCGTCGCTGCGCAGTCGGCGTTGCCGAAGCGGGCGGCTGCTTAAGCAACGCGAGGGCCGTTGCCCTCGACCCCATCAAAGGCGGAGCCTCTACGTCGCCAAGCAAAGACGCGCCCGCCTCAGCGCGCTGACGGATGCGGGTCTGGGGGCGCCGCCCCCAGCGAGGTCCAGGAGCCGAGCTCCTGGCCTACTCTTCGCCAACTTGCAGCCCCTGCCGCTTCAGCCTGGCGCAGAGCAGCCGCATCTGCCGCCGCGTCTCATAGAGCTGGTCCAGCAGCGACAGCACCACCGGCATCGCCGCCTCACCGACCTCCATCTCGTCACGCAGTTCGACGATCAAGCGCACCCGCGCCACGTCGATGGCGCCGAACCGCAGCTCCGGCTGGCGTGTCGCCGGCCGCACCCACTCGGCGGTGATCCAGCGCTGCAGCTCGCTTTCCTGCACCCGCCCAAGCTCACGGCACAGCGCCGCCAGCGTGATCAGCCGCTCGCCTGCCTCGCCGGCCTCCGTCATTGCGTCGCCTCCAGCATCGCCGCCCGCGGGTCCTCGCCGGGCGCCGCCGCCCAGTCCTTCAGGAACGCCTCGAGCGCCTCGTCCACCGGCCCGATGACGACCTGCAGCGTCGCATAGAGGTCGCCCGCCGCCCGATGGCCATGCGCCGCGACGCCGCGGCCGCGCAGCCTGAGCTGCCGCCCGGCATCCGAGCGCGGCGGTATCGTCATCGCCACCGACCCACGCGGCGTCGGCACCGTGACCTTCGCGCCGAGCACCGCCTCGCGCAGGCTGACCGGCAGCGCGACGTGCAGGTCCGCCCCCTCGCGCCGGAAGAACGGATGCGGAAGCACGCCGACCGTGATCAGCGCGTCGCCGGCCGGCCCGCCGCCCGCGCCCGGGCCGCCCTGGCCGCGCAGCCGCAGCGCCTGCCCATCCTCGATCCCGGGCGGGATCACGACGTCGAGGTCCCGCCCGTCCGGCAAGCCCAGCCGCCGGGTCGCGCCATTGACGGCATCGAGGAAGTCCACCCCCAGCTCGTAGCGCTGGTCTCGCCCACGCATGCGCATCCCCGCGCCGGCACGGGCGCCGCCCGCCCCCGCCTGCCGATTGAAGAACTCGCCGAAGATGTCGCCCAGCTCGGCCTCATCGCCGACCCCGCCCCGATAACGCGCCGCCCCCTCGCCCTCCGCATAGCCGCGATAGAAGCTGCGCTCCGGCGCCGGCGCACCGGTGGCGTCGATCTCGCCGCGATCAAAACGCGCCCGCTTGTCGGCGTCCTCCAGCAGGTCGGCCGCGGCCGCAATGTCCTTGAACCGCGCCTCGGCGGCCGCGTCGCCAGGATTGAGGTCGGGATGATGCTTCTTCGCCAGCGCCCGGTAAGCACGCCGGATCTCGTCGGCACTGGCGTCGCGCTTTACTCCAAGCGCGGCGTAAGGATCGTTGCTGGCCATCCGAGAAAGGTAAGCGTTCTTTTTTGAAAAAAAGAACCAAAAAACTTTTGCTCCTGAAAGCAAGCTCGTCCCGTCTTGCCGCGACCTCAGCATCACCCTAACCGAGAAAGGTTTTTTGCTTCTTTTTTTCAAAAAAGAAGCGCTTGCCTTCGTACGTTAACGGCTCGTCAACCCGCCCGTGTCATCCTTGCCGTGATGAATGCCGCGACGATCCGCCGCTCGCCCGTGCTGCTGGCGCTCCTCGCCTCCTGCGGCGCCTATGCAGCCTGCCTGCTCGGCCACTATCTCGCTTGCGCCTCCGAACTGATGCCGGACAGCTACGGCCTGTGGTCGTTCGCCCGCTTTGTCAGCACCCATCCTCCGGCCGCCATCTACGACCAGCAAGCCCTGCTCGCCTTCCAGATCACTCTCGGCCTGCACCCGGCCGCCTCGTACCCGTTCGGCTACCCGCCGTCCTTCCTGCTGCTGCTCGCCCCGCTCGCCTGGCTGCCCTACTGGCTCGCGGCGGCCTGCTGGAGCCTGCTCACGCTGCTGCTCTGCCTGGCGGCGGTGCTGCTCTGCCGGCGCGAACCGAGGCTGGTCGCCACGCTGCTGCTGTTGCTCGCGCCCTCCACCGCCATCAGCCTGATGTATGGCCAGACCGGCTTCCTGTTCGCCGCCGTACTGATCGGCGGCATGCGGCTGGCCGAGCGCCATCCCTGGCTGGGGGGCGCCGTGCTCGGCCTGATGGCCTGCAAGCCGCAACTGGCCGTGCTGGTGCCGGTGGCGCTGCTCGCCGCCGGCCGCGGGCGGGCGCTGGCCGCCATGCTGGTCTCGGCCGCCACGCTGATGGCGCTGGCCGCCGCGGTCTACGGCCCGGCGCTCTGCCTCGCCTGGCCGGGTGCGCTCGCCGCCTACGCCGCGCTGTTTCGCGCCGGCAGCGGCGCGCCGTGGCCGCTGATGCCGACGCCGACCGCCGCCGGCAGGCTGCTTGGCCTGCCGGGCGGCATCGTCGTGGCCCTGCAAGTCTCCGGCTCCAGGCTGGGCCTCATCCTCACCTGGCGCAGCTATCGCCAGCGTCAGCCCCGCGCGTTGCTGACGCTGGCCGCCGCGGCCTTCGTCGTCTCGCCCTACGCCTTTGTCTACGACCTGCCGCTGCTCACCGCGGCGATGATGTCCGGCCTGATCGAGCGTCTGCCGGCGCTCGCTCCGGGCGAGCTGGCGCTGCTCGCAACGGTGCTCTGCGCGCCGATGCTGGTGCTGGCCGGGCTGCCGGTGGGCCTCATCGCCGTCCTCGCCGCCCTGCTGCTGTCGGTGCCGGCCATCCCGCGGCCGGTCGCCGCCCTGCAGCCGGCCTGAGCACCCGGCGCACCCCTCGGCGTTTTTACCCCGCGGCCACCATCGGTTAACGTGGCGGCTGCACTATCTACGCACCGTCCCTTGATGAGGGTCGCAACGAGGGACCGACGCATGAAGCTCCGCACTGGCCTGCTGCTCGGCACGGCGTTCGCTGCCGGCGTCGTCGCCGGCCCTGCTCTCGGTCCCGCTCTCGACCCCGGCGCCCGGCTCCATCGCTCCTTGCCGACGCTCGCCATCCCGCGCGCGGTGTCGCCTGCCCTGGCCGACGACGCCACCAGCTCGCGCGCCGACACCTACCGCCTGCTCACCCTGTTCGGCGACGTCTTCGAGCGCGTCCGCGCCGACTATGTCGAGCCGGTGGCCGACAAGGACCTGGTCGACAACGCGCTGAACGGCATGCTCTCCGGCCTCGACCCGCACAGCTCCTACATGGACGCCAAGCAGTATCGCGACATGCAGGTCCAGACCCGCGGCGCCTTCGGCGGCCTGGGCCTCGAGGTCACCGAGGACAACGGCGTCGTCAAGGTCGTCAGCCCGATCGACGACACCCCCGCCGCCAGGGCCGGGATGAAGCCCGGCGACCTGATCCTCTCGCTCGACGGCACCACCGTCGAGGGCCTGTCGCTCAACGACGCGGTCGACCGCATGCGCGGCAAGCCCGGCAGCACCATCACCCTGGTGGTCAAGCGCGAACACATCGACAAGCCGGTCTCGGTCACGATGACGCGCGAGATCATCCACATCCAGGTGGTCAAGTCGCGGATGGAACCGAATGACAT
>CAXUCZ010000194.1:0-4804 GCA_964249675.1 uncultured Acetobacteraceae bacterium | reverse complement strand
CGCCACGACCGCCGCGAGCGCCCGGACGCGCCGCAGCGCCGCCTCGTCCGCCGGCAGCCGGCTTGCGCCCGCCTCGACGCTTGCGCCCGTCGACCTCCGACCAAGGCAGCTGCGCCATCCCCTCGACATCGATGCGCGGAATGGCCGAGCCGGTCAGCGCCTCGATGGCGGCGACCGCCAGCTTGTCGTCCGGTGTCGCGATGGTAAACGCGCGCCCCTCGCGCCCGGCGCGACCGGTGCGGCCGATCCGGTGCACGTAGTCCTCGGCATGATGCGGCACGTCGAAGTTGAACACGTGCGACAGCCCGCCGATGTCGATGCCGCGCGCCGCCACGTCGCTGCACACCAGCAGCCGCACCGCGCCCGCCTTGAACTTCTCGAGCGTCGCGAAGCGCAGCGATTGCGCCAAGTCGCCATGCAGCGCGGCGGCGGAGAAGCCGTGCTTGTTGAGCGACTTGTTGAGAATGTCGACCTCGGTCTTCCGGTTGCAGAAGATCAAGGCGTTCTGCACGTCCTCGGAGGCGATCAGCCGGCGCAGCGTCTCGCGCTTGTCCATCTCGTCGACCACCGCCAGGCCGGCGGTGATCGTGGGTGCGACCGAGGCGGCCCGATCAACCTTCACCTCGCGTGGGTTCTGCAGAAAGGCGTCGGTGAGGCGCTTGATCTCGGGCGCCATCGTCGCCGAGAAGAACAGCGTCTGCCGGTTGGCGGGCAGCAGCCCGACGATCCGCTCCACGTCGGGGATGAAGCCCATGTCGAGCATCCGGTCCGCCTCGTCGATCACCAGCAGGCGGCAATCCGTCAGCAGCATGCCGCCGCGCTCGAACAGGTCGATCAGACGCCCCGGAGTCGCGATCAGCACGTCGACCCCGCGCATCAGCGCCTCCTTCTGGTCGTTCATGCTCTCGCCGCCGATCAGCAGCGCATGTGTCAGCTTCAGGTATTTGCCGTACTGAACGAAGTTTTCGGCCACCTGCAGGGCGAGCTCGCGCGTCGGCTCCAGGATCAGCGAGCGCGGCATCCGGGCGCGGGCCCGGCTGCCGGAGAGGATATCCAGCATTGGCAACGTAAAGCCGGCGGTCTTGCCGGTGCCGGTCTGGGCGACGCCCATCACGTCGCGGCCCATCAGGATGATCGGGATCGCCTGCGCCTGGATCGGCGTCGGATGCAGGTAGCCCTTCTCGGTCACCGCCCGCAGGATCGACTCCGACAAGCCGAGATCGAAGAAGGTGAGCGGCGTCTCGAGGCCGAGCGCGCCCGGCTCGGCGGCTTGCAGCGCCTCGAACTCGGCAAGGTCCGGCAAGCTCTCCTCGGACATGTCGGCGAAAGGCGCCTCGTCGCCGGACGCCTCGCCGCCGGTCAGCACGTCGTCCGCCGCGGCGCCGCCGACATGCGGCTGGCCGGTCTCGGTCGGCGGCTCGTCCGGATCCAGGTCACCCGCCGCGGTAGGCGGCGCGCTGGAGCGCTCTTGCTCCGGGCCGTCAGCCGCTGCGCCTGCCACGTGCAAGGGGTGCGAATAGGCCAGGTCTAGCGCGGCTTGCGCGCTCTCGTCCGCCGCAGCGGCACTTGTGTCGTTCAACAATGAGTCTCTAACATGATGATGTGACGAGCGGTCACGGCGTGAAGCGGCCGCGACATGCGACCACCGCGGCATCGACCGTCGGTCAATTGCGACACGCGACGATGCGCAGGCGCAACCGCGCCACACCGGTCATATCGGCAAACGCCCCATAAGTGTCAAGCCGCAATGACCGGACGCGTCGGGCACGCGATCGCGGAGTGGCCGACGCCATCCGGCAACCATCCTGTCGCCCGACCACTTGTGCATCGCAGAAATCTAATCGGGAAACCGCACGACCATGGTCGACGTCGCCCAGCCGCTCCCGATCGAAGACTACGCCATCATCGGCGACTGCACGACGGCGGCCCTGGTCGGACGCAGCGGATCGATCGACTGGCTGTGCTGGCCGCGCTTCGACAGCGCCGCCTGCCTGTCCGCCCTGCTCGGCACCTCCCGACATGGCCGCTGGCTGATCGCACCGAGCGAGCCGCCGACCGCCACGCGCCGCGCCTACCATGACGGCAGTCTGGTGCTGGAGACGGTGTTCGACACCCCGACCGGCAGCGTCGCGGTGATTGACCTGATGCCGATCAACCAGAAGAACTCGACCATCCTTCGCCTGGTGCAGGGGCGCACCGGCCAGGTGGCGATGAGGCTCGAACTCGTGCTGCGCTTTGACTATGGCACCTCGATCCCCTGGGTGGAGCAGCTCGACGAGGAGACCGGGCTCTGCGCCATCGTCGGTCCCGAGCGCGTCGTGCTGCACACGCCGATCAAGCTGTATGGCCAGGACCTGACGACGCTGGCGAGCTTCACCGTCAGCGCCGGGCAGACCATCCCGTTCGCGATGACGCACAGCGCCTCGCACGTGCCGCTGCCCGACAAGATCGACGCCATCGCGGCCTTGGCCGAGACCGACGCCTTCTGGCGCGAGTGGAGCAGCCGCTCGACCTACACGGGCCGCTACGCAACGACCGTCAACCGCTCGCTGCTGACGCTCAAGGCGCTGACCTACGCCGCCACCGGCGGCATCGTCGCCGCCGCCACCACCTCGCTGCCCGAGCAGCTCGGCGGCGAGCGCAACTGGGATTATCGCTACTGCTGGCTGCGCGACGCGACGCTGACGCTGTTCGCCATGATGAACGCCGGCTACGTCGAAGAGGCCGGCGCCTGGCGCGACTGGCTGCATCGCGCCGTCGCGGGTTCCGCCGACCAGGTGCAGATCATGTACGGCTTGGCCGGCGAGCGACGGCTCGAGGAGTGGACGGTGCCCTGGCTGCCTGGCTACCAGGGCGCGTCGCCGGTGCGCATCGGCAACGCCGCCGCCGGGCAACTCCAGCTCGACGTGTTCGGCGAGGTCATCGATTGCCTCCATCAGGCGCGCCGCAACGGCCTGTCCGCGGTCGAGGAGGGATGGAACCTGCAGCGCAGCCTGGTTGAGCGGCTCGAGCAGGTCTGGCGCGAGCCGGACGAGGGCATGTGGGAGGTGCGTGGCGGCCGCAAGCACTTCACCGTCTCCAAGGTGATGGCCTGGGTCGCCTTCGATCGCGCCATCCGGGATGCCGAACGCCACCACCTGCCGGCGCCGATCGAGCGCTGGCGGGTCGCCCGCGACGACGTGCACCGCATGGTGCTGGAGCAGGGGTTCGACACCGAGATGAACAGCTTCACCCAGAGCTTCGGCGCCAAGTCGCTCGACGCCGGCCTGCTGCTGCTGCCGATGGTCGGCTTCCTGCCGGCCGACGACAGCCGCTTCCTCGGCACCGTGGCCGCCATCGAGACGGGCCTGCTGGTCGACGGTTTCGTGCTGCGCTACCGCACAGAGGATGGCACGGATGGCCTGACGGGCGTCGAGGGCGCGTTCCTGGCCTGCACCTTCTGGCTCGCCGACGCCTACACGCTGTGCGGCCGGCACGACGACGCGGAGGACCTCTTCGAGCGCCTGCTGACGCTCTGCAACGATGTCGGCCTGCTCAGCGAGGAGTATGACAGCGCCGCCAAGCGCCAGGTCGGCAATTTCCCGCAGGCATTCTCTCACGTCGCCCTGGTCGGCACCGCAATGAACCTGCGCGGCAGGGGCCCGGCCCAGGTTCGCGCAACAAAGGACAGCGTCGCCGCCTGACACGTGACGATCAGAGAGGCAGGCTATTCAGCCGCCAGCCTCATCGCGCGGTTCGCCTCCGCCAGCAGCGCGTAGGAGCGCCGCCGCGCCGCCGCATCATGCGTCGCCGTCACCACCGCAATCTCGTCCGCCGCGTGGCTGGCGGCGATCTCGCCCAGGCGGCGCAGTACCTGCTCGCCGGTGCCGACCGGGTCGCGCTGGCGCTGGGTCGTCTGCCGCGCCCGCGCCTGCTCGGTGAACGGGTAGCGGGCCGCCTCCTCCGGCGAGGGCAACGCGACGTAGCGACCGCGATTGCGCTCCGCGGTCCAGACGTCGCGCGGGCCGATCAGCCGATGCGCCTCCGCCACGCTTTCGGCCGCCAGCGCGAACACGCAGAGCGCGATATGCGGCTGCGGATGTCGCTCGCTTGGCCGGTAGGTGGAGCGGTAGGCGTCGAGCGCCTCCTCGGCGCCGCGGCCATCGGCGAAGAACCAGGCGTAGCAGTACGGCAACCCGAAATAGGCGGCGACCTGCGCCCCGTAGGTCGAGCTGCCGAGCATCCACACCTCGGGCTGCGTCGGCCCGGCCGGGTTCGCGACGACGGCGCCGAACGGATGGTTCGCCACCAGCGGGGCGCCGCTCACCCAGGCCATCACGTCGCGCAACTGAGCCGGAAAGGCGTCCGCCGCATGCGCCGCGTTGGGGTTGAGCGCGTGCGCTGTCAGCTGGTCCGAGCCCGGCGCCCGTCCCAGCCCCAGATCGATCCGCCCGGGCGCGATCGCCTCGAGGGTGCGGAACTGCTCGGCGACCTTGAGGCTGGCATAGTGCGGCAGCATGATGCCGGCGGCGCCAAGCCGGATCCGGCTGGTCGTCGCCGCCAGCGCTCCAAGCAGGATCTCCGGCGCCGCCCCGGCCGCCGCAGGCGAGTTGTGATGCTCGCTGACCCAGTAGCGATGATAGCCAAGCGCATCGCAATGCGCCGCCAACGCCAAGCTCTCGCGGATCGACTCCGCCGGCGTGCGGCCGGAGACAATCGGGGACTGGTCGAGCACGGAGAGCAGCATATCGATTAAATGGGGCCGTTGCTCAAGGAAGGCCAGGGGCTTTGCCCCTGGACCCCATTAAAGGCGGAGCCTTTAAAA
>CAXUCZ010000193.1:0-4826 GCA_964249675.1 uncultured Acetobacteraceae bacterium | reverse complement strand
TTTCAAAGGCTCCGCCTTTGATGGGGTCAAGGGGCAAAGCCCCTTGCCTTGCCTCTAGTAGAGCCCGCCCATGCCCGGATCCCCTGCCCCGCTATCCGCGCTCGCCTTGGGCTGCGGCGGCGGCGGCGGCGCGGCGGCGATGGGCTGGGCGCCGTCGGGAGTGGTGACGGCGGGCGGCGTGTCGGAGGAGGCGGTGTCGACCGGAGCGGGCGGCACGTCGGGTTCCTGGCCGGGCTTGAAGGCGTCGATGGCGGGGTGGCCGTCGCCCGGATACCAGCGGTAGGTGGCCACGCCGTCGGGGTTGCGGAAGTCGAGCGCGGGCTTGCCGGCGAGGTCGGCCTGGACGAAGTCGTGCCAGATCGGCCCGGCGACGTGGGCGCCGTCCTCCTTGTCGCCAAGGCTGGCGGGCTGGTCGTAGCCGACCCAGACGACGGTGACGAGGTCGGGGGTGAAGCCGGCGAACCAGGCATCGTTGAAGTTCGAGGTGGTGCCGGTTTTGCCGGCGATCGGACGGTTGAGGTCCTTGACCACCGGCACGCCGGTGCCGGCGAGGACGACGCCGCGCATCATCTCGAGCACCTGGAAGGTGCTGGCGGCGTCGGCAATCGGCTTGCGCATGTCGGTGAGGTTCGGCGGCAGGGCGGGGTCGCCGGCGGCCGCGATGTCGAGCCCGGTCGGACGCCAGACGACGTGGCCGTCGCGGTCCTGGATGCTGTCGATGACGTTGGGCACCACCTCCTTGCCGCCCATCGCGAGGCTGGCATAGGCGCCGGCCTCGCGCATCACGGTGGTGTCGACGGCGCCGAGAGCGGCCGGCAGCACGTGCGGCATGGCGTCGACCTCATGGAAGGCGATGGCGGCGGCGGCGACGGCGTCCATGCCGACCTTCTGGGCGAGCCGGACGGTGACCAGGTTGCGCGACTTGGCGAGCGCCACGTGCAGCGAGGTCGGGCCGAGAAAGTCCATTTCGTAGTTTTCCGGGGTCCAGCTGCCGATGGTGATCGGCTCGTCCTCGAACTTCGCGGACGGCGCGATGTCCTGCTCCATGGCGGCCAGGTAGACCAGCGGCTTGAACGACGAGCCGGGCTGGCGCTGCGCCTGGGTCACGCGGTTGAAGACGCTGCGCTCGACGCTCCAGCCGCCCGACATGGCGAAGACGCGGCCGGTGTTGGGGTCCATTGCCACCAGGGCGCCGGCGATCGCGGGGATTTGGCGGAGCTGCAGACGGTCGGGCTTGCCGAGACGCTCGGGGCCGAGCGAGGCGGTGTCGGCGTAGGTTTCGGCGCCGGCGGGCTCGACCATGACGACGTCGCCGACGGCGACGGTTTGAGTGACCCGGCTCGGCGCGGGGCCAAGCTCGCCGTCGTGATGCAGCGGGCGGGCCCAGGCGAGGTCGGCGACGTGTAGGGCGCCGGTGCGCTGACGCGAGGCGGCGTCCTGGACGGGCGTGGCGTCGTCGAGCCAGCCGAGCTCGGCGGCCTCGCCGCGGGCCGACAGAACCACCGCCAACCGCCACTCCGCGAGCAGGCCGGCGGGCTTGGGCAGGGCGGCGAGCGCGGATGCCCAATCGGCCGATTTCGAAATGCCGGGCAGGTGCGTGACCGGGCCGCGCCAGCCGTCATGCGCGCGGTCGAAGGCCATCAGGCCGTGGCGCAGCGAGCGGTCGGCGAGGGCCTGGGTTGCGGCGTCGTAGCTGGTGTGCACGACGAGGCCGCCCTGGTTGGCCTGGTCGGCGCCGAACTTGTCGACCAGCTGGCGCTTGACCTCCTGGTCGAAATAGTCGGCGCCGGCGACGAGGTCTGGCTTATGGTAGGCGGTGGGCACCACCGGCTGGGCCTTGGCGGCGGCGGCGTCGGCGGCGCCGATAGCGTGGGTGTCGACCATGCGGTCGAGCACCCAGTCACGCCGGTTGCGCGCCGCATCGGGAAAGTGGAACGGATTGTAGTTGCTCGGCGACTTCGGCAACGCGGCGAGCATCGCGGCCTCGGCGATGCTGACCTGGCCGAGCGGCTTGTTGAAGTAGGTCTGAGCGGCGGCGGCGACGCCGTAGGCGCCCTGCCCGAGATAGATCTCGTTCAGATAGAGCTCGAGGATGCGCGGCTTGTTCAGCACCCGCTCGATGCGCAGCGCCAGGATGGCCTCCTTCACCTTGCGGTCGAGCGAGCGCTCGTTGGAGCCGAGCAGCATGTTGCGCGCGACCTGCTGGGTGATCGTCGAGGCGCCGATCGGGCGGCGGTTGTCGCGGACGTGCTGCAGGTCGGTGACGGCGGCGCGGGCGATCGCCAGCGGGTCGACGCCGCGATGGAGCCAGAAGTTCTGGTCCTCGGCGGAGACGAAGGCGCGGCGGACGATCTCGGGAATGGCCGCATAGGGCTCGAAGATGCGCCGCTCGGTGGCGAGCTCGGCCATCAGGTGATCATCGTCGGCGTAGATGCGGCTCATGGTGCGCGGCTGGTAGTTGCGCACGCCGTCCAGCGTCGGCAGGCCGGCGGAGAAACGGGTGTAGGCGTCCCAGCCGACGAGGCCGGCGACGACCACGACGACGAGACTGATTGCGGCAACGACGCCGATGAGGCGGCGCAGAAAGCGGAACGGCGGCTTACGGGGCGGACGGCCGCGGGGCGGCGGGGATGCGGGGCGAGCCATCGGCTCCGCGGCGGTCAGTGGCCGGATCATCTGCACATGATAGCCGATCGAGCAGCCGGCGTCGCCCCGATCAGAGTTGCAAGAACGTAAGGGCAGGCGGCAGTTTCTCTGCCGCAGCCGATGAGCCTGGTTGTAGAGGCGGAGGTTTGCTCGCCTCGATGAAGCAACGACGCCGCTGCGCTGGACATCTCCACCGCGGACGTTGAGCCGCAGAGCACAGGATCAGACCAGCGTGACCGAGGTCGGCGTGCCGGCAAAATTGATCTAGGAAGCAAGACGTTCTTTTTTGCAAAAAAGAACCAAAAAACTTCTGTCCGGAAGCAGACTATTGTCAACGCGGCGCGCGTTTAACGGATAAGAGTTTTTGCTTCTTTTTTCAAAAAAGAAGCCTTTGTCTTCCCTACCCGGCCAGTCCGATCCCCGACGTAAAATATCGATCGATCGATCGCCGCAGCGCGCTGGCGATCAGGGCGCGGTGGTCAGCGCGGCGCAGCGCCGCCTCGTCGGCGGGGTTCGACATGAAGCCCATCTCGACCAGCACCGAGGGAATGTTCGGCGCCTTCAGCACGGCAAAGGCGGCGTGGCGGCCGGGATGCGGCAGCAGCGGGGTTGCCGCACCCAGCGAGGAGACGGCGCCAGACTGCATCCTGGCCGAGCCGAGCCGGGTTTCGTGACGCACCAGCGAGGCGAGGATCTGCGCGACCTCGGGCGACAGGTCCTGTCGATGGGCGGGTGCGGCGAAGCGGTCGGCGGCGTTCTCGCGGGTTGCGAGCGCCGCGCTTTGGGCGTCCGAGGCGGTCTCGGCCAGGGTGTAGACGCTGGCGCCGCGCACGGCGTGGTCGCCCAGAGCGTCGGCATGGATGGAGCAGAACAGCGCCGCGCCATGGTCCTGCGCGGTGGCGACGTGCCCGTCGAGCGGGATGTTCTCGTCCGGCGCGCGGTTTAGCTGGACCTGGTAGCGGCCGGTGGCGAGCAGCTGGCGCTGCAGCTCCACCGCGGCGGCGTAGGCGACGTGCTTCTCGTAGGTGCCGGACCAGCCGATGGCGCCCGGATCCTTGCCGCCATGGCCGGGGTCGAGGACCACGACCGGCCGGCGGCTGGCGGCCGGCGTCGCGTGGGGCGGCGGCGGCGCGGCGTGGGCCGAGGCTTGGGGCGGGCGCGCCTCGGCTAGGCCGTCATGCAGCAGCAGCGCGGCGCCGAGGCCGTGCCCGAGCAACAGGCGCCGGCTGAACGGCTCGCCACCACCGCGCCCGGATGTCCCAGGCTCGGCGCCTGGTGTGTCGGTGTCGATCGCCGCGTGATCGGTGCGCGCCATGGTCGATTGTCTAACATGGCAGCTGCGCGGCTTCATGCTTCCTATGGATTACATGGTGTTCACGACACACACTGTGGCTACGGCGCAACAATCTGTGTGGCCAGCGCCGCCCTTGCAGGCCAGCATGGTTTCGGTCATCCTTTGTATCAGTCTGCTGGCGCACGCGTCGGCTTGTCTCGTCGACGTAACCAAACCAGCATCGTTGGGGTTGCGATCTGGCCGGATCGGCTGCGTGCCCTCGTCCGATCGGGTTGCGCCGCGCTGGCGCGGGCGGTCGGGAACGGGCTGGCGGGATCGACCTCACACCGATCCCTGTGCCTGTTCGACGCTTGCAGCGTCCGGCCGTTCGGCATGGCGCGGCGGGCTCATCCACCCGGCGTTGCGCCGCTCGCTCGGAGGCGCGCCGGTCCGACGACCAAGCCGGCAGGACGAGCTGTCCGCCGTGCCCGCCGAGGATCATGACCGCGTTCTTTCCGCCCCGCACCGACCTTGCGACATGCCGGCGCCTCGTGAAGGCCCGGCTGGGTCGCCGCTGCGGGCCGATCCTGACCGACCCCATCCACATCAAGGCCCACCCGGCCGCGCGACCGCTTGCAGCGCGTCGCGCCAAGGCGGCGCCATGGAGCCCGACCGATGACCAAACGCATGCTGATCGACGCCAGCCACGGGGAAGAGACCCGGGTGGTGGTGCTGGACGGTAACCGCCTCGAAGACTTCGACGTCGAGACGGCGACCAAGAAACAACTGAAGGGCAACATCTACCTGGCCAAGGTGGTCCGGGTGGAGCCCTCTCTGCAGGCCGCCTTCGTCGAGTATGGCGGCAACCGGCACGGCTTCCTCGCCTTTGGCGAGATCCATCCGGACT
>CAXUCZ010000192.1:0-4941 GCA_964249675.1 uncultured Acetobacteraceae bacterium | reverse complement strand
GGCGACATGACCCGCCGCACCATCATCTGCAGCCTGGACGCGAACGTAGAACGCCCCGAGCTCCGATCTTTCCAGCAAGACCCGTTGCAGCGTGTGCTCGATGACCGCGGCTCTTTCGTTGCGGCTGCACTGACCATCGTGCGGGCCTACCTGGCGGCCGGATCACCCGCGCGCCTGCCGCCGATCGCGTCTTTCCCAACCTGGTCCGATAACGTTCGCTCCGCGCTCGTGTGGCTCGGTTGCGCCGATCCAGTGACGACGATGGAAGCGGCACGCGAGGACGACCCGGAGCTGTCGGAGCTGAAGCAGGTTATCGGCCTCTGGCACTCGCACTATGGCGATAGCAAGCAGACGGCCCGGAACGTTGCCGAACAAGCGATGGCAGTGCGGCAAGACGAGTTCGGTGATCTCCACCCCGCAATGCCCGAGATGCGGGACATTTTGGTTCAGCTCGCAGGCGACCGGAACGGCATTAACACCCGGAAGCTCGGCCAGTGGCTTCTGCGCCGCGAAGGCCGAATCGCGATGATCGATGGCGCCAACGGAACACGGCTGAGCTTGAAACTACGAAAGGTCGGAACCGTATCGAACAACGTTGTCTGGCAGGTGCAAGCTGCCAAGCCCTCGTGAGTTCTGTGAGTTCTGTTAGTTCTCCATACCCTACGCGCAGGGAAATGCAGTGCGAAATAAACCGTAGTGGCTGCAGCAAACTCACAGAACTCTCACAACTCACGACCGACCTCCTGGCGCGGGCAGAAGGCCACCCCCCGCCGGCCAGGTCGCGGGTCCCTCCCAGCCGGAGGCGGCACCGCGGGTATTTCGCACCGCGGCTGCCCGGACTTTGTCTCAACTTTTTTCCAAATTTTTGTTTCTCACTTTCGAGGAGGGCTGCCTGATGCCAACCGTGAGCAAATCCGAGATGGCGAAGCTGTTGAGCTGCAGTTCGCCGACGCTGACCGACCTGATCGCCCGATACGCTGACTTCCCGATCGTGAAGCGTGGAAGTAGCGGCAAGGCGTGGCAGCTCGACTCCGAAGCGGTGATGGCCTTTCTCGGGGAGAAGCAGCGGGCCGCCGCCGCCGCCAGCGCCGAACGCGACGACCTCCTGGCGCAGGCGACTATCCCGTGCCTGTCGACGATGGCAATCAGGCCGGCGGATCAGCTGGCGCTGACGCGGAACAAGCTGCTGTTGCGCCGGGAAGCTCGAGAGTCGGGCGAGCTGCTGGTAGCCTCGGAAGTCCGAGACGCTCTGACGGTAGCGTTTACCGAGCTGCGCACAGGCCTGGCGGCAGGTATCCGGCAAATTCTGCGGGATGCCGGCACACCGCAGGCGACGATCAGGTCGATCGAGAGCAAGATCGAGGATCTGCAGCGCGCGTTTGTGGCCAAGACGGCCGCCAAGCTGCGCGGGCACGGCGATGCGGGTGCGCAGCCATGATCGAGCCCGCGCCCGACCCGCTTGCCCGTCTCCGCCGTGTGGCCGAGTTCCAGCGTGCGGTCGCGTGCGGACTGAGTAGTGCGCCCGAATTAGCTGCCGACCTTGCCTGGCACGCAGACGCACTGGCGGCGGTAGCGGCCGGCGCTGACCCGGCGCGCGCGTTCGGTTTGAAGCGAGGCCCCGGGCAGCGCGCTCCGGAGACGGACGCAAGCGCCCGACGCCGCGACGAACTGCTGCGGCAGGCGCGGGCGGAGCATTTCGGCACGCTGAGCGCGTGTGGGGCCTCGCGAGCGATACTGTCCGTTGCCGCCAAGGTCGACCGGCTACGCTCCCCACCGAAGCCCGGAACGCCGGAAGCAGTCGTGCACGCGGCGGCGCAGGCTGCACCGCTGCCGACCACTCCGAGAAGATTGAAGCAAATACTGCAATTTTCGGAAAGGGGCGGGATGTGAGCTAGCCTGTATTCATTCCCACCGTCGTCGCGATGATCGGCTCATCGATTCGAGGCCGATGATGCGAGCTACTTTTCCCCGCCTGACCAATGACCTGCGTCTTACGGTTGGTGCCTCCACCACGACGCTGACGCCAACGGGAGGGCTGCGCCTGGCCGAGCTGCTTGCGCGCAAATCTTTCCAGGCCGCGATGCGGGAGGAGGCGGCGCGGCCGCAACCTGCGGCAAAGGTTCGCCGCCTGTCGAACAACGCCCGCTAACCAGGAGTCGCCACTATGCCCGACGTCACGCTGAAACTGGACAAGGCCATCGAGTTTCCCGGCCAGGAGACGATGACCGAGCTCGTCGTCAAGCCCTACACCGGCAAGGACCTGCTCGAGTGCGGCATGCCGTTCGCCACCAAGTTCGACAAGGGCGCGGCAACGATCGTCGTCGACGTGAAGGCGTGCCGAGAGCTGCTGGCGCGCATGGCCGCTGTGCCGGCCGCCATGATCGACCGGCTCGGAGCATACGACTTCAACCTGGCTGTAGAAGCACTGAGAAGTTTTTTCTTCGTGCCGAGCCGCGCGATGTCTTCGAGCGATACCTCACCGTCGGAAAGTGGTGCGGCGAGATCGGCTTTGCCCTCAGTCTGACGATCTTCGAGCTGGAGCGGATCAACGTGGCTGCAGTGCGCATGCAAGCTCGGGAAACCTAGACCATGGCCGACGAAGCAGGCGCCGACGTCTTTCACGCCAAGATCACTGCCGTCGACGAGTCGTCTGCGACGATCAACCGGATCGCCGCGATGTTCGGCAAACTCGGTCACGAGGCCGATCATGTTGGTCACGCCACCGAGCACATGCACAAGCCGCATGTGTGGGCGGCTTTGGGCGAGCACGTCAGTCTCGCGCGTGAGCACTTTGGCGAGTTGCACGCGAGTGTCGGCGAAGTAGGCGCTTCAATCACTGAACTCTTGCCGGCCCTCGCCGCGTTGGGTGCCGCGGGCAGCGTGGCCGAGCTGTTCGAGACGACGGAACACGTTGCCGAGGCCTACAGCACGCTTGCCCACACCGCCACAAGCCTCGGCCTGTCCGCACAGAGTTTGAACGAGCTCCACCTGGTTGCGCGCCTGACTGATACCAGCGTCGAAGCCATGGATCACTCCATGATGAAGCTGAACCGAACGATCGGGGATAGCTCGGCAGGCAAAAACAAGGAAGCGGCCGCACTGTTTAGTCATCTGCGGATCAGTCTGCACGATGCAAATGGTCAGATGCGGGCAAGCGCAGACCTGTTGCCCGAGCTGGCGGACGCATTCGAGCATACTCACTCGGCCGCAATGCGCACCCGCATGGCGGTCGCCCTGTTTGGCAAAGCCGGCGCCGAGATGATCCCAATGCTCAGCGAAGGCGCTGAGGCGATGCGGGAGCACCAGGCCGAGGCGGCCAAATACGGCTTTGACTTCCGGCCCTACGCTAAGGGGCTAGAGTCCTACAACGAGTCCATGAAAAAGCTCGGTATCTCGACCGAAGGCTTTACCGACGCTGTGGGCGCCAAGCTGGCACCGGTGCTGCAGCCGGTAGTCGACAAAGCAACCGAATGGGTGACAGCAAACCGAGACTGGATAGCAACCGACATCGCCGGCCATGTCCAGGAATTGGCTTCCTGGCTGGAGCAGTTGCCCGTCAAGGCGATCGGCGACGATCTGACCGAGGCAAAAGATTATGCAGTCGAGTTCATCGACGCTCTCGGCGGCGGAACGCGCGCAGTCGAGATAATGGCCGGCGTGATGGCGCTTAAGGGCGTGCTGTTTCTGGCTGACCCGATCATTCAACTCGGCAGTTTCGGCGTGGCTCTAGCGAAATCCACCTACGGTATCGGAGTCGAGCTAGTCGAAGCATTCGGCAAGGCCGAGGTGGCAGCTCACGCAGTGGCGGCGGCCGAAGCCGAGGTTACGGCGGCCGGCGACGCGGCCGTGACTTCCAGCGCACGCGGGCTGGGCGCGCTGGCCGGCCGGTTCGTGGTGCCGCTCGCCGGCGGCCTGGGGGCTCACGAAGGCGACGCAGACGATCACATTGGCCGCTGGATGGACCGCAACGTGCCCGGCGCCGAGGCGGTGGATGACTGGGCTTACAGGAACACCGGCGGGCTTGTCGGGCATCCGCGCGGATGGGTGGAGCATCTCGACTCCGCAGATCGCGGGCGAAACTATCTGGCCAACTGGAAGATATTCTCGCAGCCGGCTCCGCCTGGTTCCGTGCAAACTCCGATCTTTGGTCTGCCGAGTAGTGACGACTCTGGTTCATCGTCGCTGGACCCGCTCGGCAGCGCGATGTTCTCGCACCTGCCTACGTTGACGCCGATCGTGCGCTCCGCCGCTCCGGTCAAGCAGACCGTCGAGGGTGGCGTTGATGTTCGGGTGGACGTCACCGGTCTGCCGGATTGGGCAAACCCGAACATCAGCGCTTCAGCGCGGGGCATCGCCAATCAGCCGAGCGTGTCGGTCGCTCAAACCGGCCGAGCATGGGCCGATCAGTATCCTGATCGGGGATCTGCCCGACGCTGATGCTGCCAACCACATCTGCACCACGAAGGATTGCAAAATGAAGATGCCGCGTTTTGGTCTGGGTAGCTTGAAGCTATTCTCGCCGCCGATCGAAGCCACAGGCGTTGCCGGACCGGCTTTCGACCGAGCCGGCCGGCCAATTCCCCCCGTCGTGTCCGCCGCGTTGTCCCGGCCGGCTCCAGGCGCTCCGCCGGCTTCGGTGTGCTCCATGTGCGGCGGCAGCGGCGACTGCCCGCAATGCGACGGCACGGGGGATGAACCCGACGCTGACGAAAACTCTCACGAGGTGTCAGGACATGGTCACGCCGGCCGCGCCAGGTTGCGCGAGCGGGACCGCTGCCAGGCCATCCTACGATCTTCCGAAGCCGCCACCCGCCCGGCCCTGGCCCTTCGGCTAGCCTGTCACACCCGAATGGCACGCGCCGACGCAATCGCGCTGTTGGGCACTGCCCCGAAGGAAGCAAGTCAGGCGCAGGCGAGCCATACGCAGTTCCAGGATCGGGC
>CAXUCZ010000191.1:0-4953 GCA_964249675.1 uncultured Acetobacteraceae bacterium | reverse complement strand
CCAGACGCTCCAGCGGCCGCAGCCGGGCGGCGGCGAAGCACCAGGCGACCATCGCGCCCCAATCATGACCGATCAGCACCACGCTGGTTGCGCCCGATGCGTCGATCAGCGCCGCGACGTCGGCCATCAGGAGCGGCAGCGCGTAGTCGGCGACCGCGGCCGGTCGGGCGCTGCGTCCGTAGCCGCGCTGGTTTACCGCCCAGACGCGGTAGCCGAGGCCGGCCAGCACCGGCATCTGGTGGCGCCACGACACGGCGTGCTCGGGAAAGCCGTGCAGGCAGAGCGCCAGCCGGTCGCCGGCCCCTTCCTCCAGGACCTCGAAGCGCAGGCCGTTGGCATCGATGAGCTTGGTCTGCATCGCAGCGATCCAATCCTGGCCGAGCCGCATAGCGACGCGCTGCGCCGCCTCCTGCAACAGGTTGCGCCTCGGATATGGACCTGATGCAGGGACTCCGGGCAGACAACCTGCTTCACTCGACGTTTCCTCAACGGCTGACCGTTGAGCCGACATCAAGACAGGCACTCATGCGTCACCTCCGACTTACCCTCTGCGTCGTCGTGCTGGCAGGCTGCGCCGGGCCGACGCCGGAGCAGGCGATCCAGGCCGATCCGACGCTGGCGCCCTCCCAGCCCGGCGATGCGGCGCTGAGCTGCGACGCCATCGACACCGAGATTACGACAATGAACGGCATCATCACGCGGGCGCAGCGCATGACGGACCTGGAGGTGAACAACCGCGCCCGTCTCGACGCTCCGACCGGGGACAACCGGGTGACCACCACCACCGTGAGCGGCCATAACGGGCCGACCGGCATCGGCGACAGTCCGGTCGTCGACACGGGCGGCAACGGCGCGACGTCGAACGAGGTGCTGATGCAGCAGCAGGCGCGCGCGCAGGCGGCGATCGCGCGCGCCCATGCGCTGATCGGTCTGGGTCGGGCCAGGCGCTGCTTCGCCTGACGCTAGACGACGCGCGGCTTCGGCACCGCCGGCGCCTCGAAGCCCATGAGCTGGAACGTCTCACGCATGTGCGGCGGCAGGCCGGCGGCGATCTGCAGCGTGCCGCCGGCGGGATGCGGGATGCTGAGCGCGCGGGCGTGCAGATGCAGCAGGTCCGGCAGCCCCTCCACATGCGTTGCGCTCTGGCCGTATTTGATGTCGCCCAGGATGGGCGTGCCGAGCGCCTCGCAATGCACCCGCAGCTGGTGGGTTCGTCCGGTGAGCGGGTTGAGCTCCAGCCACGAGACCCGGCGGCCGGCGGCGTCGAGCACGCGGTAGTCGGTCAGCGCCGACACCGCCTCATCGTCGTCGCGTTCGGCGACGGCGGTGCGTTCGCCGAACGCGCCACCGGTGCGCCGCAGCCTGGCGTCGATCCTGCCCTCCGCCGGGCTCGGGCGGCCGACCACAACGGCCCAGTAGGTTTTCTGCGCCGCGCGGGTGCGGAAGGCGCTCGCGAGCTTGGCCGCAGCGCCGGGGGTGCGGGCGAGCAGCATCACGCCGGAGGTGTCGCGGTCCAGCCGATGCACTAGGCGCGGGCGGTGCTCGGAGCCGAAGCGCAGCCCGTCGAGCTGGCCGTCGAGGTGCTTGACGATGCCCGGGCCGCCCTGCACCGGCAGGCCGAACGGCTTGTCGAGCACCAGCACCAGCTCGTCGCGCCAGATCACCATGCGCTCGAGATCTTTCACCACGTGCGGGCTCATGCTCGGTGTGGCGATCGGCGCCGGCCCGACAGGGAGCGGCGGGATGCGGATGGCTTGGCCGGGGCTTAGCCGAGCGTTGGCCTCGACGCGGCCGCCGTCGACGCGGACCTGACCGGTGCGGCAGAATTTTTGCACCGCGGCCTGGGTGATGTGCGGGAAGTGGCGGCGGAACCAGCGATCGAGCCGGAGGTCGGCCTCGTCGGTGCTGATGACGCGTGTCGAAACGGGCATCGGGTGGTCTCCAAGGGAAAGCCTTTGAAAGCCATGTCTTGAGCCATGCATGAAGCCGCAGAGCATCGGCGACGGCTCGTAACGAACGGGGTGCTGGGGCCTTACGGCCCCGGCGGGTCAAGGGCAGAGCCCTCGTCTTCCCTGCCTTGTCTTTTCTCCTCCCACGCCGTCAGCCGTCGGGCGAGCTCTCTCTCGTATCCCTTGTCCTTGGGTCGGTAATACGACTCCCGCGCCATATCGTCCGGAAAGTAGTTCTGGCCGGAGAACGCGTCGGCGGCGTCGTGGTCGTATTCGTAGCCTTGGCCGTAGCCGAGCTCGCGCATCAGCTTGGTCGGCGCGTTGAGGATGTGGGCTGGCGGCGTCAGGCTGCCGTGGGCGCGGGCGCTGGCTGCCGCACGCTTTTGCGCCACGTAGAGCGCGTTCGATTTCGGTGCGGTGCCGAGATAGACGACCGCCTGGGCCAGGCACAGCTCGCCCTCCGGGCTGCCAAGGCGCTCGAAGGCGTCCCAGGCCGCCAGCACCTGGGTGAGCGCGTTCGGGTCCGCCAGGCCGATGTCCTCGGAGGCGAAGCGCGCCAGGCGGCGGGCGACGTAGCGGGCGTCCTCGCCGCCGGCGAGCATGCGGTTGAACCAGTAGAGGGCGGCGTCCGGGTCCGAGCCGCGCAGCGCCTTGTGCAGCGCGGAGATGAGGTTGTAGTGCTCCTCGCGGTCCTTGTCGTAGAGCGCCGCGCGCCGCGCGAGCAGGGCGGCGAGGCCGTCGGCGTCCAGCGTGCCGGCCCCGGCCGCGAGCACCTGCTCGGCCATGTTCAGCAGGTAACGGCCGTCGCCGTCGGCCATGGCGATGAGGCTGGCGCGTGCCGACGCGTCCAGGCCGAGCGGCTTGCCGGCGTCGGCCTCGGCGCGGTCCAGCAGCAGCGCCAGCGCCGCCGCGTCGAGCCGGCGCAGCACCAGCACCTGGCAGCGCGACAGCAGGGCGCCGTTCAGCGCGAAGGACGGGTTCTCCGTGGTGGCGCCCACCAGCACGATCGTTCCGTCCTCGACGACCGGCAGGAAGCCGTCCTGCTGGGCGCGGTTGAAGCGATGGATCTCGTCGATGAACAGCAGCGTCGCGACGCCCGAGGCGGCGCGACGTTTCGCCGCCGCTTCGAAACAGCGCTTGAGGTCGGCGACGCCGGAGAACACCGCCGAGAGCTGCACGAAGGCGAGGCCGGCATGATGCGCCAGCAGCCGCGCGATCGTCGTCTTGCCGACACCCGGTGGCCCCCAGAGGATCAGGCTGGCCAGGGTGTGGCGCTCCAGCATCGCGGCAAGCGCGCCGCCGGGCCCGAGCAGGTGGTCCTGCCCGACCACCTCCGGCAGGCTGGCCGGGCGGAGCCGGTCGGCCAACGGGCGATCGGCCGCGGCGGGCGTCGCGACGCCCGCCGCGGCCTCCGCCGGCGCCAGCTCGTCAAACAACCCGCGGGGCGTCCCCGCATTACGCGTCATGGCGCACAGCCTCGTCGGACGACCTCGCCCTGTGATGCAACCTTGCCAGCCGTGCCGGAAAAATCACACGGAATGAGAGTATCTTGCATCCTGCCAGGCACAAACGCCGCGACAGGAACGTTATGCTCACGGACCGGCCGCGCGCCGGCTGTTTTCTGGAAGGAGCGCCTCCCTTGCGTCATCAATCAACCCTCGTCCTCGCGACCGGCTTTGCGGTCCTGGCGCTCGCCGCCACCGGGCCGCTCAATGCCGCCCGGGCCCAGACCGATCCGGCGCCCACCACCGCAACGCCGTCCACCACGCCCGCCCATGCGCATCACAAGTCGATGCATCACAAGCCGATGTATCCGAAGGACAAGCACGGCCACCTGATGCCCACCGCCAAGGGCAATGCCGCCGTGGAGGACCTGAACAGCCAGAGCCTCAACGCCGCCAAGGCCGGCACGACCTTCACGCCGACCGCATCCTCGACATCGGCCGAGAGCGGCATGAGCAACGCGAAGATGGCGCATGGCATGCACCACCATCACGGCAAGGGCATGATGCCGGCCGGCTCCGGCTCGTCGTCGACCGGCAGCAGCGGCGCGATGGCGCCCGCGGGCGGCAGCACCATGCCGTCGACCAGCGCACCGGCGAGCCCGCCGGCCGAGACGGCGCCGGGCACCCCGCCGGCCAGCACGGCTCCGGGCGGCACGCCGCCGCAGTAACGGCCACCGCCGAGCCGTAAAACGCGATCAGCCCGCCCGGACAATCGGGTGGGCCGACGCTCGCGACAAGGCTGGGCAGAACGCCGACGCGAAGCCGATGGTCAGGCCTCGTCGGCGCCGTCGGCGTTCACGACCTCTGGGACCGGGCCGCTATCCTGGCCCTTGGCGGACGGATCACGATCCACAAGCTCGATCACGGCCATGTCCGCCGCGTCGCCGTAGCGCATGCCGGCTCTCAGCACGCGCGCATAGCCGCCTGGCCTGGCCTGGTAGCGGTCCGCGATGGCGCCGAACAACTTGCCGACGATGACGTCGTCACGCAGCTGCGCGTACGCCTGACGGCGCGCGTGCAGCCCGCCGCGCTTGCCGAGCGTGATCAGCTTTTCGACGACCGGCCGCAGCTCCTTGGCTTTTGGCAGCGTGGTCGTGATCTGCTCGTGCTTGATCAGCGCCACGGCCATGTTGCGAAACATCGCCAGCCGATGGCTCGACGTGACGTTCAGCTTTCGGCCGGCTACCCCGTGACGCATCGTCTACTCCTGGAAAGCTGGGCCGGAGCTCTGCCCCGCGCCCGCTGAGGGCGGCGCCCTCAGATCGACATCTATGGTCCCGGCAAGACCGGAGTTCAGAACGCCTCGTCCAGGCGCCGCGCAAGATCCTCGATGTTCTCCGGCGGCCAGCCGGAGACGGACATGCCGAGCGAGAGGCCCATGGCGGTCAGGACCTCCTTGATCTCGTTGAGGGACTTGCGGCCGAAGTTCGGCGTCCGCAGCATCTCCTGCTCGGTCTTCTGCACCAGGTCGCCGATGTAGACGATGTTGTCGTTCTTCA
>CAXUCZ010000190.1:0-4979 GCA_964249675.1 uncultured Acetobacteraceae bacterium | reverse complement strand
ATGGGGTTCTGGGCCCTCAGGCCCCAGCGGTGTCCAGAGGCGGAGCCTCTGCCCTTCCCTGCCTTGCTGCACTGCACCCACCAACATGAAAATGCTTTGACGCTCGCCCCCGCGATGCGTCATTGATGCCGCCGATCCGCGCCGCTGGCCGGTCGCGCAGCGAAAATCGGAGCGAGAATGCCGGACGGGCAGCAGGTAGCCGAGGGGCACACCCCGGTCATCGACATGACGGAGCTGTGGCAGGAGAGCATGATCCGCCAGCTCTACCGCTCCCTGCTCGGCCGACCCGCTGGCCCCGGCGACCTCGTCCACAAGAAGTCGCTGATCCGCGAGCACGGCGTCGACAGCGCGATCGAGAAGATCGCCCGCGTGCTCACCAGCTCCACCGAGTTCAAGATGCGCCTGTCCAAGGAGCTGCTGGACAGCGTCGTCGCCAATGCCCGCGTGCGCGAGATCATCGACGTCACCCGCCTGCTGGTCGAGCTCGGCACCGCCGCCGAGCAGGTGCCCTATTTCGAGATGCTGGCTGTCGAGCACCCGAACTGGAAGGCCCGCGTCGCCTTCGTCGAGGCCGAGGGCCGCGCCCTGCATGTCGGCCAGCGCCGCTGGGTGCCCGCCGCGCGCCTCGGCGCCCGCCTGACGCTGGAGGGCGCCGCCGCCTCCGGCGCGGACGCCACCGAAGCCTTCGTGCTCAAGAACAACCGCTATCAGCTCGACACCGAGGCGCTGGCCGCCGACCGCCTCGCCGACGAGGCGACCGCGAGCGCCTGGACGCATCGCCGCCTGCATGACGGCGTCGCCTACCGCGCGCCCGTCGACCTCGAGGTCGCGCCGACCAAGCTGCGCCGCATCATGCTCGTCGGCGCCTGCCTGCTCGAGAGCTGGAACCTGATGTTCGACCATCTGGAGCCGAGCTGCGTGTGCGAGCGGGTGCTGTTCAACAACGTCCAGACCCTGCCCGCCCTGCCCACCCGCCCGCTCGCCGAGTACGACTTCCAGATGGTCGTGCTGCCGTTCCGCGCCATTCTGCCCGAGCAGGCCTATTTCCGCCTCAACTTCGACGATGACGCCGCCTACGAGCGCCTGTTCGCCGAGTCCTGCTCGCGCATCGCGCTGTTCCTGCCCCAGGCGCTGCGCTGGAACATCGAGCAAAACCTGCTCACCTTCGTCGGCAATTTCTTTGTCCCCCAGCAAAACCCGATGGGCCGTCTGCTGCCGCGCTACAGCCTGAAAAACCCGGTGCACTTCGTCGAGCGCCTCAATGAGTTCCTCGCCGGCCAGCTCGCCGGCCTCACCAACTGCTACCTGCTCGACCTCGACCAGATCTCGGCCACCATCGGCCGCAAGGCAGTGCAGGACGACGCCTTCTGGGTCACCAGCCACGGCTCCACCCTGTCCGACTGGGACCACCGTCTCGACAAGGCCCGCCTCGAGCCGGTCGACAGCCTCGTTAGCCTGTTCACCAGCCGTGTCGAGGACTTCGTCTTCGCCGTCTGGCGCGAATTGAAGGCGATGTTCCGCACCGTCCGCCAGGCCGACCAGGTCAAGCTGGTGGTGATGGACCTCGACGACACGATGTGGCGCGGCGTCCTCGCCGAGGCCGACAGCATCAGCACCGTCGCCATCGAGGGCTGGCCGCTCGGGGTCGCCGAGGCGCTGATGTACCTGCGCCGCCGCGGCGTGCTGATCGCCATCGTCAGCAAGAACGAGGAAGCCACCATCCGCCGCCTGTGGGACCGCATCTTCGGCGGCCGCATCCGCCTCGAAGACTTCGCCTTCGTCTCGATCAACTGGCAGCCGAAGGCCGACAACATCCGCGAGATCATCCGGCAAGCCAATCTGCTGCCGACCAGCGTCGTCTTCGTCGACGACAACCCGGTCGAACGCGCCGCTGTCCAAGCCGGCCTGCCCGGCATCCGCGCCATCGGCCAGAACCAGCACTACATCAAGCGCATCCTGCTCTGGAGCCCGGAGACCCAGCTCGCGACCATCAGCCGCGAGTCCGCCAACCGCACCGAGCTGATCCAGAAGCAGCAGGTTCGCGAGGCCGCCCGCGAGACCATGACCCGAGCCGATTTCCTGCTCGGCCTCGACCTCACGGTGGAGTGTTTCGACGTCGCCTCGCTCCGCGACACCAGCTTCGATCGGGCCTTCGAGCTGCTCAACAAGACCAATCAGTTCAACACCACCGGCCAGCGCTGGACCCGCGACGAGCTCGGCCGCACCATGGCCGGCGGCCTCCGACTGCTCGCCTTTTCCGTGCGCGACGTCCACGTGGAATACGGCCTTGTCGGCCTGCTGCTGCACGACGAGGCCTCGCAAGAAGGGGCAACCATCCGCCAGTTCGTCATGAGCTGCCGCGTCTTCGGCCTGGACGTCGAGGCCGCCGTGCTGTCCTCGCTGGTGCAATTCCTCCGCCGCGACAACCCGACGCGAACCATCTCCGCCGCCCTGCTCCACACCAAGTCGAACATGCCCTGCCGCGCTGTCTACGCGAACGCCGGCTTCACCGAGCAGGGCGAGCACTGGACCCTGTCAGCCGATCAGGTCCCCCCCATCCCCGCCCACGTCCAACTCACCCGCCGCGCCGCCCTCGCGCCGGCCTGAAGCGAGGCCAGGGGCTTTGCCCCTGGATCTCCAGAGGATCGGGGTCTGGGGCCGCCAGCCCCAGCGGGTCGAGGGCAGAGCCCTGGCCTACTCTCCATACCGACCCTCGCAAAATTCCAGCCCTCCCTTGCCGCGACGCCCTGCCGTCGCCTAGCCTACTCGCGTAGTCCAAGCGCGTGATCAACACGTCGATGTGGCTGCACGGGAGGACAACACCATGCATCGACGCTCCGCGTCCGGGCGCCGCGCGCTTGCGACACTCGCAGCCGCCGTCCTGGCGACCGCCACCGCCGCCCATGCCGCGCCCACCGCCATCACCGAGGACGGCGTCGTCACCGGCAAGGTCGCCGAGGGCATGAACGAGTTCCTCGGCATCCGCTATGCCGCGCCCCCCGTCGGCGACTTGCGCTGGCAGCCGCCGCAGCCGCTCGCCCGCGCCCTATTCAGCCACACCGCCACCAGCTTCGGCCCGCACTGCACCCAGCCCGCCACCGCCTTCGGCATCGCCTCGACGACCGAGGACTGCCTCTATCTCAACGTCTACACCCCCGCCGCCGCCCGTCCGGTGAACGCCAAGCCGCTGCCGGTGATGATCTGGGTTCACGGCGGCGCGCTCATCACCGGCGAGAGCAACGACTACGATCCGGCCAAGCTGATCGCCAACGGCGACGTCGTCGTGGTGACGATTAACTATCGCCTCGGCTATCTCGGCTTCCTTGCCGATGCCGGTCTGGACGCCGAAGGCCACGTCGCCGCCAATTACGGCCTGCAGGACCAGCAATTCGCCTTCGACTGGGTCCGCCGCAACATCGCCGGCTTCGGCGGCGACCCGGCCCGCACCACCATCTTCGGCGAATCTGCCGGCGGCCTGAGCGTGCTGTCGAGCCTGGTCTCGCCCACCGCCTACGGCCTGTTCAGCCGCGCCATCGTCGAGAGTGGCGGCTACGCGCTGAACCTGCCCACCCTGGCCGCCGCCGAGACCGCCGGCAGCGCCGTCGCCAAGGCGCTCGGCTGCGCCGCCACCGACACCGCCTGCCAGCGCGCCGCCCCGGTCTCCGCCGTCCTGGCCGCCGAGGCCAGCGTCAGCAGCATCACCACCATCGTCGACGGCACGACCCTGCCGCTGTCGATCAACACCGCGCTGAGCACCGGCCAGTTCAACCGCGTGCCGGTGCTCAACGGCTCCAACCACGACGAGTACCGCCTGTTCACCGTCGCCGAAGCCGGCCTCACCGCCGCCCAATACCCGGCCGCGCTCGCCCAGACCTACGGCCCCGTCTTCGGCGCCGCCGTCGCCAAGAAGTATCCGCTCGCGCAATACGCCCAGCCGGTCCTCGCCCTCGCCGCCGCCATCACCGACGACGTCTTCGCCTGCCCGGCCCGCCAGATCGACCTGTGGGTGTCGCGCTACGAGCCGGTCTACGCCTACGAGTTCAACGACGAGAACGCCCCGGAGGACTTCCTGCCGCCCACCACCTACCCCTTTGGCGCCGCCCACGCGAGCGAGCTGCAGTTCATCTTCAACCTCAACGTCCTCCCCGGCACCCCCGCGCTGACCGCCGCCGAGCAGAAGCTCTCCACCGCGATGACCCGCTACTGGACCGCCTTCGCCACCAAGACCTCGCCCGACCGCGCCGGCGTCCCCGAGTGGCAACCCTTCGCCTCCGGCTCCGACGTCTTCCAGTCCCTCCTACCCCCCAACCCCGCCCCCGAAGACACCTTTGCCACCGACCACCACTGCGCGTTCTGGAAGCCGCTCATTAACCCGGCAAGTTAAGGGGCACGGGCGGCATCAGCACTTCAGCCGGCCAGTTCTAGAACGTGACGCGCACGCCGCCATAACCGGCGATCGGGGTTCCGGGACTGGCGGTGCGCGGGTCGGTGACGCCGCCAGGCACGGCGGGGAACGGAACGTCGCCGACCGGGCCGAACCCGCCATAGGTGTCGTAACGCTCGTTGGCGACGTTGTTGACCAGGGCGAAGAGGCTGAGGTTGCGGGTGATGCGGTAGGCGGTGTTGAGGCTTAGCACGACGTAGCCGCCGACCGGCTTGCTGAGGTTGCTTTCGTCACCGAAACGGTAGGTGGAGCTCTGCAGGATGGCCGACCCGCCGACCGTCCAGTCGTCGGTGATGTCGTAGGACACGACCGCGGTGCCGCGATGCCGCGGTATGCCGGGGATGCGGTCGCCCGGCGTCACGTCGATCTGGCCGGCGGCGTTCTGTAGCGGGTTGCTGCCGCCGTCGAGCACGAGGTCGGACTGGAACGTCGCCTCGGTGTAGGCGTAGCCGAGCGAGGCGGTCAGGCGCCGCAGCCGGTAGCCGAGATTGGCCTCGACGCCTTGCCGCAGCGTCTTTCCGGCGTTGGTGTAGAA
>CAXUCZ010000189.1:0-5019 GCA_964249675.1 uncultured Acetobacteraceae bacterium | reverse complement strand
CAGCAGCGCCGTGCGCATCTCCGGGGTCGGCGGGGTGTAGCTGCGCACGGCGTCGAGCGCCTGCTGCAGGATCGGCATGCCGTCGATGCCGGTGATCTGGATGCTGATCGGCAGGCTCATCGGATATTGCAGCATCTGGATGGGCGAGACCGCGTGGCTGTCGACGATGAAGGTGTCGCCAAACGCCTTCATGCCCATCACCCCGGTGCCGTGCGCCAGCGCGACCGGCAGCACGCTTTGCTCAAAGCTGTCGAAATGCGCGTCCATGACGTTGAGCGGCATCTGCACGGTATCGAAATGAAAGCCATGCGCGTCGGCGACGTCGAACATGTGGCGGTGGATCGCCGGGCTCTTGTGGCCGGTGAAGCCGATGTAGCGCACCTTGCCGGCGTCTCTCGCCCGCAGCACCGCCTCGAGCGCGCCGCCGGCGGCGAACACCCGCGCGGGGTCGTCCATGCGGATGATCTCGTGGAACTGCAGCAGGTCGATGTGGTCGGTCTGCAGACGCGACAGCGACTGCTCGATCTGGGTGGCGGCGGCCTGCGCGGTGCGGCCGTCGATCTTGGTCATCAGGAACGTGCGGTTCCGCCAGCCGCCGGCGAGCGCCCGGCCGAGGCGGACCTCGCTTTCGCCGCCGTTGTAGTCCCAGCAATTGTCGCAGAAATTGATGCCGGCCTCGATACCGGCATGGATGATGCGCACCGCCTCGTCGGCGGTGGCGCCGCCGGGCTTGGCGAGATGGTAGCCGCCCATGCCGATCAGCGACACGCGCTCGCCTGTGCGGCCGAGGCTGCGATACTTCATCGCCGGGTTCTCGGCGATCTGCGAGGTGACCGGGCCGGTGGGCGCGACCTGCCCGCCCTGGCTGGTGTCGCCGAGCGGTGCGGCGTCGGCGGCGCCGGTGGCCATGGCTGCGGCCGCGACGCCGAGCGCCGAGACGCGGACGAACTCACGTCGTTCCATCGTGCTCTCTCCTCATGTCCTGCCCGGATGGGCCGAGCACCCGCAACGCCGCACAGGCGGCGCCGTAGCCGTTGTCGATGTTCACGCTGACGATGCCCGGCGCGCAGCTCGCCAGGATCGCGTTCAGCGCCGCATGCCCGCCGGCGGCGACGCCGTAGCCGACCGAGGTGGGCACGGCGATGACGACGCCGCCGACCAGGCCGGCGAGCACGCTCGGCAGCGCCGCGTCCATGCCGGCGGCGACGATCAGCACCCGCATCGCCTGCAGCTCCGGCAGCCGGCGCATCAGCCGCCACAATCCGGCGACGCCGACGTCGGCGACCAGCAGCGCGGCGCGGCCCTGGAAGCGCAGCGTGCGCTCCGCCTCGCGCGCGACCGGCAGGTCGGAGGTGCCGGCGGTGACCACGGCGACGTCGGCCGGCCCGGCGACCGGCTGGGGCTCGCCGTGAAAGCCGGTGCGGGAGTGCGGGTCGTAGTCGAGCGCGTGGCGCAGCGGCGCGGGCAGGGCGGCGAGGCGATCGGGGTCGAGGCGGGTGAGCAGCAGCGGCGTGGTGGCCGTCTGCAGGATGGCGGCGATCTGGGCCGGCGACTTGCCGGCGCAGAAGATCGCTTCGGGCAGGCCGATGCGCCGGGTTCGTTCGGGGTCGAGCACGAACTCGGGCTCGCTCACGACGCGCCCACCGGGCGGAGAAAGGCGCTGCCGTTGCGATAGGCGGCGAACGACACCGGCCTGGCCAGGCCTGCCGCGTCGGCCAATGCCTGCAGCTCGCCGCGCAGCGCGTCCGGCGCCGCGCCGAGCCCGGTGAGCGCCGCCTCGTCGAGCTCGATCACCACCGCGCCGGCGCGCACCCGGCAGCGCACCGTGCGCGGCGCCAGATGCGCGGCGATCAGGCGGGCGGCGACCAGGCGCTCGGCGGCATGCACGAGCGCCAGCACCGGCGCCTCGATCGGGATGCCGGTCTCGACCCGGCTCGACAGGCAGGGTGCGGCGGGCAGCTCGGACAGCGCGCCGAGGCCGAGCGCGACGGCGAGGGCGCGGACGGTGCGCTTGTCGATGCCGGCCTCGACGAAGGGGTGGCGCACCGCGTGGTCGCGCGCCGCGATCAGGCCCGGCCGATACTCGCCGAGGTCGTCGAGGTTGGCGCCCGAGAGGATCTGCCGGTCGGTGCGGCGGGCGACGGCGCCATACAGGTTCGTCTTGCAGAAGAAGCAGCGGTTGACCGGATTGGCGCGGTAGGCCGGGTCGGCGAACTCGCCGGCGTCGAACACGTCGAGCGTCCAGCCTTGCGCCGCGGCGAGCGCGCTGGTGCGTTCGGTGGCCTCGGGCGGCACCGCCGGCGAGGTGGCGTGGTGCATGGTCGCGCGACCCGCGCGATGGGCGGCGGTCGCCAGCGTCAGGCTGTCGATGCCGCCGCTGACCGCGACCGCGACCGGGCCGAGGGAGGCGAGCACCGCGTGAAGGCGCGCGAGCGGCTCGGTCACGCCGGCGGCTCCGGCTCGGCCAGCGCCTGCCGCTCGGCCTGCCGGCGCAGCTGCTCGCGCCGCCGATGCGAGGCGACCTGGCCGAGGTCGTCCGCCTCGACCTTGCCGCTGGACGCCATCTCGCCGGCCTCGCCCGGCCGCTGCACCAGCTTCACGCCGACCACGGCCCCGGGCAGCTCGGTTCGCACGCTGCGGCGGGCGAGGGCGCGGCCCTGCACGAGATGCGTGCGCAGGCCGATCGTCGTCGTCTCGGCGAAGCACATGGCGACCACCTCGTCGAGCGCGTCCGGCCGTGTCAAGACCTGCACGTGCGCGGCCAGGCGCGACTTTTTGCCGAAGGCCGGCATCTGCACGACGTCGTGCACGCCGTCGGCCGCGCGCACCCGGGCGAGACCGAGAGCCAAGTCCTCGCCGGACTGGTCGTCGACCTCGAAACTGATGACGGCGAGCTCGCGATGGCCGGGCGCGGTTGGCGCGTCGAGGTCAGGCGCCTCGAACACCAGGGCGCGCAGGCAGTTGCTCTGCCCCGGCAGGCGGCGGGCGCCAAAGCCGGTGCCGGAGCGCGCCAGCACGCCGCGGCGCGCCGGCGGGCCGACGGGGTCGGTGACGAGGTAGCGCAGGATCGCCGCCCCGGTCGGGGTCACGCGCTCGCCGCCGATGCCGTCATCATGCAGCGCGAAGCCCTCGAGCAGCAGCGCGGTGGCCGGCGCCGGCACCGGCATCAGGCCATGCGCCGTGCGCACCGTGCCGCCGCCGAGCGGCAGCGACGCGACGCTCCAGCGCGCCGGGCCGATCGCCTCGATCAAGGCCGCGGCGGCGACGATGTCGGCGATGGAGTCGGCCGCGCCGACCTCGTGGAACACCACCTCGTCCGGCGCGATGCCGTGCACCCGGCCCTCCGCCTCGGCGAGCACGGCGAAGATGCCGACCGCGTGGCGGCGCATGGCGGGCGCGAGGGTGGATCGCTCCAGCTCAGCGCGGATGTCGCGCCAGTGGTGGTGGCCGGCGTGCTCATGGTCATGCCCATGGTCATGCCCATGGTCATGCTGGTGGTCGTGGAACGCCACGGGGTCGACGACGAAGCGCGAGCCGGTCAGCACGCCGTCGCCATGCGCCAGCACGCGGCAGCGCGCCGCCGCGGCCGACTGCGCGGCGGCGATGACCGCCTCGCGATGCTCGGCAAAGGCGTCGAGCAGGCAGCCGACGATCATGTCGCCGGCGGCGCCGCCGAGCGGGTCGAAATGGATGTGGCGCATGGTTCCGGCCTGTCGTGCGAGCGTGCAACGCGGCAACGGCGCCCGCGTCGCCAGCGCACGCAACCGGCATGGAACCGCATGGAGGTTCGAGACGTAGGCGGCCGTCCAGCCAGGGAAAACATCGGTGTCGAAGCAATCCTCGTCCACACGCTGGCGCCCGCTGACGCTTGGCGTCGCCGCCTGCGTGGCGGTCTCGGGCGTCGCTGTCGCGGCTGAGCTCGTGCCGACGCAGCTGCCCGCCCTGGTGACGCCGCCGACCGGCGACCGCCGGCCGGGCAAGATCGTGTTCGCCGAGCTGGTCACGCCCGACCTCGCCTCGGTCGAGCCGTTCTACGCCAGCCTGTTCGGCTGGACCTTCACGGAGTCCAAGGCGGGCGAGACGCAATACGCCCAGGCCTCGATCGACGGGCGGCCGATCGCCGGCCTCGTGCAGCGCCCGCTGCCGCACGGCCGCCATCCCGGCTGGCTCACCTTCATGGCCGCCGGCGACCTCGGGCAGGTCGACGCCGCCGCGGTGCAGCACGGCGGCCGGGTGCTGTTCGAGCCGCACCGCTTCGCCAATCTCGGCCAGGAGGCGGTGCTCGCCGACCCGCAGGGCGCGGTGTTCGCCGTGCTCGCCTCGAACAGCGGCGACCCGCCGGACTTTCTGGCCGCCCCGGGCGAGTGGATCTGGAGCTCGCTGATCACCACCGACCCCGCCTCGGCCGCGGCTTTCTACAAAGCGCTGCTCGGCTACGACGTCGCCGGCATGTCCGACGCGACAGACCCCCGCCACCTGCTGCTCGCCGCCGAGGGCTATGCCCGCGCCAGCGTGAACCCGATCCCGGCGAACCACCCGGACGTGCGTCCGCGCTGGATCAGCTACCTGCGTGTCGGCGACGCCAATGCGATGGCGGCGCGCGTGACGTCGCTCGGCGGCCGTGTGATCGTGCCGCCGCACCCGGATCGCCAGGGCGGCCAGATCGCCATCGTCGCCGATCCGCAAGGGGCGTTGTTCGGCTTGATGGAATGGGCCGACGCGCCGGCGGGAGCGCAGCAATGACCGGCTCGCGCGCCGGTCTGGCGCTGCTGCTCGGCCTGCTGGCGGCGCCGCTCGGCGGCTGCGCTGTCGGCGGTGGCGGCTATGACGGCTTTGGCGGCGGCTACTATGACACCGGTTATGGCGGCTTCGGCGGCTTCGACAACGGCTACCGGGTCGGCCCGTATCGGGACGGTGGCGGCCTCGGCGGCGGCCGGGGCTTCGGCGGCGGCCGCGGCGTGCCCGGCATTCCGACCGCCGGACGCGGCGGCGGTTTTCGCGGCGGCGGCGGCCATGGCG
>CAXUCZ010000188.1:0-5105 GCA_964249675.1 uncultured Acetobacteraceae bacterium | reverse complement strand
CAGCGAGCTGCTCGCCGATGGCGGCGCGGCGCAGGTATGCTTGAAGCCCCGCATTTTTCGACCGGTTGGCGAGAGCGGCAGTCCGGCGAAGTTGTTGGGGCTTTAAAAAGCAAGCGCTTCTTTTTAGAAAAAGAAGCAAAAATTTTTATCTCGTTGTTGGAGTGTTACCGTCGAAGCGCTTCGCCACGAGCTCTTCGACGCGAGGCTCACAGTCTCCGCTTACTGAGCGTTGTCGACTAGGTGTAGCGCCGCTGTTTGGATGTCGTAGCTTTCGCCCGACTGGACCAACACTTTTGGCCTTAGACCCAAAAGAGCTTTGAAAACCATCGGCATCAGATCGATGATACGCCTGTGAGAGTAAGGACCGTGATCAGTCACCGTCAGCTTGATCATCTAGGGACGTCACTGTCACGGAGGTGCCGAGTAGAACATTGAGCATAGCCGCAGCCATAGCGGTTGGATCCAAGGCGGAGCTTTTGTGCAGTTAAGGCCCCACCTTCCTGAACGTCAGCACGAAATTATCCGCCTCCCCCACCGCGACATACTTCGCCCGGTCCACCGACCCCAGCGCCAGCACCGGCGGCAGCGTCCAAACCCCCTTCGGCCAATCCGCCGTATCGCGCGGGTTGGCGTCGATCTCCGACGAGCCCGCCAGCGCAAACCCCGCCTTCTCGATCAGCCCCGTCGCATAGTCCTGCCGCACGTAGCCGCTCTCGGCCGAAGCGTCCTGCGGCGTCCTCGTGTTGCCCCGATGCTCCTCGATGCCCAGGATGCCGCCCGGCTTCAGCGCCGTGTGGATCGCCGCCAGCATCTCCGGCGCATCGCCCTCCTCCATCCAGTTGTGCAAATTGCGAAACGTCAGCACCACGTCGACGCTGCCGCCGGCGCCATCGCGTCATGCCCCTGCCCAAGCTCGCTCAGCATCACCCGCCCATACGTCGCCGGGTCGGCCGCCAGCTTGGCGCGAATGCCGCCCTCGGCATGAAGCGCATAGGAGCGGTCGACCGGGCCGCCATCCGCCGCCGCCAGCGCCAGCCGATACGTGCCGTGATCGTGCAAATAGGGTGCGAGGATCTCCGTCCAGTAGCCCCCGCCTGGCCAAATCTCGACCACGCTGGAGCTGGGCGTGAGGCCGAAGAACTGCAGCTCCGCCACCGGATGCCGCACCCCGTCCCGCGCGACGAACTTGGCCGTCCGCCCCGGCGCCTGCCCCGCACGCTGCAGCGCCGCCTCGTCCGCCGTTGCCGCGCCAGCTATGGCCAGCACCACTCCGAACACCATCCAGCCGCGCATGCCTTGCTCCCGTGTGCGAGAGAGGCAAGTAGTCCTTTTCTGAAAAAAAGGACCAAAAAACTTTTACCCGCTAGGCCGCGATAGCCGGACAAAAGTTTTTTGCTTCTTTTTTTCAAAAAAGAAGACCTTGTCTGCCTCGTCGTCCTCGTCCGGCTCGCTCGCCTCGTCCGTCCCAGGCGTCTGAACGACCCCGTCGTGCGAAGGCGCGCTGGGCGCGTGACGGGTCGAGGGCAGAGCCCTCGCCTTCACTTGCCCGTCTCGTGATGCTTCCGTCGCCCTGACCTGGTCAGTCAGGGGTTGGTGACCTCGATAATGATCGGGTGCCCCGCCAGCGTCATCGGCATCACCGTCTGACCGTAGGCGATCTGCGTCGGGTGCTGGCTCCACAGCGGGTCATAGACGATCACCTTCTGCGATCCATTGTCGAACGACAGCCTCCAGGGCGTGATCGGCGCCGTGCTGAGGAAGCGGTTCGCGGCATTGTACAATCCGTTGTTCTCGGTCCAGACGATGATGTCGAAAACGCCGCTCGACTTCTCCAGCAGCAGGCTATGCGAGTTCGCCGGCAGTCCGCTGAGATTGAAGCCGAGTTGGTCAGTCGGTTGGCCGGCGCTGCCTGAGGGATCGGACAGGATGCTCGTCAGGTTGTGCATGGCATAGCCGGTGCGCTTGATCGCCCCGTTGCTCTCGAAAAACCCGTAATAGGCCGAGAAGTTGGTGTCGCTGCTGCCGCTGTTGAAGTCGACCAGGTTGAACAGGTAGGTGCGTGTTACCCCAAGCAGGATGTCGTCGAACAACGCGTCGAGGTCGTAGATCGCCTGCTGCTCCTGCGGCACGCCCTGCGTGGTCGCCACGGTCGACAGCCCGGTCTCGGTCAGGATCACCGGCTTGCCGGGCGCAATGGTCGTCACCCCCAGCGTCGGCTGGATCACCTGGAACGGCAGAACGGCCGGCTGCCCATAGGCATGCACGCTGGCATAGTCGGTCGCGTTGAGCGGGCTGGTGTAGCCGGCCGGCGTCTGCCCCGGCGTGTTGGAGAAGCTCAGCACCGGCGTGTGGGTGCTTGAGTTAGTCAGGTTGGTGTCGTTCTGCACCATCGAGTACAGCGTTTGCTGCAGCGCCTGGAACGCCGGCGCGCCGGACAGGCCCTGATACGTGTCGGGGTCGTTCTGCACCTCGTTCGGCCCCTCGATGCTCTGCACATACGGCGCGTTCACGTCGATGTAGCTGAACATCGTGTTGAGCATCGCCTGGGTGATCGGCAGGTCCCAGGTCGTCGTGATCATGTCGAACTTGATGCCGGCGCTGCCGATCCCGGCATAGCTCTGCGCCGCGGCCTGGCTCGTCGGCGCCTCAACCCGGATCTGGTTGAGGCCGACATAGGCCAGCTTGGAGACGACGCTGTCCTCGGTGCTGGGATAGATGTTCACGTTGACGCCGATCGAGGCGAGGAAGCTGGCGACGGCGACGGCGGTGATCGTGCTCACGTGAGGAAATCCTTTCCAGATGGCTGTATCAATGCCGTGCAATGCGACCTGAAGCTGCAACAACGCCCGAGCGACGCTACTCAGAGTTGCAGCAGCATGCAAGCGAAAGTGTTTGTCGCGAGCCGGATTGCTTGCGTCGGATAAAGCATCTTTGTTGATCGCGACAATAACGTCGCGGCGGCGTATCCTACAGCATTAGGACAATGCGGCGGATCGCGATGCTATGCCCGGTTTCGACAGGCAAAGCAGGTCGGTGGCTCGGCGAGAGGCGGCTCGATTAACGGTCATCACGGGTTCGTTAACCCAGCCGCCCCAGCATGTCTAGACTAACGCGACGATCGTTTTAAAGAGATCGAACTTATACTCTGCCGTCGAAACGAATACTGCGATATTCGCAGATCCTAGCGCCCTGCCCCGGCGAAGGGGTCCTCATCCGTTTGAGCGCCGTCGCTCGTCTGGCTGTCGTCCGCGCCGCCCGACGGCGTGGCGTTGTCGACCGCATGCGGCAGCAGGTGCGCCAGCAACGGCGCCACCATGCCGGCCGGCACGCCGTGCTGCTGGGCAAAGCTCTCGATCTGGTCGGGCGTGAAGATCTTGCCCACCTCGTCAGCCGAGATCGGCGAGTTGCCGCCCGAGCCCATCCAGCTCTGCACCTTGGATCCGAGCCCGGCCCGCTGCGCCATGCCGAGCAGCCCCTGCACCCCGCCGACGCTGTTCATCGCCGAGCCCAGCAACCCGCTCGCCTGGCCCGTCGATGCGCCTCCCGGCGCCGAGCCCATCAAGCCTTCCAATGTTCCCAACCAACCGCTCATCACGTGCTCCTTCCCTTGTGATCGTCAGGGAAGCAACGCGGCAAAGCCTCCGTCGGTGTTGGTCCTCGCCAAAACCTGCACTCCGATCGCCCGCCAGGCGCCGTCGCCGCCTTGCACGAGCAGCGGCGCCCCGCTGGTGCCGTGCGTCGCCTGACAATCATGCCCGATCAGCCTGCGCCCCTGACCATCCTGGCCGACCCCGGTCAGATGGCAGCGCAGGTCGGCATCGATGCGCTGCGCCCGGTCCTGTCCAAACCCGCCGAGCATCGCCGCCGTGCCGGTGAGCGCCCGCCCGTCCGCCCGGCCGACCGCCTCACCTAGCGGCGCGACCAGCGCCAGCACGGCGACGTCGGAGCCCGCCGTTCCGCCCTCGTCGAGTGGGTTGTAGCCTGCCGCCAGGCCGACCGTGCGCGCCACCGTCGCCGCCCGATAGACGCCGTCGCGATAGCCGGCGAGCACATGCACCTCGCCCGGCCGGATGAACCGCCGCACCCGGCCGATCCACAGGCAATGCGCCGCCGTCACCGCCACCGCCGGCGCTATCAGAAACCCGGAGCACTTCACCCCGAGTTCCGTCTGCACCTTCAAGACCGACCGCCAAGGGGCGGTCGCCTCATCGACCCCGACCCGACGATCCGCCCCGCCTAGCCCGGGCAGCAGCAGGGCCGCGAGCAGCAATCCCCTCAGCGCGACTTTGCCGTGATCTCATCGGCGACGTTGCGCGGCACCGGATCGTAATGATGGAACTGCATGGTGAACGACGCCCGCCCCTTGGTCATCGACCGCAGATGCGAGATGTAGCCGAACATCTCCTTCAGCGGCACTTGCGCCCGCACCGTCACCGTGGACCCGGCGCTCTCCTGACTCTGAATAGTCCCGCGCCGCCGGTTCAAGTCTCCGACGACGTCGCCGACGTGATCCTGGGGCGTTGTACATTCAACGTCCATAATCGGCTCGAGAATTTGCGGCCCGGCGAGCTTCATGCCCTCGCGGAAGCATGCCTTCGACGCGATCTCGAATGCGAGCGCCGAGCTGTCCACGTCATGATACTTGCCGTCGATCAGCGTGTATTTGAAGTCCACGGTCGGAAAGCCGGCCAGCACCCCCGTCTCGGCCTGCACGCGGATCCCCTTCTCCACCGCCGGCACGTACTCCTTCGGCACCGTTCCGCCGACGACCTTGTTCTCGAACAGGATGCCCTCGTTGCGCGCCCGCGGCTCGAACACGATCTTGACCTCGGCATACTGCCCCGACCCGCCCGACTGCTTCTTGTGGGTGTAGGTCTGGGTGTGCGGCTTGCTGATCGTCTCGCGATACGCCACCTGCGGCGCGCCGATATTGGCCTCGACGTTGTACTCGCGACGCAGCCGGTCGATGATGATCTCCAGGTGCAGCTCGCCCATCCCCGAAAGGATGGTCTGCCCCGTCTCCTGGTCGGTCTTGAGCCGCAATGACGGGTCCTCGCCGGCGAGCTTCTGCAGCCCGAGCGTCATCTTCTCCACGCTGTCCTTGG
>CAXUCZ010000187.1:0-5228 GCA_964249675.1 uncultured Acetobacteraceae bacterium | reverse complement strand
CATTGTTGCAGGTGGTCGAGGGGCTCACCTACGCATTTCCCAAGGCCATGGCGGAGTTCCATCGCATCTGGAGCGGCCTCGGCTTGATCCACCAGCATGTCGGCGGCCTGCCCCACGTGGCGACCTACCTGGCCTCGCCGCGACGAGTTCCGTTCAGCGAGGAGGACGTCTTCCGACACTATCCGGAGTTGGATGCCTGAGCCCAGGACGTTCACGGCGGCATGGTGTCAGCAGCGGCGCGACAGCGTCCGCTCGGACGTGCGGTGTGAGCGGCCGACACTTGGACGCTGGCTTGTCTGTCGCCTGCTCATGCAACAGTATAACACTACCGTCATGGTGACCTAGGACCGATCATGCGACGCCTAGTCAAGCCGGCGCGTGCTCTGCGCTGCCTGCCCGCCATCGTTGTCCTTCTCGCCTCAACCGCGCAGGGCGCCGACAAGCTGCACGTCGTAGCAGCGGAAAACTTCTATGCCGACATCGCCGGACAGGTCGCCGGTGACGTTGCCATCACCCGCTCCATCCTCAACAACCCCGATCAGGACCCGCACCTGTTCGAAGCCAGCCCTTCAGTCGCTCGAGCGCTTGCCGACGCCGACATAGCGATCGAGAACGGCGCCGATTACGACCCCTGGATGGCGGCGTTGCTGGCGGCATCGCCCTCGCCGTCCCGGCAGCTGATCGACGTCGCGGCGCTTTTGGGCGTGCCCAGGGGCGCGAACCCGCATCTCTGGTACGATCCGCGAACGATGCCGATTGTCGCACGCGCGCTCGCCTCCGCGATGACGCGGGCCGCGCCGAGCCAACGCACTCAGCTGGCATCTCGGCTCGCCGGCGTCGAACTAAGCCTTGATGCGATTGCCGCTCGGGTGACCGCGCTGCGCCGACGCTACGCCGGAACGCCCGTCACCGCGACCGAGCCGGCCTTCGGCCTGATGGCGGCCGCTTTGGGGTTAGCCATGCGCAATGAGACTTTCCAACGTGCCGTTATGAACAACGCCGAGCCAGCGCCTGGCGACGTTGCCGCGTTCGAGGCTGACTTGCGCACGCATGCTGTCAAGCTGATGATCTACAACCGGCAGGCAAGCGACAGCGCCGCGATGCGGCTGCGGACGATGGCTGAGGCCAACCACATTCCGGCTATCGGCATCAGCGAGACAGAGCCGCCCGGCACAACCTACCAGTCCTGGATGCTTGGGCAACTCGACGCTCTCGGCCGGGCCTTGTCGGCAGCCGGACGGTGACCGGGCCGGCGATCGCGTTCGCCGGCGTGAGCCTCGTCCAGGGCGGCCGGATCGTCCTGGACCGTGTCGACCTGCGCATCGACCAGGGTGAGTTCGTCGGCCTGGTCGGCGCCAATGGAGCCGGCAAGACGACGCTGCTGCGCGGCGTGCTCGGGCTGGTGCGGCCGACAGCCGGACGGATCGAGGTGCTTGGACGTCCGGCGCGCCGCGGCGACCGGCGGATCGCCTACCTGCCGCAGCAGCGTGGCCTGGCAACTCTAACGCTGACCGGACGCACGGTAATGCGGGCGGCGAGCGACGGTCATCGTTGGGGGCTGCCGCTGCTCGGGCCGACCAAACAGCGGGCGATCGAGCGGGCGCTCGACGTCGTGGCGGCGACCCATCTCGCCGACCGGCCACTCAGCACGTTGTCCGGCGGCGAGCGGCAGCGGCTGCTGCTGGCTCAGGCGCTGCTCGGCGAGCCGGAGTTGCTGCTGCTTGACGAGCCGCTCGCGAGCCTCGATCCGCACCATCAGGACGCGATGGTCGGGCTGGTGCGCCGGCTGCAGCGCCGTTTGGGCATCGCGGTCGTCTTCAGCGCACATGAGCTGACGCCGCTGCTCGGGGCATTGGATCGCGTGCTCTGCATTGGTCAGCGACAGGCGATGATCGGGACAGTCGATGACGTCATCACCGAGCCGATACTGTCGACGCTCTACGGGGCGCCGATGAACGTGGTTCGGCACGCCGGCCGGACGCTGGTGATCGCGGGACGGCAGGGCTGCTATTGATCAATCGCAAGTCCCGCGTCCCTTGGCTCCGGCACGATCGGGTTTGTCAGGCGGCGAGCCTGTCGTCAGTTCAGGGCGCGGCCCTGGCGTCACTCCTCTGAGGCCATTTGCTCCATTACGAGTTCATGCGCAACGCGTTCGCCGCCGCCGGCCTGGTGGGATTGGTCGCCGGCCTCTCGGGCTATTTTCTCGTGCTGCGCAGCCAGACCTTCGCCGGCCATGCGCTCTCGCATGTCGGCTTCACCGGCGCCACCGTTGCGCTGCTGCTAGGCTGGCCGCCGTTGGCGGGCCTGATCGGGGCGACGCTTGCCGCCGGCATGGCGATGGGCGCCCTGGGCGAGCGCCTGGCTGGCCGGGACGTCGCCATCGGCATCGTGCTCGCGGTCTCGCTTGGGCTGGGCCTGCTGTGTCTGCACTTCTTTGTCACATCCGCCGGTCAAGCCACCGCGCTGCTGTTCGGCAACGTTCTCGGCGTCGATCATGCGACCCTGGTCACGCTGATCGGCGTCGCCGTGGTCACGCTTGCGGCGCTGGCGGCGATCATGCGGCCACTGCTGTTTGCCAGCCTGCAGCCGGACATCGCCGAGGCGCGCGGCGTGCCGACCCGCGTGGTGTCACTGCTGTTCCTGGCGATCGTGGCGCTCGCGACAGCCGGCTCTGTGCAGATCGTCGGCGTGCTGCTGGTCTTCAGCCTGATGGTGGCGCCGGCGGCGACGGCGCAGCGTTTGACCAGCCGCTTCTGGCCCGGCCTGCTCGGCGCTGCCGCTTTGGCGATCGCGGAGGCCTGGGCCGGCATCATCTGCGCCTGGTATAGCGACTGGCCGAGCAGCTTCTGGATCACCGCGATCGGTGGCGCGCTCTACGCGGTGGCCGCTGTCGCGGCGGCGGTCTGGCGTCCCGCCCCTGCACCGGCCGCGTGACGCTTTTTAGCCGGCTATTCGCCGCTGCTCCAGACGACCGAGCCGGTTGCCGCGGTGAGCGACAGGTAGGGCGGCGACGCCTGCGCCTGCAACGCGACGGCCGCGCTGCCGCCTGTGGCCGTGTTCCAGTAAGGCGTGGCGCCGTCGTAGAGCACGAGGTTGCCGTCGCCCTGGAATGAGGCCCGGCAGGTCATCGTCCAGGCCTGACCGGCCGGGCAGGACTGAGGCGGCGATGGTGAGGCCCAGAGCGTCGTCGCGCCACGCTGCAGTTGCAGCTGTCCGGTGGCGGACAGGCACAATCGTGTCGCGGAGGCAGGAGCGACGTCGACGCAGCCACCCTGCACCAAGTTGAAGTTGACGGGTATCGAGAGGCTGGCCCGCGATGCGACATCGGCGCCCGCCAAGCGGCCCAGCATGCTGGAGACGGGCGCCATGTCTGCGTTCGGCCTCAGGTGGTCGGGACCAAACAGTGCTGTGCCGTAGAGATAGTCGAAGCCGTCCAGGCTGCTGCCCAGAACCTCCGAGGCAAGCTCGGAGGCGTCGGCGGCCACAGTCGCCTGGCCCACCGTCTCGCCGGACAGCCGCGTGCGGCTGCCTGCCTGTCTGAGCCGGGCGCGGATATATTGGAGCTCCTCGCCGGACGGCATGCCTGTGAAGTGCAGCGCAGCGCCGTCGGCGATGGCGACGTCGATCAGCATATCGGTATCGTTCATCTGCACGATCAGCGGATCAGCGCTTGAGCCGCTGCGGAGCGCCTGCTGCCACTCGGCCGGCGGGACATGCGTGCCGGGCACCGGCATCGTCACTGCGGGCGCGTCCCGCGGCCAGTATTTACGTACCAGCGTCTGGGTGTCCGCCACCTGCCAGCGCACGAAGGCGCGCTTGGTGTCGCGGTACCAATCGAGCGTGTCTTCCCAGAACTTGCCGGCCGCGCCGGGTCGAGGCGGCGCCACCGCCGACCAGCTGGCATAGCGCGTCCCCCAGGCTGCGTTTGCGGCCTCGATGGTGGCGTATTTGGCCGCCATCGCGCGGGGGAAATCAGCTTCGGCATGCACGTCGAACCACCAGAAGCCGGGTGGGGCGGCATTGGGGCCGAGCACCCATTGCGGCGGGTAGATCGGCTCGTCGGCGGGTCCGAGCGACGCCACCACGGTGGTGACGCTCGGCAGCACGCCGCCAGACTGCAGCATGGCCAGGATCCTGTCCGCCTGGTCGTGCACCAGCGCATGCAGGCCGGGATACCAGTAGCTGACCATCTGGGTGCCCGTGGTGACGCCGTTCTGATCGACGAGGCGTGCGTCCGGATGAGCGGCGATGAACCAGGCCGGCGGCGCGGCGATCGTCTCCATGTCTAGGCTGAGCCGCAGGCCCGAGGCGGCCGCAAGACGCATGTAGCCAAGCCACGTGGCGTCACGCCAACGGCCGGGCGCGACTTCCTGATCGGACCAGCTGACCGGCGCGCGCACAGTGGTGGCGCCGAGCGAGAGATAGGTCTTGAAGTGCGATCGCAGGATTTCGGGGCTCTGATACTGCGCGTTTTCCGCGTCCACGATGCCAAGCTCGAGCGGCACTGCGTGGGTGGCGCGGGTGGCGATGGGAAGCAGGGCTGCCGCGATCATCGCCGCCGCAAACGGCGGGCGTCGCCAAAGACTCAAACAGCTGACACTATGCAGGGTGAACCTCGACGTCGTTTGAAACGCATCTAACTGTGTTCGAGGCCAGCAAACCGCGTCGCGCCGATCGGCTAACATTCAGTAACAGTTAATCCGAAGATGCCAAGATCCGGACGCTAAAGGACTGCATCGACGGCGGACCGCAACGACGATAACGAGCAAATCCGGGGATAGAAGCCATGCGTCTCGGTTTGGGGGTCGTCGTTCGAGCCGAGACCGATTTGCGCGCCTTGCTCGAACGCTGCCGTAGCGCGACCACGCTGCCCGTGCGTTGGTATGTCGCCGCTCAGGCGACCACGGCTGAGCGCAGCTTGTTCGCCGGCATCGCCGCACAGCGCGCCTGCACGATGTGGCTGCATGCCACGGCGCCATCGACATCGGCTGCTCGCAACGAGGCAATCCTTGCCTCTTTCGCGGATGGCTGCGAGGCGACCATCCTGCTTGACGAGGAGGCTGCCTTCCAACCCGGCGGCCTTGACCAGCTCGTCGCCGCCATGCTGCGGCAGGAGGCTCCCGGCCTGCTGCTCTGTCAGCCGCCGCAGGAGACCAGCGAGCCGCCCGGCCGAAGCTGTCTGGTGTTCGGCTCGGCCGCCTATAACTGGGTGGGCGCGTTTGACGAGA
>CAXUCZ010000186.1:0-5231 GCA_964249675.1 uncultured Acetobacteraceae bacterium | reverse complement strand
GCCTTGGACCAGGGCGACGGGCCGGGGATGCCGCGCGGGCGGTTCGCCGCCAGGCTGCAGCCCGAGCGGGTCCGCGACCTGGCGGCGATGCGCGCCAACCTGGCGAGCGGCGAGGCGCTGGTGCTCGACGCCCGCAGCGCCGGCCGCTTCGACGGCAGCGAGCCCGAGCCGCGCCCCGGACTGCCGGGCGGCCACATTCCGGGCAGCCGCTCCCTGCCCTATGCGGCCCTGCTGGGGCCGGACGGGCTGATGCTGCCGCCGGGCGAGCTGCGGGCGCGCTTTGGCGCAGCCGGCGTCACCGCCGAGCAGCCGGTGGTCACCACCTGCGGCAGCGGCATCAGCGCGGCGGTGCTCAGCCTTGGGCTGGTGGTCGCGGGGTTGCCGGAGGGGGCGCTTTACGATGGGTCCTGGACGGAGTGGGCGTCGCAGGAAGAGCAAGGGGCTTTGCCCCTTGACCCCACCAGGGGGCGGGGCCCCCTGGACCGCCATCAGGAAGAAGCCGGCTTCAACACTCAACTGATCCATCTGGGACGGGCGGGCACGCGGAGCCATGGGCTGGTTAATCCGCCGGTGCATCGCGGGTCGACGGTGCTCTACGAGAGCATGGCGCAGCGGCGCGCGCTTGCCGGACGGCCGCATGAGCGGCTGCTCACCTACGGGCTGAGCGGCACGCCGACCCACTTCGCGCTCGAGGACGCGGTCGCCGCCATCGAGGGCGGCACCCACTGCCAAATTGTCGGCAGCGGGCTCGCCGCCGTCACCGTGCCGCTGCTCGGCTGCTTGTCCGCCGGCGACCACTGCCTGATGCCGGACAGCGTCTATGGGCCGAGCCGCAGCTTCTGCGACCGCATGCTCGCCCGTCTCGGGATCGCCACCACCTACTATGACCCGGTGATCGGCGCCGACGCGCTGGCCGAGCTGTTCCGGCCGACGACAAAGGTGCTGTTCCTGGAGAGCCCGGGCAGCCACAGCTTCGAGCTGCAGGACGTGCCGGCGCTCGCCGCCCTGGCGCATGCCCGGGGTGCGAGCGTGCTGATGGACAACACCTGGGGGCTGCACTGCTTCCAGCCGTTCCGCCACGGCGTCGACGTCTCGATCCAGGCGCTGACCAAATACGCCGGCGGCCACTCGGACGTGCTGCTCGGCGCCATCACCACCGCCGCGCCCGAGCACGCGCGCCGGATGCGGGCGGCCGTCCTCGAGCTCGGGCAGTATGCAAGCCCGGACGATTGCTGGCTGACGCTGCGGGGCCTGCGCACCCTCGGCGTGCGGCTCGCGCACCAGCAGCAGGCCGGGATCGCAATGGCGGACTGGTTCGCCGGCCGGCCGGAGGTCGCCGAGGTGCTGCACCCTGCCCTGCCCGGCGCCGCCGGCCACGCGCTGTGGAAACGCGACTTCACCGGCGCGCCGAGCCTGTTCGGCGTCGTCTTCCAGCCGGAGATCGGCGTCGCGCAGGCGGACGCGATGACCGACGCGCTGCGCCTGTTCGGCATCGGCGCGTCCTGGGGCGGCTACGAGAGCCTGGTGCTGCCGACCACCGGCATCATCACCCGCAGCGCCGCGCTGCGGCACCAGGGCACGATGGTGAGGTTCCATATCGGCCTCGAGGACGTCGAGGACTTGATCGCCGACCTGGAGCAGGCGTTTGAGTTTTTGCAGTAAGGCCAGGGGCGTCCCCTCCGTGAGCCTTTCCAACTGCGCGTCGCACAGTCGGAACCCTTAACTCACTCCGCCCTGGACCCGATTAACGGCGAAGCCTTTAAGATCAACTTTTAAGTTGCGCTGTACTGGCGAGATCGATGCCTTGCGAGAACGTTTTGATTGGCGTCGCCAAGCAAGAGGACGCGCTCACAGCGACGGTCGGGGTCTGGGGCCTCGGGCCCCAGCGAGGTCCAGGAGCAGAGCTCCTGGCCTTAACTCCGCCGCCGCCGTGTCGGCGAGGGCTTTCCCCTCGAACCCAGGTTCAATGCAACGCCACCGCAGACCAGGCCGCAGCTGATCGGCACTAGCCAGGCAGGTCGGATCAGCACCGGTATGACGATATGCAGCCAGGCGCCGCCGGGCAGCCAGGTGCGGGCGACGTCTTGCAGGCTGGCAAGCAGGGTCTCGTCGGTGGCGAGCAGCACCTCGCCGAGCGACATGCCGGGGCCGAGCACGGCCACGCCGAAGGCGAGCACGAGGAAGGCGGCGGCCAGGCTGATGAACACGCGCATCGCCATCACCTATAGAGCTTCTCGGACTGCAGGTTGGTGTAGAGCGAGGACACGAAGTCGCCGTAGCCGTTGTAGATCGTCGTCGGCACCCGCTCGCCGGTGCCGATCAGCCGCTCGCTGGCCTGGCTCCAGCGCGGATGCGGCACGGCTGGGTTCACGTTGGCCCAGAAGCCGTACTCGTCCGGGTTGATCGCCTGCCAGAAATTGACCGGCTGCTTGTCGGTGAAGCCGATAGTGACCAGCGCCTTGGCCGACTTGAAGCCGTATTTCCAGGGCAGCAACAGCCGCATCGGGCCGCCGTTTTGCGGATCGAGCGGCTTGCCGTAGAGGCCGGTGGCGATGAACGGCAGGTCGTTGGCGGCCTCGGCGATGGTGACCGCCTCGAGGTAGGGGAACGGGTAGACGGCGCTCTGCAGCCCGGGCATCACGTCGGGCTGCTGGGCGGTGGTGAAGGTCACGTATTTGGCGCTGGCGAGGGGCTTGGCGTAGGCCACCAGGCTATTGAGCGGGAACCCGGTCCAGGGCACGGTCATCGCCCAGGCCTCGACGCAGCGATGGCGCAGTATGCGCTCGCTGATCGGCATGGCGCGCAGCAGGTCGTCCAGGGCGACGGTGCGTGGCGTTTCCACCATGCCCTCGAAGCGCACCGACCAGGGCGCCATCTTGAGCTTCTGGGCGGCCTGCCAGATGTCCTTGTCGTCGCCGAACTCATAGTAGTTGTTGTAGGTCGTGGCGTCCGCCTCGGGGGTGAGCGGCCGGGTGACCATGAAGCGCGGGTCGCTGGTCGGCGCCGCCTGCGGGCGGGACGCTGCGGCGGCGGCATGCGGCAGCAAGGAGCCGGCCGCGGCGAGGCCGAGCCCTGCGGCGCCGGCGCGCAGCACCTGGCGGCGGCCAAGCACTGCCTGTTCCGGGGTGACCGCGCTCTCCGGGAGAGCCCAGCCTTGTCGCCTCAGCACCAGCATCGTCGTTCGTCCGCCCGTTTCAACTATCCTTGATCTGGTCGGTCACGATGACGATGCGAGCCGCCTTGCAGGAGTTTAACACCACCTCCGTCTTAGGAAAGACCGGAGGCTCTGCCTCTGAAAAACCACTTGCCTCCGGGCTCAGGCCGTCGTTTGTGCCAGCATCGGCGCTGCCTTGCTTGGTCGTCGCGAACAGTCGCTCACCCGATGACCCGGGCGAGATCGGCAACAAGGGTCGCGGCCACCTGCTGCCAGGCTGCCCAGGGATCGCCGCCGGGCTCGTCGCGGTGCGGGAGCGCGGCCATGCCGGCGATGGCGGCGGCGATCGCGGTGGCGTTCGGTTCGCAGAGTGTCGCCAGCGGCTCGTCGCCAAGCTGCTCGACCAGGCCGCCGACGCGCGTCGCCACCACGCGGCGGCCGGCGGCGATGGCGGCCGCGGCGACGCCGCTCTGGCTGGCTTCGCGGTGGGAGAGCACCAGCCCGTCGGCCCAGCCGAGCAGGTCCGCGACGTCGACTTCGGGCACCCAGCGGTTTTCCAGCGTCACGTTCGGCATGGCCGCGAGGCGGGTGAGTGCGGCGCTGCCGGGGCCCTGGCCGACGACGCGCACGACGAGGTCGGCGCGCGGGCCGAGGGCGTCGAGGCTGTCGGCGAGCAGGTCCAATCCCTTGTAGGGCAGCAGCCGGCCGAAGGAGAGCAGACGGAACGGGCCGGCATGGGCGCCAGGAGGCGGCGGCGGCGTGGCGGCGAAGACGAAGGGGGGCAGGCCGGACCGCAGCAGCGGCTTGTTGGCCGCGGCGCCGGTCTGCCGCAGCCGTGTGGCGACGTGGGCGGAGAGCGCGACCAGGGCATCGGCCTGGCCGATTAGCCGGCGCTGCAGCTGCATCTGCAGCGGGAAGCCGTCGCCGGGATGCGGGTCGGCGTCGTGCACCATCAGGGCGAAGCGGCGGCCGGCGCGATGCAGGGCGGTGCCCATCGCGAGGTCGAGCGGGCCGGGCATGGCGCAGAGCGCGGCGGTGATGCCGAGCGCCTCGAGCCGGCTGGCGAGCTTGGGGATGAGCTGGGGCATGGCGAGCAGGCGGGCGGCAAAGCTCGCGACGCCCGCGTAGGTGCGCATCGGCAGCTCGGAGCAGGGCGGCGCCGGGCCGCGCATGATCTCCGCGCCTTCGGCGAGCGAGAGCACCACCTGCACGTCCGGCAGTGCCCTGCAGGCGCGAGCGAGTTCGGCCGCGACGCGCGGGCCGGCGCCGAAGCGGCCCCACTGCCAGATCAGCAGCCGCATCGGGCGCCGGCGAGGGCGGCGAGCAACGGCGCGTCGGACAGGCGGTTGGTCGCCGCGCGCCGTCCCGCCTCGCCGAGCCGGTGGCGCAGCGCCGCGTCGTCGGCGAGCCGGCTGAGGCTGGCGGCGGCGGCGGCGCTGTCGGCCTCGGCCCAGACGGCGCCTGGCGCCTCGAACACGCCGCGAGGGTCGCATGCCGGCACCAGCGTGTAGGGCACCGGCATGCCGGTGCCCGCATCCAGGAAGTCGGTGCTGCCCGACCAGTCGGTGGCGACGACCGGGCGGCCGAGCAGCATCGCCTCCGCCGGCACGAGGCCAAAGCCTTCGCTGCGATGCAGCGACAGCACGATGTCGCAGGCGGCGGTGAGCGCGTGCCGTTCGGCCTCGCCGAGGGTTGCGGTCATGATCCGGATGTTGGCGGCGCCGTCGACCGCCTCGGCGATCGCCTGCATGTCGGCCGGGGCGTGGCCGGGCTGGCCGACCTTGAGCAGCAGCAGGCGGTCGGCCCTGACGCCGAAGGCCTGGCGAAAGGCGGCGATGGCGGCGAGCGGGTTCTTGCGGGCGAAGGAGGAGGCCAGGCTGAATGACACCAGCACCACGACGACGCCGTCAGCCAGATCGAAGGCGGCGCGGCCCAGGGGCGCGGCGACCGGCGGACAGGCGGCGAGCGGCAGCGGCACCAGGCGCACCCGGCCGGGATGCAGCGGCTCCAGCGCCGCGGCGGTGAAGCGCGACGGCGCCCAGACCTCGTGCACCAGCCGCGCCGGTCGGCGCCAGGC
>CAXUCZ010000185.1:0-5236 GCA_964249675.1 uncultured Acetobacteraceae bacterium | reverse complement strand
GCGGCGATCGGCGCTCTCGCCGGTGGCGCGCTGGGCGCCGCCGGCGGCGCTGCGACGACCCCGGCACCGCCGCCGCGCCCCTATTATCCGCCGCCGCCGCCGCCACCGCCGCCGGGCTACGCCTACTGATCCGTCGGCAACGCCTGCTGATTAACGGCCAGCTTCGGTTGCCATTCCGACAGGGATGGGGGTTGGTGATCGCCCGCTTTGATGACGGGTTGTCGGGTTTGGCGCGCTTGCCAGGCTTGCTGGCCGCCCGGTAGGCGACCGGCGCCCGGCGACCGGCGCCTGGCGACCGGCGCGGCACCCGATCAGCCTGTGGTCGAGCACGCGTCGCTGCATCCGGCGTGTGCCGTCATTATGGTATTGCCGACACGGGAGCGTGGCGCAGCGGCGGCACCCTGCTGATGCTGGCCGCAAGGCGTACGCGCGGAGGCTCGGCCTGGCTGGCGGCCGAGCAAGACGTTTGCCGAGTCGTCGAGCGGCAGGACCGGTCAATGTCGCGGCTAGGTTCCCGTTGTTGACAGGACCGCAGCCGCCTTTGCGCATCGCTGCTCTTGCGAAATCGACTTGGCCAGGTGATCGGCGATGGTCGGCTGTTCTGGGGACGCGGTGTCGATCGGCCGTATCGACTTCCGGTGGATGTCCAGTGCGGCTTGACCGCACGCCCGGGCGCGATCGCTCGGCCGGCCGACGACGGGCCAAGCCGCGGGATCCTAGCCCGGCCTCGATGGCGGCTTGAGTCGGCCGACGACGCGCCGACTGCTGGGACCGCCATCGGCGCCAATTGCGTCCGAGTGGCCGATGAGGCGCACCGCCGCGTCCGCGTCGCCACGGCGGACACCGTCGGCACGATCGCCGGCCTGCCTCGACTGGCTCGCGAGGGGCGATGCGGAGCGGCCGAGCGCTTCCTGTGGTGCCAGTCGCCCGGTTGAACGATCTGGCCTTGATGGACCCGCTTGAGCCGGCCGGCGGGATGCTGACCTGGTGGCACCGCCACGGACGCCGGGCGCGTCCTTGTGGCCGATGAGGAGCACTGCCCCGTCTCTTGCGTCACAACCGCCGGCACCATCGGCATGGTGATCGCCAGCCCCCGCTCAAGCGGGGAGGCGCCGGCGGCCGAGCGCTTCTTGCTGACCGCTCCCGGTTGACCTCAGCCCTGGCGGTGACGGCGGTCGATCGAGCCGGCCGGCGACGTGCGACCTGGCGGGAGCGCCACCGATCCGGCGCGTCCTGGTGGCCGACGAGGGCCGTCGTCGCGCGCTGGCGTCGCCACGGCCGGCGCCGTCAGCATGGTCGCCGGCTGATCCTGGGACACGCGCTGCGGATCGGCCGCGCGCCTCCCGTGGCGGAGGCTCGAGCCGGCCGGCCACGTGCGGACGGCGCGACGCGGATCGGGATCGTCATAGAGGCCGCCGGCCGCGTTCTCACGGCCGAAGAGGACCGACGCTGGACGAGCGGCTGCGACAATCCTGCGCGATGACGTGTTCTCGTGGACCAACACGTCGGTATGACGACCTGTCCGCAGGAGCGTTGCTGTCGTGCCGCGCTGCTTGGCGGCCTGAGCCTTTCGAGACAGCTGATGGTCGTCGATGACTAACGCACGCCTGAAGCCCGCTGCGGCGGCATGGTCGAGCCGGCTCGCCCTTGCTCCGACCGACCTGCTGCGCGACCGCTCGTTCCGGCGGCTGTGGGTGTCCGTGCTGACGAGCTCGTTCGGGACGCAGATCATGATTCTCGGCTTGCCGCTGACGGCGGCCGTCTTCCTGCATGCCTCGCCGAGCCAGATGGGCATCCTCACCGCGATGGAGCTGCTGCCCTTCGGCTTGCTGTCGCTCCCGTCCGGCGTCTGGATCGACCGCGTCCGCAAGCTGCCGCTCACCGTGGGCGGCGAGCTCGTGCTGGCGGCGGCGGCCAGCGTGCCGTTTGCCCGCTGGAGCCACGTGCTCTCGGTCGACTGGCTGTATGCCGTCGCGTTTGTCGTCGGTCTCGTGAACACGACCGCGGGCAGCGCGTCCCAGGTTGTCCTGACGCGGATCGTCGAGCGCGACCGGCTGATCGAGGCCAACGCGAAGAACGCGCTTGCAAACTCCGGCGCCGAGATCGCCGGGCCCGGCGTCGCCGGAGTTTTGATCCGGTTGCTCGGAGCGCAGCTTGCGCTTCTGGCCACCGCCCTGCTCCTGCTGGGATCGGCGGCACTCCTGGCCGGCATACGGCTCGACGAGCGGCTCTCCCTGGCGACCGGCCGCTTCGTCGCAGATCTTATGCAGGGTTTGCGTTTCGTCGCCCGCCACCCGTCGCTGCCGAAGCTGGCCGGCTTCGTGGCGGTGTGGGAGCTCTGCTTCAACGCGGCCGTCAGCGCCAACATCTTGTTTGCGACGCGCATTCTCGGCATGAGCGGCTCGAGCGTCGGCCTGTCCTATGTCTGCCTCGGCTTCGGAACCGTGCTGGCGAGCCTGACCAGCGAGCGCCTCGGCCGTCGCTTCGGTCCCGGCTCGTGCCTCACGATCGGGTTCGCCAGCTCCGCTTTCGGCTGGCTGCTGCTGGCCGGCGCTCCGGCCGGCCCGCTGGGCCTGGTGTTGTTTCCGGCGAGCCTTGCCCTGTTCGGCTTCGGGGCGCTGACGATCTTCATCAACTTCATCGCCGTTCGACAGGCACTGACCCCGACCCCGCTTCTGGGCCGGATGACGAGCATCATGCGCTGGCTGATCACCTTGCCCGGCATTCCCGGAGCATTGATCGGCGGCTGGCTTGGGGAGCATGTCGGCCTTCGCGCCACCCTCGCCTTCGCCGGCCTCGGCTGCACCGTGCTGACGCTCGTCGCTGCGCGCAGCCGCACGCTCCGGGCCATCCGCAGGCTGCCGGTCATCGACCTGCCGGACGCGTCTGCTTGAGCGGCGCCAGACGGATCGACCTTGGAAGACCGTGCGACGACGCGCTTCCGGCGGGTGCCGTTGCCTAGGCGAAGATGGCGACGCTTTGGCGGGCGGTCATCAGCGGCGTGCCGTCCTCGGCCCAGATGGTGATGCGCTCGGCGGCGTAGCCGTCGGCGATGAGCTCGCCGACCAGCTCGATCAGCCGCCAGCCGCCGCCGCCCCGGGCCGGCTGCGGGCCGAGCTCCAGCGCCCAGGTCATGGTGCTGATCGGGACGAGGCGATCGAGCATGACCAGGGGGGCGGGCGGCGAGACGTCGCCGAGGGCGATCAGCGCCACCACGGCATCGACGCCGGCGGCGTCGCGGTGGCGGAACCAGGCGGTGATCGTCGGCTCAGGGTGGCCGGCGCCGAAGCGGGCCTCGCCGGTCGCGCGGGCGTCGAAGTGCTGCAGGAAGACCGGTCTTTCACCCGATCCCAGCAGCGCGGGGCAGGCCTCGGGGGGCGGGACGGTCGGCATCGGCAGGGCGCGGTGCGACAGGGCGGATGGGCGGGCGGCGCCGAAGCACAGCAGCGCCCGGGTCGCCACCTCGTCGGCCGGGCTCAGCACGTCGACCGCCACGAAGGTCACCGAGCGGCCGCGGCGGAGGATGCGCGGCGTGATCGTCAGCCGGCCGGCGGCAGGGGCGACGAAGGCGAACTGCGCCGAGCGTAGCGGGCCGAGCTCCGGCGCCAGGCGACGCGCCGCCTCGACGGCGAGCGCCGCCGCCAGGCCGCCATAGAGCGTGCGGCCCTGCAGCCAATCCTCCGGCGCTTCGATGCGCCAGGAGCCGGCGTCCGAGGCCAGGCCAGTGATGATGTCCGCCAGCGTCGTCATCAAGCGACCTCCCTTAAGAGCGGCCAAGCCGCCGTCGGACTACCGCACCCAAGATGGTGGGACAGGCCCAAATACGGCAAGATCGGCTGGCGCGGGGAGCTTGCGCGTGACGGCGCGGCGCCGCGCCGGGAAGCCGCGGTAAAAACCTAAAAGATGTAGAGTCAATAGGTTACGAGATTCTTGCCGATAGGCAAGATGCGGCGCCATTGCCGGCGCTTGGCCTATCCAAGCGTTAGCACGGCCGCCGCATCGTCCCATGTGGCGTTTTCAAAGCGGCGCTTTGATGGGGTCCACGGGCAACGCCCCTTGCCTTGCTTCCTGCGCTCAGGCCTGCCTCACGACGATGTGGAGGCCATTTCATTGGACGCGTCTCGCCGCGGTGCACATAAGGCCGCATGCGACGCCGTGACGATCCGAACCCTGTCAGCATCGTGGCCGGCCGATGACGTCGCGGCGCCGGGTGCTGGTTGGCGTGCTCGTGCTCGCCGGCGTGCTCGGCCTTGGCGCGGCTTTGCGGCTGGACGTCTTCGGCCCGAGGCCCGCGGCAGTGGCCGGCGCGCCGGCTGGGGACGATCGTCCTGCGGTCAGCGTCGTGTTGCCGCAGCATGGGCCGGCGAGCGAGGACGTCGAGCTGCCAGGCAACATCAATGCCTGGAACGAGGCGCCGATCTACGCCCAGGTTGCCGGCTACGTCGCCAACTGGACGAGCGACTACGGCGCCAAGGTCAAGCAGGGGGCAGTGCTGGCGACCATCACGACGCCGGCGCTCGACCAGCGGTTCGCCGTCGCCGAGGCCAGGCTGAGCGAGGCGCAGACGCGGCTGCAGTTGGCGGCGGTGACGGCCAGGCGCTGGCAGAGCCTCTCGGGCACGCAGGCGGTGGCGCAGCAGGAGGTCGACGTGCAGGTGGCCGATGCGGCGGCGCAGGCGGCCGAGGTGCGGGCGGCGCAGTATCAGGTGCAGCGCTACCGGGCGTTGGAGCAGTTCAAGCGCATCGTCGCGCCGTTCGACGGCGTGGTCACCTCGCGGCGCACCGATGTCGGCGACTTCGTGACCCCGGCGGGCGGGGATGCCGGCGCGCGTGTCGGCACGAGCGAGCTGTTCACGGTGGCCGACATCAGCCGGCTGCGGGTGTTCGTCTCGGTGCCCGAGCCGTATGCCGGGGCGCTGAAGCCGGGGCTGACGGCGCGGATGTCGCTGTCGCAGCTGCCGGGCCGGATGGTCGAGGCGGTGTTCCGCACCAGCGCCCAGTCGTTCAACGAGCAGTCGCGCAGCGTCGTCGCCGAGTTCACCCTCGACAACGCGACGCGTGCGATCTGGCCGGGGACGTTCGCCGAGGTGCACGTCGTCGTGCCGTCCGACCCGCACGTGCTGATCGTGCCGGACCAGGCGCTGCTGCCGCGGGCGGACGGGATCGAGGTGGCGGTGGTGCGGCCGGACGGCCGGGTGCATCTGCAGGTGGTGACGCTTGGGCTGGAGCTTGGGCAG
>CAXUCZ010000184.1:0-5246 GCA_964249675.1 uncultured Acetobacteraceae bacterium | reverse complement strand
GGTAATACGGATGCGGGCCTGGGGGCGCCGCCCCCAGCGGGTCCAGGGCAGAGCCCTGGCCTTCCGTCAAGCGGACGCGATCGCCTGCCGCACCGCTTCCAGCGCTTCGTCGGCCCGGCTACCGTCCGGCCCGCCCGCCTGGGCGAGGGTGGGCCGCCCGCCGCCACCCTTGCCGCCGATAGCGGCACTCGCGCGTCGCGCCAGCTCCACCGCGCTGAAACGGTTCGTCAGCCCCTCCGAGACGCCGACGACGAGGCTCGCCTTGCCCTCCGCCGTCGAGACCAGCGCCACGATGCCGTGTCCCACCTGCGCGCCGATGGCCTCGGCGATGCCTTTCAGCTCGCGCGGCGCCACGTCGCCGAGGTTGCGCGCGGCGAGCGCCACGTCGCCGACCATCTCGCTGCTCGTCGCGCCCTCGCCGGTCGCCAGCTTGCGCTGCAAATCAGCCACCTGACGCTCCAGACGCTGGCGCTCCTCAAGCAAGGTGCCGACGCGCTCGGGCAGCTCCGCCGGGCTCGCCCTCAGCAGCCTGGAAAGCTCGGCAAGACGCCGGTCGGCCTCCAGCGACATCGCCTCGGCCGCCGCGCCGGTCACCGCCTCGACACGCCGCACGCCCGCCGACACCGCGGCCTCGGCCACGATCCGGAACAGTCCGATGTCGCCGGTGCGCTTCACATGCGTGCCGCCGCAGAGCTCGATCGAGTAGGCGGGCCTCGCCGCGTTGCCGACGCCCATCGAGACGACGCGCACCTCCTCGCCGTATTTCTCGCCGAACAGCGCCATCGCGCCTTGCCCCACCGCCTCCGTCGGCGTCATCAGCCGGGTTGTCACCGGCGTGTTCTCTCGGATGCGCGCGTTCACCTCGGCCTCGGCGGCGCGCAGTTCCTCCGGCGTGATCGGCCTGGTATGGCTGACGTCGAAACGCAGCCGGTCCGGCGCATTGAGGCTGCCCTTCTGTGCGACGTGCGGCCCCAGCCGCCGGCGCAGCGCCTCGTGCATCAGATGGGTGGCGCTGTGATGGGCGCGAATGGCGCCGCGCCGCGCATGCTCGACGATCGCCTCGACGGCGGCGCCGAGCCGCAACGTTCCCGTATCGATGCGACCGAAATGGACAAACAGGTCGCCAAGCTTCTTCTGCGTGTCGTGCAGCGTGACCTGCAGGCCGTCCATGCCGACAAGCCGGCCCGAATCGCCCACCTGGCCGCCGCTCTCGGCATAGAACGGCGTCTGGTTCAACACGATGCCGACCGTCTCGCCGGCCGCAGCTTCGCCCACCGCGGCGTCAGCGGCGATGATCGCCAGCACCTCGGCCTGCGCCGTCTCGGTTTCGTAGCCGAGGAACTCGGTGGGCCCGACGCTCTCCCGCAAATCGAACCATAGCCGGTCGGTCGCCGCATCGCCCGACCCCGACCAGGCCGCGCGCGCACGCGTGCGTTGCGCCGTCATCGCAACATCGAAACCGGCGACATCGACCGTTCGGCCCTGCTCGCGCAAGGCGTCCTGGGTGAGGTCGAGCGGAAAGCCGAAGGTGTCGTAAAGCTTGAACGCGACGGCGCCGGGCAGCGCCCGCCCGTCGCCCAGCCGCGACGTCTCCTCGGCCAGCAGCCCAAGGCCGCGCTCGAGCATCGCCTTGAAGCGCGTCTCCTCGAGCCGCATCGTCTCCTCGATCAGCCGCTCCGCCAAACCAAGCTCCGGGTAGGCCGCGCCCATCTGCCGGATCAGCGCGGGGACGAGCTTGTCCAGCACCGGCCCGTCCGTGCCCATCATGTGCAGATGCCGCATCGCGCGGCGCATGATCCGGCGCAGCACGTAGCCGCGGCCCTCGTTGCTCGGCAGCACGCCGTCGGCGATCAGGAACGAGGTCGAGCGCAGGTGATCGGCGACCACGCGGTGGCTGTTGCGGAACGGCCCGTCCGGCCTCTGGCCGGTTGCCGCGGCCGAGGCTTCGATCAGCGCCCGGAACGTGTCGATATCGTAATTGTCCGACACCCCCTGCAGGATGGCGGCGAAACGTTCGAGGCCCATGCCGGTGTCGATCGAGGGTCGCGGCAGCGGCGCCCGCGTGCCCGGCGGCTCCTCGACGAACTGCATGAACACCAGGTTCCAGATCTCGACGAAGCGGTCGCCATCCTCGTCCGGGCTGCCGGGCGGCCCGCCAGCGACCTGCCCGCCGTGGTCGTAGAAAATCTCCGAGCACGGCCCGCATGGCCCGACATCGCCCATCCGCCAGAAATTGTCTGAGGTCGGAATGCGGATGATGCGCCGGTCCGGCAGCCCCGCGATCTGGCGCCAGAGCGCCGCCGCCTCCTCGTCCTCGCTGTAGACGGTGACCAGCAGCCGGTCGGCGGCGATGCCGTACTCGCGCGTCAGCAGGGTCCAGGCCAGCTCGATCGCCAGCGGCTTGAAGTAGTCGCCGAACGAAAAATTGCCGAGCATCTCGAAGAAGGTGTGGTGCCGCGCAGTGTAGCCGACATTGTCGAGGTCGTTATGCTTGCCGCCGGCCCGCACCACCTTCTGCGCCGAGGCGGCCCGGCTGTAAGGCCGGCGCTCCTGGCCGGTGAAGACGTCCTTGAACTGGTTCATCCCGGCATTGGTGAACAGCAGCGTCGGGTCGTTGCGCGGCACCAGCGGACTGGAGGGCACGATCTGATGGCCCTGGCGCGCAAAGGCGTCGAGGAAGGTTGCGCGTATGTCGTTGCTGCTCGGCATCCGGGTCAGTTAGCGCGCGGGAGGAAGGAAGGCCAGGGCTCTGCCCTGGACCCGCTGGGGCCGCGAGGCCCCAGACCCCATGTCACGCCGACAGACGAAAGCGTGGTGTCATCCGCTCTCTTAACTGATGGATTTTGAAGGCTCCGCCGCTGATCGGGTCGAGGGGCATAGCCCCTCGCCCAAAGCCGCCGCAATCCCGAACTCGCCCGGCAACGCATCGCGCGCAAACAGCCGCGTCACATGCCCCATCTTGCGCCCTGGCCGCGCCTCCGCCTTGCCGTAGAGATGCGGGATGAGGCCCGGCGTCGCCAGGATCTGCGGCCATAGCGCCATCTCCTCCGGCCCGACCAAGTTCTTCATCACCGCGTCCGAATGCCGGCTCGCCACCGGCAGCGGCAGCCCGGCAACCGCCCGGATGTGCAGCTCGAACTGGCTGGCCGGGCAGGCGTCGATCGTCCAGTGCCCCGAGTTATGCGGCCGCGGCGCGATCTCGTTGACCAGCACCCGACCCTCCGAATCGACGAACATCTCCACCGCCAGCAGCCCGACGAGGTCGAGCGCGTCGGCCAGCCGGCGCGCGATCCCGCTCGCCGCCTCGGCGATCGCCGGAGCGACCGGCGCCGGCGCCAAGGTGAGGTCGAGGATGTGATCGCGGTGCCGGTTCAGCACCGGATCGAAACTAGCGAGCCGGCCGTCCGCGCCGCGCGCGACGATGACGCTGATCTCGCAGGCGAAGTCGACCAGGCCCTCGAGGATCAATGGCCGCGGGTCGAGCTGGCGCCAGGCGGCGTCGAGCGAAGCGACGTCGTGCACCAGCGCCTGGCCCTTGCCGTCGTAGCCAAGCCGCGTCGTCTTCAGGATCGCCGGCAGCCCGAGCGCCGCCGCCGCCGCCGTCAGCTCGGCGCGCGAGGCGACGGCCCGCCAGGGCGCGGTCGGGATGCCGGCCTCGTTTACTCGCGTCTTCTCGACCACCCGGTCCTGGCTGATGCGCAGGATCGCCGGCGACGGATGCACCGGCCGCAGCGAGGCCAGCAGCTCGAGCCCGGTTGCGCTCACGTTCTCGAACTCGAAGGTGACGACGTCCACCGCCTCGGCAAAGGCGCGCAGGCTCGCCCGGTCGTCGTAGGAGCCGAGGGTCACGCCATGCGCGACCTGGCCGGCCGGGCTGTCCGCCTCGTCGCTCAGAATGTGGCAGCGATAGCCCAGCCGCGCCGCAGCCAGAACGGACATCCTGCCAAGCTGGCCGCCGCCAACGATGCCGATGGTGGCGTTCGCCACCAGCGGCTTGAGCGGCAAGTCGAGCATCAGTCAGCCGGACGCTCGGCCACCGCGGCGGTCTGGGCGGCTCGCCAAGCCCTGAGGCGTTCGGCAAGCGCCGCATCGCCGGCGGCCAGGATGGCAGCCGCCAGCAGCGCGGCATTGATCGCGCCGGCTCGGCCGATGGCGAGCGTCGCGACCGGTACGCCGGCCGGCATCTGTACAATGGAGAGCAGGCTGTCCAAACCGTGCAGCGCCTGTGTCTCCATCGGCACGCCAAGCACCGGAAGCTCGGTCCAAGCCGCGCACATGCCCGGCAGGTGGGCCGCGCCGCCAGCCCCGGCGATGACGACGCGCAGGCCGCGCTCCCGCGCCCCCGTGGCATACTCACGCAACCGGTCCGGCGTTCGATGCGCGGAGACGATCCGCGTCTCATGCGGCACCAGCAGCCCGTCGAGCGTCTCTCCGGCGTGCCGCAGGGTCGCCCAGTCCGACTGGCTGCCCATGATGATGCCAACGAGCGGGCTCGGCATCAGCTCGTCACGCGATGCTGTCAGGGATCAGGCGGCTTTCCAGCCACGACAGCTCGTCCTTGAGCAGCAGCTTGCGCTTCTTGAGCCGCTGAAGCTGCAGCTGGTCGAGCTTCTGATCGGCCAGACGGGCGATGACGGTGTCGAGGTCCCGATGTTCGCTGCGCAGCTCATGCAGCTTGCGCAGGAGCGAGTCTCGGTCGGTCAGCATGGCGCTCCATACCACGCCGACGCCGCCAAGCCATATGCTCCCACGCAGCATTCGGAGTGGCGTCGCCGCATCGGACGCGTCTAGGATCGAGGTTCGGCGACCTGGCCGACGCGAGCACCTTTGGCTGACATCATCCGAGGAGCCATCATGAGCCTGAGCACACGCTTAGCAAGTCTGCAAACGCGACACGCGAGCCTGGACGCCCGCATCGAGGCGGAGGATCACCGGCCTAAGCCGGATGACCATGCGCTGGCTCAGCTCAAGCTTGAGAAGTTGAGGCTGAAGGATCAGATCGAGCGTCTACGCTTCAAGGTCGCGGCGGAGTAGCAAGGCAAGGCCGTCCCCTTGACCTCACCGGAGGCAGCGCCCTCGACGTCAGGTCTACGCTGCCTCTTCCGTGTCCGGTATCGGCGGCGCCGGCACCGCGCGCCCCTCGCGAACCAGCCGCTCATTGGCCTGCGCCACCGCCGCATTGAGGTCCGTCTGGCTGCACAGCCCGATGGGGAGCGGGTCGCGAGGCGTGAGGTGCGCGCTATTCC
>CAXUCZ010000183.1:0-5289 GCA_964249675.1 uncultured Acetobacteraceae bacterium | reverse complement strand
TTCGTGGGCCTCGTGGCATTACGCGGTGCATAAAGACTTGCTGCTACTCAAAAGGGTCGGTGACTGGTCGAGCGTCGTGCTGTGCGAGCGCTATGCGCACCTGATGCCCGACGTCTACGCCGACGAAGCTCTAGAATTCTGGGGACAGGGCAGAAACGCCATCCGCGAGGTTGGCTGACCGACAGTTTGCGTACAGTGCTCAGCTATAACCTATTAAGTCATTGTATCTGAATAAATTTTTCGAGTAGCCGACCGCCGTGTGAAGGCGATGCTCTACCGCTGAGCTACGCGCCCATCCCGCGCCGGACCGGCCGTCGTCTTACGTCCGCGCTTGCGCCGCTGCAACCCAGCCGTCACCTGCGCGTCACGCTTTCCCACAGATCGTCGACTCGCCTGTCGCCCGGCATTGCCAGCCCACCGGCTGGCCATGAGGATGGGGGATGATCCAGATTAAGCTTGGTGCAATCGGCATGGCCTGTGCCCTGGTCATGGCGAGCGCCGCCGGCCAAGCCCAAGCGTCGACGCCCTATGCGACCGTCCCGACGCTGCGAGCCGAATACACCGGCTACGCGCATGGCCTCACCGTGCTCAAGCTGCACGCCTCGATCGCGCTGGGCTCACGCAGCTACGGCCTGAGCCTGGGCTATCACACCGCCGGGCTCATCAGCGTGGTCGCCAGCAGCGCCATAGAGAGCAGCGTCCAGGGCTATTTCGGCGCCGATGGCAGCGCCGAGCCGCTGCGCTTCTCCTCTGCCGGCAGCACGAACGGGACAGCGCGCCGCACCGTGCTCACCTACAAGGCGGGCTCGCCGGAGATCGACGCCCTCGAGCCGCCGCCCGACACCGAGCGCGATCCCGTGCCGGCCGGCGACGAGGCGCACACCATCGACACGCTGAGCGCGATCGCGGCGCTGCTGCACCAGGTCGCGACGACCGGCCGCTGCGACGGCACCGTACGCACCTTCGACGGCCAGCGCCTCGGCGACATCACCGCGACCACGATCGGCGACGAGACCCTGGCGCCATCCAGCCGCAGCAGCTTCAGCGGCCGAACGCTGCGCTGCGACTTCGTCGGCCGCCAACTGGCCGGCTTCAAGCGGAGCGAAGATCAGGCGGCAGTCCGAAAGCCGCATCGCGGCACCGCTTGGCTGGCGGCGCTGCAGCCCGGCCAGCCGATGGTGCCGGTCAAGGTGATCTTCGATCACCGCGTGCTGGGACCAACGACGATGTATATCACGACCGCGCCGGCAGACGACATGAAGTAAGCCAGCGCTTTTTTAAAAAGAAGAAGCGAGACTTCTGATCTGCGGTCGCGCCCGACCTCACCAATCACCGCTGACGGACAAAAGTTTTTGGTTCTTTTTTTCAAAAAGGAACCTCTTCCTCGCTCGCCTGAAGCACTCCGCAATAAATCTTGCGCTCTACCCGGCGGTCGCCGTTTGACATGGCCCGTCCGAGGCCGCTAGCCCGAACGGCCATGACCGCCACCGCCATCATCCTGGCCGCCGGGCTCGGAACCCGGATGCGCTCCCTCCAGCCCAAGGCGCTGCACCGGCTCGGTGGGCGCTCCATGCTGGCCCATTTGATCGCCGCCTGCGACGGCGTGTTCGACCGCATCGTCGTCGTCGCCGGCCCCGGCATGCAGGCGGTGCTGGACGAGGCGCGGCCGCATCCCGGCGTCGTGCAGCGCGAGCGGCTGGGCACCGCCCATGCGGCGCTGCAGGCGGCCGGCCTGTTCGGCGACGGCGAGGTGGCGGTGCTCTATGCCGACAATCCGCTGGTCACCGCGGCCACGCTGCGGCGCCTGCTGACGGCCCGGCAGGATTGCGGCCTGGCCCTGCTGGCCATGCGCCCCGCCGATCCTGGGCGCTACGGCCGAGTGCTGACGGACGCCTCCGGCGACGTGCAGCGCGTCGTCGAGCACGCCGAGGCAAGCGACGCCGAGCGCGCCGTCGGGCTGTGCAACGCCGGCGTCTTCTGCGCCGCCGCGGCGGATTTCGGCCGCTGGCTGCCGGCGGTGCGGCCGAGCGCCGGCGGTGAATACTACCTGACCGAATTGGTGGCGCTGGCCCGCGGCGAAGGCGCACGCGTGGTCGCCGTCGAGGCCCCGGAGGCGGAAGGCCGCGGCGTCAACTCGCGCGCCGAGCTGGCGGCGGCCGAGGCGGCGCTCCAGTCGAGGCTGCGCGCGGCGGCGATGGATGCGGGCGCGACGCTGATCGCCCCCGAGACGGTATTCCTCTCCGCCGACACCGTGCTCGGGCAGGACGCGGTCGTCGAGCCGCACGTGGTGTTCGGACCGAACGTGCAGGTCGCCGCCGGCGCCCTCATCCGCGCCTTCAGTCACCTGGAGGGTGCTCGCGTCGCCGCCGGCGCGATCATCGGCCCGTATGCCCGGCTACGGCCCGGCACGATGGTCGGGGAGGGCGCCCATGTCGGCAACTTCGTCGAGCTGAAGGCCACCACGCTGGGCGCCGGCGCCAAGGCGAACCACCTGGCCTATCTCGGCGACAGCTCGATCGGCGCCCGCAGCAACATCGGCGCCGGCACCATCACCTGCAACTACGACGGCGTCGCCAAGCATCGCACGGTGATCGGTCGGGGCGTCTTCGTCGGCTCCGACAGCGTGCTGGTGGCGCCAATCTCGCTCGGCGACGGGTCCTTCGTCGCCGCCGGCAGCGTGCTGACCGACGACGTGCCCGCCGACGCGGTGGCCTTCGGCCGGGCCCGGCAGGTCAACAAGCCGGGCCGTGCCGCCCGCAAGCGATCAGGGGAGAAGTAGTTCATGTGCGGCATCGTGGGCGTGATCGGCGCCGGCCCGGCAGCGCCGTTGCTGATGGGCGCGCTCGCTCGGCTCGAGTATCGTGGCTACGACAGCGCCGGCGTCGCGACCCTCGTCAACGGCCATGTCGAGCGCCGACGCGCCGAGGGCAAGCTGGCGAACCTCGCTGCCGCCATCGAGCGCCGCCCGATCGAGGGACGCACCGGCATCGGCCACACCCGCTGGGCGACGCATGGCGCGCCGACCGAGGGCAACGCCCACCCGCACGGCACCAGCCGCGTCTCGGTCGTGCATAACGGCATCATCGAGAATCACGCAGCCCTGCGCGCCGAGCTGGAGGCCGACGGCCAGGAGTTCAGCACCGAAACCGACACCGAGACGGTGGTGCAGCTGATCGACCTGTACCTCCAGCGAGGCTTCTCCCCGCGCGAGGCGGCGCAGGCGGCATTCCGTCGGCTCGAGGGCGCCTACGCACTGGCGCTGATCTTCGCCGGCCATGCCGAGCTGATGATCGGCGCTCAGCATGGCGCGCCGCTCGCGATCGGCTTCGGCGAAGACGCGATGTTCCTCGGCTCCGACAGCCTGGCTCTCGCGCCCCTGGCGCCCCGGATCGCCTACCTGCGCGACGGCGACTGGGCCGTGCTGTCGCGTGCCGGCGCCGAGATGCTCGACATCGCGACCGGCGCTGCGGTCGATCGCCCGATCAAGCTGGTCGCCCAGTCCGCCGCCTCGATCGGCAAGGACGGCTTCCGGCACTATATGGAAAAGGAGCTGCACGAGCACCCCTCGGTGATCGGCCAGACCCTCCGCCGGATGATTGACCCGGCCACCCGCCGCGTGGTTCTGCCCGAGCTTGGCTTCGACCTGGCCGCCCTGCCGCGCGCCACCGTCACCGCCTGCGGCTCCGCGTTCTACGCCGGCCTCGTCGCGCGCAGCTGGATCGAGACCGAGGCCAGGCTGCCGGTCGACGCCGACGTCGCCAGCGAGTTCCGCTACCGCGCGCCGCCGCTCACCCGCGGCGGCCTCGGCCTGCTGGTCAGCCAGTCCGGCGAGACGGCCGACACGCTCGCCGCCCTGCGCTCGCTGCGCGACGGCGGCCAGCACGTGCTCTCGGTGCTCAACGTCGCCGAGAGCACGATGGCGCGCGAGAGCGATGCGGTGCTGGAGACGCTGGCCGGCCCGGAGATCGGCGTCGCCTCCACCAAGGCGTTCACCGCCCAGCTCGCCGTGCTGGCCTGCCTCGCCTTGGCGGTCGGCAAGGCGCGCGGCGTGCTGACGCCCGGGCGCGAGGAGGTGCTCGCCGCGGCGCTGCTGGAGATCCCGTCGCGCACCGCCGAGGCGCTGGCGGCCGCCGAGCACGTCGACCGCATCGCCGCCCGCATCGCTGCCGCCCGCGACGTGCTCTATCTCGGCCGCGGCAACTGCTTCCCGATCGCGCTCGAGGGCGCGCTGAAGCTCAAGGAGATCACCTACATCCACGCCGAGGGCTACGCCGCCGGCGAGATGAAGCACGGCCCGATCGCGCTGATCGACCGCTCGGTGCCGATCGTCGCGATTGCGCCGAGCGGTCCGCTGTTCGAGAAGACCGCCTCGAACCTGCAGGAGGCCGCCGCCCGTGGCGGCCAGATCATCGTGCTGAGCGATGCCAGAGGCGCCGCAGCCCTGCGCGGGATCGCCTGCGAGACGCTGATCCTGCCCGAGGTCGACCCCTTCGTCGCCCCGATCCTCTACGCCGTCCCGGTGCAGATGCTCGCCTACCAGGTCGCCGTCCTCAAAGGCACCGACGTCGATCAGCCCCGCAACCTGGCAAAGTCGGTCACGGTTGAATAGATAGGGGATGCCGGTCCAGGGGCGCCGCCCCTGGTGGGGTTCAGGGGCAAAGCCCCTGGCCTTGTTTTTTGGAGCCCCAAGATGTTGAACCGCATGTCCCCCGACGTCGATCCCGACGAGACCGATCCGGAAGGCCCGGACGTGCCCGAGCCGCGCGAGCCGCACCCGAGCGAGCCCGGCGACAACAAGACGCTGAGCTCGCCGATCAACGAGCTCGAAAGCCGCCTCTTCCTGCAGCGCAAAGTGCTGGTGTTCGGCGCCATCAACGACAAGGTGGCGCGCGACGTCACCGGCCGCCTGCTCTCGCTCGCCGGCATCTCCGCCGAGCCGATCGACCTCTATGTCAACTCGCCCGGCGGCCACGTGGAAAGCGGCGACACCATCCACGACATGATCCGCTTCGTCGACGCCGACGTGCCGGTGCGGGTGATCGGCACCGGCTGGGTCGCCTCCGCCGGCGCGCTGATCTACGTCGCCGGCAAGAAGGAGCGCCGCTTCTGCCTGCCGCATACCCGCTTCCTGATCCATCAGCCGATGGGCGGCGTGCGCGGTCCCGCCACCGACATCGGCATCGAGGCCCGCGAGATCGTCAAGATGCGCGAGCGCCTGAACCGCCTGATCGCCAAGGAATGCGGCCAGACCTTCGAGAAGGTCGAGGCGGACAGCCATCGCAACTACTG
>CAXUCZ010000182.1:0-5295 GCA_964249675.1 uncultured Acetobacteraceae bacterium | reverse complement strand
CAGACTGCTGCCAAGGCCGCCGCGTCGTGTCACGCGCCGCTGGGCAGCAGCGGCATGGCGCAGCGTCAGGCGCTCAACCTGGGGCAGGCGACGCCGCTCGCCGCCGCACCGCCGGTGCCGGGCGCCGTGGTGCGCGGCCTGCAAGTCGGCATTGCCCGGCGGTTCGGACCCTGGCTGATCGGCGCCGCCCTGGGGCTGCTCAGCCTCAACATGCTGGCCTCGCTGGCGCTGCGCGGCGTGCTGGTCGGCGTTCGCGCGGCAGCGTTCGGCCTCGTTCTGCTGTCGTCGATCGCGCCCTCGCGGGCGCAACCCTCGCCGGCGCGATCCTTGCCGGCGCAACCCTCGCCGGCACAAACCTCGCCGGCACAGACCTCGCCGGCGCTGGCGACCCACCTGGCCTATGTCGCGACCAGCGACGAGGCGATCGACCGGGTGGAGGAGCAAGGTCTGGACGGACTGTCGCAGGTGGTCAACGCGCGCACCTCGGCGCAGCTCGCCGAGCCGGTGGCGGTGCTGCCCGGACGCGATGAGCTGGCCTACTATCCGCTGCTCTACTGGGCGGTGACGGCGAGCACCGATCCGGATCCGGCCGTGATCGCGGCGTTGAACGACTACATGGCGCATGGCGGCCTGCTGGTGATCGACACGCGGGGCGGAGACGAGGCGACGGGCGGCTCGGATGCCGGCTTTGGCGACGTCGGCGGCGAGGCGCTGCGGCGGTTGTCCGGCGCGCTGCACGTGCCGCCGCTGACCCCGCTCTCCATCGACCACGTGCTGGCGCGCAGCTTCTACCTGCTGCGCGAGTATCCCGGCCGGGTGGTCGGCGATCCGGTGTGGGTGGCGCGCGATGCGGCGGGGGGGCACGACGACGATAGCGTGAGCCCGCTGGTGGTCGGCGCCGACGACTGGGCAGGCGCCTGGGCGGTGGACGCCTCCGGGCAGCCGCCATACGAGGTGGTGCCGGGCGGGGCCGAGCAGCGCGAGCGGGCGCTCAGGTTCGGGGTCAACCTGGTGATGTACGCGCTGACCGGGAACTACAAACGCGACCAGGTGCACGCGGACGAGATACTCAAGCGGTTGCAGCAGTGAAGGCGGCGAGGAAGGCCAGGAGCGCTGCTCCTGGACCTCGCTGGGGCCCGAGGCCCCAGACCCCATTCAATGGAGTAAACAGTCTGGATTTTTCTTGTTCGGCGAAGCCGTTTAATTTGGCGTCCAACCGCACTAAGCTCGCCTGCAGACCATGAATAATGAGTGGATTTCAAAGGTTTTGCCTTTGATGGGGTCAAGGGGCAAAGCCCCTTGCCTTTGACTTTCCTTTCCTTGCTGCCTGGCTGGATGCTGATCGCGCTGGCGTTACTGTGCCTGATCGCGGTCGTGGCGGGCGCCGTGCGTCGGGCTCGCGGCTGGGTGCTGCGAGGGGTCGCCTTCCTGCTGCTGCTGGTCTGGCTGAGCGGGCCGTCGCTGGTTCGCGCGCGCAGCGAGGCGTTGGGCGATATCGGGCTGCTGGTGGTCGATCACAGCGCCTCGATGCGGATCGGCGATCGGGGGGCGCTGGCCGAGCGGGCGCGCGAAAGGCTGCTGGCGGCGGCGGCGCGGCTGCCGGAGCTCGAGCTGCGCACGCTGGACGTGCCCGAGGCCGGGCATGACGGCACGCGGCTGTTTGCCGCGATCGACGCGGCGCGGGCGCGCATTCCGGCTGATCGGCTTGCCGGCGTGATCGCGGTGACCGACGGCATCGTGAGCGATCCGCCGCCCGGCGCGCCGGCGGTGCCGCTGCAGGTGCTGATCCCGGCGCGGGGCGAGCAGACCGATCGGCGGCTGCGGCTGATCGAGGCGCCCGGCTTCGGCATCGTGCATCAATCGGCCAACATCAGGGCGGTGGTGGAGGACCTCGGGCCGGCGCCGCCGGGCGATGGCGACAGCCTGGTCGCGGTGACGGTGGAGCGCGACGGCGCGGCGGTGCAGACCCGGCAGGTGCATCCGGGCGAGACCTTCGGGCTCGACGTGCCGATCGGGCATGCCGGGCCGACGGTGGTGTCGCTGCGGGCGGCGGCGCTTGCCGGCGAGGTGTCGACGCTGAACAACCAGGCGGTGGTCAGCTTGCAGGGGGTGCGCGACCGGCTGCGGGTGCTGCTGGTCTCGGGCGAGCCGAACCAGGGCGAGCGCAGCTGGCGGCGGCTGCTGCGCGCCGATCCGGCGATCGACCTCGTGCACTTCACCATCCTGCGTCGCCCCGACCAGGTCGATCCGACGCCGATCTCCGAGCTGGCGCTGATCCCGTTCCCGATGCAGGAGCTGTTCGAGGACAAGATCGCGCTGTTCGACCTGATCGTGCTCGACCGGTTCGCCGACCAGGACGTGCTGCCGCGCGCCTATCTGGCCCGGATCGCCGATTACGTGCGCGGTGGCGGCGGGCTGCTGCTGACGGCGGGGCCGGAGTTCGCCGGGCCGGAGAGCCTCGACCACACGCCGCTGGCCGACGTGCTGCCGGCGCATGCGGCGGGCAGCACCAGCGAGGGCGAGTTCCGACCGACGCTGACGCCGCTCGGCGAGCTGCATCCGGTGACGCACGGCCTGCCGGGCGGGCCTGCGGATCCGACCGCGACGCCGGGCTGGGGACCGTGGTTCCGCTCGATCGACGTTCTGCCGGACGCGTCGGCGGATAGCGGGGCGGCGCCGCAGCTGCTCATGCAGACCGGCAAGGGCGCGGGCGAGAGCGAGCGGCCGCTGCTGCTGCTTGATCGGGTGGGCCAGGGCCGGGTGGCGATGCTGCTGTCCGATCAGGCCTGGCTGTGGTCGCGCGGGCTCGACGGCGGCGGTCCGGAGGCGGAGCTGGCCCGGCGGGTGGCGCACTGGCTGATGGCCGAGCCGCAGCTGGAGGAGGAGCAGCTTCACGCCGGCATCAGCGATGGTCAGTTGCGCGTCGAGCGGCGCAGCGTGCTGCAGGGGGCCTCGCTGCCGGCGGTGACGATTACCTCGCCAGGGGGTGCGACAAGCCGGGTGGCGCTGCAGTCGACGTCGCCCGGAGAGGCTCGGGGGCGCCTGGCGGTCGGCATCGGCGGGCAGGCGGGCGCCTGGCGGGTCACCGACGGCACCCACGTCGCCTTCGCCGTGCAGGGGATGGACGATCCGGCGGAGTATGCCGACCTGCGGGCGAGCGCGAGCGTGCTTGGGGCCGCGGCGGTGGGCTCCGGAGGCGGCGTGCACTGGCTGGGACGCGACGGCGTGCCGACGCTGCGACGCGTCGAGGCGGGCGCTGCGGCGAGCGGCGACGGCTGGATCGGCCTGCAGCGTCGCCATGCGCGCCGGCAGACCGGGGCTGCGGCCGTCACGCTGCTGCCGCCCTGGCTCGCCTTGCCGCTGATCGGCGGCGCGATGGTGCTGGCGTGGCGGCGCGAGATGGCTTGAAGCGGTGCCGCCGATGCCTATCCTGAGAGCGCGAGGACCAACGACGACGAGGTGACGTGCCTTCCGCAATGTAGAACCATCACCACGCGAGGTATCGCCCGGCTCGATGCCGGCGCTGTTCGGCCTGCTCGGGCTTTGCCTGCTCGTCGGCCTCTGCGACTCGGTGTTTACCCGCAGCGGGCGGGCCGGTTGGTATGACCTGCAGGCGCACCCCGCCGGCACGCCGCCGGACTGGGTATTTCCTCTCGTCTGGTCGGCACTCTACGTCCTGATGGCGGTGGCTGCCTGGCTGGTCTGGCGGCGCGCTGGATTTGCCCGCCGGGCGCATTACCGGGCGCTGCGGCTGTGGGGCTGGCAGCTTTTCGCCAACGCGTTGTGGACGCCGGTGTTCTTCGGCCTGCACCGGCCTGCGCTGGCCTTGATTGTGATCGTGGCACTGTTTGCGCTGGTCGCGGCAACGTGCCGGGCGTTCTGGCGGGTGGACCGGATCGCGGCGGCGCTGCTGATGCCCTACCTCGTCTGGGTCGGCTATGCGGGCTGGCTGACCGCGGGTTTCTGGTGGCTCAACCGGGGCTGAGCCTGTAAGACGCGGCCACCTAATCCACAGGCGCCGCCCTGCACGGCGAGCCTTGAACAGCGAGCCCGATCGATGCCCCAAGCCGTCCGTCTCAGCCTGCTCTGCGCCGCCTTGCTGACGTTCGCCGCGCCGGCCGCGTTGGCGCAGCTCAGCGCCGGGGCGCCGGGCGCGGAGAGCAAGGCCAAGAAGGACGCCGACACGCCGGAGCCGCCGCCGCCGGCGATCCCCGGCGCCGAGCCGTCGCTCGACCTCGTGGCGCCGCCGAGCAAGTCGGCGGCGGAGATGAACCCGAACGACGCGCTGTTCGACAGCATCAGCCGTGGCGACCTGGCGGCGGCGCGCGACGCCGTCAACCGCGGCGCCGACCTCAACGCGCGCAACGTGCTGGGACAGTCGCCGCTCGACAGCTCGATCGACCTTAATCGCAGCGACATCACCTTTTTGCTGATGTCGCTGCGGCCGAGCAGCACGACGCCGGGCGGCAGCGAGGACGGGCAGGCGGACGCGCAGGCGCAGCAGGCAACGGTCGGCCGGCCCGCCAAGCTGGTGAAGGCTAAGCCGATGCGCGCCCGGCAGCCGGTGCAGACCGCAAGCGTGGCGCAGCGGCCGAGCGACGGCGGGACGCCTAACCCGGCGGCTGGATTTCTAGGGTTCGGGAGATGAAAGCGCTTCTTTTGCAAAACGAAGCAGAGGCTTCTCTCTGGTCAGGAAGACTTCAGGTCATAAAAGTTTTTCGGTCACTTTTTTAAAAAAAGACAGCTTCCTTACTCCGCCGCCATGATCAGCGGCTCGCTGACGCCGTTGTTGCGCAGCAGCGTGCGCAGCTTACGGATCACCGGGAAGACTTCCTGGTTCCAATCGCCGCCCTGCGCGTCGTGCGCGGCCTGCTCCTGCTCAACAATGTCGCGGTCTTCCTTGAAGATCCGCTCGGTGAACACGATCAGCAGCGGCCACAGCGCGTCGAGCAGCCCCGGTATCTTCGGCTTGTGCACCGACAGCAGCCCGAAGGTGCGCACCCGCCGCTGCTCATGGTCGAGCGGGGTGTGGGTGATCCACAAATCCATGACCGGAACCGCGCTGTCGGTGACGATGCGCAGCGTCTGATACGGGTACTCGGTGCGGATCGTCATCACGTCGCGGTCGCCGGTGGCGTTGCCGTTGCCGCGGCGCTGGCCGAACACCAGCGCCTCGCCGAGCGGCTGCTTGCCGCCCATCCGGGCGAAGGTGTATTTCGCCTCGACCCAGCCGTCGCCCGAGTCCTGACCGACGAAGCGGGGGCGGATCTGGCCCATCAGCCGGCGGTGCAGGAA
>CAXUCZ010000181.1:0-5300 GCA_964249675.1 uncultured Acetobacteraceae bacterium | reverse complement strand
GCGCACGACTACCGCTACTTCCCCGACCCCGACCTGCTGCCGCTGGTGCTCGACGAGGATTGGATTGCCGAGCTCAAGCGCGCCCTGCCGGAGCTGCCGGACGCGAAGCGCGACAGGTTCGTCGCCGAATTTGGCCTTGCCCTCTACGACGCCACCGTCCTCGTCGCCGACCAGGCCACCGCGGACTTCTTCGAGACCGTCGCCGTCGGCCGCGACGCCCGCCTCGCCGCCAACCTCATCACCGGCGACCTGTTCGCCGCGCTGAACCGCACCGGCATGACGATCGCCACCTCGCCGGTCTCGGCCGCCTCGCTTGGCGGCCTGCTGGACTTGCTGGCCGATGGCACGCTGAACGGCCGGCTGGCCAAGGAGGTGTTCGAGGCCATGGTCGAGACCGGCGACGCGCCGGCCGCCATCGTCGAAAGCCGCGGCCTGCGCCAAGTCACCGACACCGGCGCGATCGATGCGGCCGTCGACGCCGTGCTCGCCGCCAATCCGGACAAGCTCGTCGAATACCATGCAGGCAAGGACAAGCTGTTCGGCTTCTTCGTCGGCCAGGTGATGAAGCGCATGGCCGGCAAGGGCAATCCGGCCCTGGTCAACGACGCCTTGCGCCGCAAGATTTAGCAGAAGGAAGGCCAGGAGCTCTGCTCCTGGACCTCGCTGGGGCCTGAGGCCCCAGACCCCATCCAATTAGGGGTTTGGACGGGCCCTTTCTTGCTTGGCGAATCCAGTCAATCAGTTCGCCAAGGAACCGTGGTCTGTCTCCTTGGCACGCTTAACAAATGGATTTTAAAGGCTTCGCCTTTAATGGGGTCCAGGGGCAAAGCCCCTGGCCTTGCTTGTCTGCCGTTTGACGCCTCTCGCGCTGCTCCGTAGAAAGGTCACGCAAACGCCGTGTTGCACCTTCCGGCGGAGGGGTGGCCGAGTGGCTGAAGGCGGCGGTTTGCTAAACCGTTGTACGCTGTCAAGGCGTACCGTGAGTTCGAATCTCATCCCCTCCGCCAAGGCGCCCATCGACAGTCGTGGATGGTAGCCCGCCGGCCTGAGGATGTGGTTTGGACGAGAGCGCCGACGCCGGAGACATCCTTCCTCGCCTGCGCGCCGCGATGCGCAGGCTGGTGTCCGGCGTTGCGGTCGTCACCACCTACAATGGTCATGAGCCGCATGGGATGACGGCCACGTCCGTCAGCTCGCTGTCTTTCGAGCCGCCTTCGTTATTGGTCTGTATCAACCGCTCCGCCTCGATGCACGACATCCTGGAATCGTCGGGTCGGTTCTGCGTCAACCTGCTTTCGCGCGACCAGGAGGCGGTCGGCCAGCGCTTCGCCGGCAAGCCGGACGGGCCGTCCCGCTTTGACGCCGTCGGCTGGACGAGCCTGCACGATTTGCCGCGTCTGTCCGGCGTGCAGGCCAGCATCTTCTGCACCAAGGCGGCGCATTTGCAATTCGGCACCCATACGATTTTCGTCGGCACGGTGGACGATGTCGAGGTGGGCGCCGAGATCGACCCGCTGACCTACCTGGACGGCCGGTTCCTGCCTTAGGCGGCGGCGGTGAAGATGGGGTCCGTGGCCAGGTGTTCACGTGACGCAGACCACGTAACGTCCGGCGGCTCTGGTGCGAAGCGTTGAGAGCGACGTCTCCCTTTGGAGGACCGAACCGCATGAGGATCGACCACCTGCTTGGCGCATTGCTGCTCTCGGCAACGCCTGCGATGGCAAAGGCGAGCGCGACCCGTCCGCTCGTGCTGGAGCTGTTCACCTCGCAGGGCTGCTCCTCTTGCCCGCCGGCGGATGAGCTGCTGGTGGAGCTTGCCGCCGACCACCCCGAGCTGTTGCCGCTCGCCTTTCACGTCACTTACTGGAACGCTTTGGGCTGGCACGACCCCTACTCATTGGATGCCGCGACCAGGCGACAGAGCGGCTACGCCGCCGTGCTGCGCCAGGACTCCGTCTACACCCCAGAACTCGTGGTCGACGGCCGGCGCGGCGTCGTCGGCTCGGACCGCCAGGCCGTCGGCTCGGCCATCGACGCGGCGAAGGGTGCCGCAGCCGCGCCGCTCGGCTTGCGGCTGCACCGAGGCTTGTCCGGCCTCGGCATCGAGGTCGGCGCCGGCACCGGGACCGCCACGCTCTGGCTGGTCGGCTTTGATCCTCAGCATCGCACCCAGATCGGTCGTGGCGAGAACGGCGGGCGGACGCTGCTGGAGGCCAACATCGTCCGCTCGCTGGCGCCGGCGGCCGCCTGGGTCGGCTCGCCGCTGCATGTTCAGGCAGCCCTGCCGGCGGGCGAGCAATACGCCGCGTTTCTGCAGGCGCCGGATGGACGCATGCTGGATGCGGCGAGGCTGGAAAATTAACCATCGGCGCTGACCTGCGATGCGGCCGGACGTGCCGCGGCGCCGCGCCATCGATCTTGCCTGCGCCGCCGAAGCGTCCATTGATGCCGCCATGCGAGCCCCAATCCTCTATGGCGCCCTCCTTCTGCTTGCCGGCGCCGCGCCGGCCGAGACCTACGCGCCGGTTGAGATGCCGATGCCGGCGGGTGTCACACGCTCCGCCGGCGGCGCGCCCGGCGCCGGCTACTGGCAGAACCGCGCCGACTACGACATCGAGGCCCGGATCGATCCGGGCGCCAAGACGCTCACCGGCACCGAGCGGATCGCCTACACCAACAACTCGCCGGACACGCTCGACGTGCTCTGGCTGCAGCTCGACCAGAACATCTACCGACCCGACGCTCGCGCCGCCCTGGTCTCGCCGTTCCGCACCGGCGGCTTCACCCAGGGAGACGTCGTGGACAGCGTCTCGGTCGAGCAGGACGGCAAGAGCTTGCCGCTCACGCCGCTTGTTTCCGACACCCGGATGCAGCTTCGGCTGCCCCGGTCGTTGGCGCCTCGCGGCGGCAAGCTCGTCCTGCGGGTCGCCTGGCACTACACGGTGCCGGGCGCCTGGGGCGGCCGCACGGCGGTAACCTCGACCCGCGATGGCGACATCTACGAGATCGCCCAGTGGTATCCGCGCATGGCCGTCTATGACGACGTCCGCGGCTGGGACACCGCACCCTATCTCGGCCAGGAATTCTACCTGGAATACGGCGACATCAGCTACGCGGTGACGGTGCCGTGGAATTACCTTGTGCTCGGCTCCGGCGCCCTGCTCAACCCGGAGCAGGTGCTGACCCAGACCGAGCGCGACCGCCTCGCCCAGGCGGCCTCGAGCGACCGCACGGTGATGATCCGCTCGCCGGACGAGGTGCTGGACCCGGCCAGCCGCCCGACGCAAGCCGGCACGCTGACCTGGCGCTATCGCATGAACAACACCCGCGACGTCGCCTTCGCCGCCTCGCCCGCCTTCGTCTGGGACGCCGCTCGTCTCCGCCTGCCGCCGGTCGCGCCCGCGCCTGGCGACGACCCCGCACCGCGTCTGGCGATGTCGATCTACCCGGTCGAGGGCATCGCCCCGGACGGCTGGACCCGCTCCACCGAGTACGTCAAGGCGGTGATCGAATACTTCTCGGCCAAATGGGGTTTTGCCTATCCCTGGCCGAACGCGATCAACCTGGGCGGCCATGGCGCCGGCATGGAGTATCCGGGCATCGTCTTCGACGACAAGGCGGATCGCGGCCGCGAGCTGTTCTGGATCACCGCGCACGAGCTCGGCCACTCCTGGTTCCCGATGATCGTCGGCTCGAACGAGCGCCGGCACGGCTTCATGGACGAGGGTTTTAATACGTTCATCGACGTCTACTGCTCCGACGAGGTGCTCGGCGGCGTCTTCGGGCCGAAGCGCGACGTCGAGTATGCACCGGGCAGCGGCACGCCGGCCGACCAGATCGCGCCGCTGCTCGCCGATCCTGACGCGCCGAGCCTGATGGCGCCGACCGACATCGTGCCCGAGCGCTACCGCCACCCGGTCACCTACTTCAAGTCGGCCTTCGGCCTGATCCTGCTGCGCGAGCAGATCCTCGGCCCCACGCGCTTCGACGCCGCCTTCAAGCGCTACATCGCACTGTGGGCCTACAAGCACCCCACCCCATCCGACTTCTTCCGCCTGATGGACAGCGAGGCCGGCGAGGACCTCTCCTGGTTCTGGCGCGGCTGGTATTTCAACAACTGGCCGCTCGACTACGCCGTCGCAGGCGTCGCCTATTCCGACGGCGACCCCGCACACGGCGCCCGCATCACCCTGGTCAATCGCGGCCGCCTGATCCTGCCGGCGACGCTTGAGATCGCCTTCGCCGACGGACGCACCCGCCGGCTGCGCGTGCCTGCGGAGCTGTGGATGCAGGGCAATCGTGCTGACCTGCCCGTGCCGAGCGACCAGGCGATCACCGCCGTTACCGTCGATCCGGACCATGCCCTGCCGGACCACGACCGCTCGAACGACCGTTTCACGCCATAGAATGGCGGGGCGTCTCCTCCGTCATTCTTGAAGATGCCAACCGGCTCGGCCGAGCAAGTGGATGGGGGTCTGGGGCCTCGGGCCCCGGCGGAGTCAAGAGGCAGAGCCTCTGGCCTTTCTTCTAATACAACTGTCACGGTCAACTAATCACGTAGTAACGTCTGACCGCTGTGCTCAGTAATATTGCTTAATAAGCCTATTTACAAATGAACGCGCGTCCGACATGGGCGTAGTGGCAAGGACGGCAAGCATTGTCTGCCGCAAGCTCGCATCCATCTGGAGGCACCATGAGGTCCATCGCTCTCGGCATGGCAGCGGCGACGCTGCTGGCCGGCATCGCCGCCGCTCAAACCGCCGGCACCGCAACGACTGCTCGCCAAGGCGCACCGGTCATTGCTTCCGGGACCCCGGCCGGCACGGCCGCCGCCTCGGGCAACGACAACCAGGCCGTGGCGACCACCCAGGCCAGCGCGCTGAGGCCGGCGCGCGGACGGAACTCGTTCTCGCACGGCGAGGCACGACGCCGCCTCGAGCGGCACGGCTTCTCCAACGTGTCGGACCTCAGGAAGGACGGTGACGGCGTCTGGCGCGGCCAGGCCAGCCACGCCGGCGCCGCGACCGGCGTCTGGCTCGACTACAAGGGCAACGTCGGCACCAGCGCTCCCTGACCATCAGCAGCAAGGAGGCATCAGCCATGGACACGCACGTGATCACTCATCTCTACGACAGCTATGAGGAGGCGGCGCGGGTCGTCGCGGCTCTCGAGACGCACGGCATCGCCCATGAGCGCATCAGCATCGTCGCCAACAGCCACACCGCGCGCGATGCCGCGTTCATAGCCGCCGGCGCGCCGGTGGAGCCGACGGCCGCCCCGGCAGGGGCGAGCCTCGGCAC
>CAXUCZ010000180.1:0-5336 GCA_964249675.1 uncultured Acetobacteraceae bacterium | reverse complement strand
ATGCAGGCCCGCGCACCCTGCGCGGCCGGCGCAGCACGCCGGCCTACGCCGCCTGGGCCGGCGCGCTGGCAGCCCGCGCCCGCTCGGCCGTCGCTGGCCCGGTGTTCCTGCTCGGCACGAGTCAGGGCGCGATCGCGGCCGCGAACGGCGCCGAGCACGCGTCCCCCGGCGCGGTCGCCGGGCTGATCCTGATGGAGGCGGTCAGCCGCCTCGGCGGCAGCCGCGAAACCGTGTTCGACATCGACCTCTCGGCGCTGCGCTCGCCGGTGCTGATCGTCGCCAATCGTGACGACCGCTGCGACGTCGCGCCGCCCGCGGACGCCGTGCGGATCGCCGCAGCGCTGACCCACGCGAAGTCCGTCCGGGTGCTGACGGTCAGCGGCGGCATCGACCGATCGCCCCGCGCCTGCGGCTCGCTAAGCCCGCACGGCTATGACGGCATCGAGGCGCCGGTCATCGCCGCGGTCACGCGCTGGATGAAGGCGCTGCGGCAATGAGCGGCAGGCACTGATCCTCATCGCGGTTCAAGCCCGACCAGCGTCCAACCCCGGCCGCGCGACTGCAGTGTCGCCCGGCACAGCGGCGCGACGTCGAGCCGCCAGAACGCGGTGGCCGGAGCCTCGAGCGCGACGACGATCGCCGCTCGCATCACGGCCGCATGGGTGACGGCGACGACGCGCCGGCCGCCCTTGTCGCCGCCGCCATGGCGCTGACCGTCGAGCCAAGTTTCGACGCGCGCAAGCAGCGCCCGCAGCGTCTCGCCGCCATGCGGCGCGGCGTCCGGGTCGCCGAGCCAGGCGGCGAGCGCGGCAGGTGTCTCGGCCGCGACCTCCTCCAGCCCGCGCCCGACCCAGCCTGCGCAGTCAAGGTCGGCGAGCGACGTCTCGGCAGCAGCGTCCAGGCCGAGCGCCGCCGCGGTCTGGCGCGCCGCCCGCGCCGGGCTCGACCAGGCGGCATCGACCCGCCCGAGCGTGCCGGCCATCGACGCCGCGGCCGTCTGGCCACGCGGCTCGAGCGCCTCGTCGCCGCCGGAAAACCGGGCCGCGCGCGTTGCCGCCGTGGCCGCGTGGCAGATCAGCCCGAGCCGCACGCTCACGGCGCACCGCGCCGGCGCCGACCATGCGGATGAGCAGGCCCGACGGAAAGGGCCTCGTCGCGTTGGGGGTCGCACTCGGCGGGGGAGGCGGGAGCGGGGTAGAGGTAGAAAGGCCAGGGGCGTTGCCCCTGGACCCTATTAAAGGCGGAGCCTTTAAAATCCATTTCGGGTTTTTTCGGACGGGCGAGACCGACATTGTGAGCGCGGGGATTGATCGGCTTCGCCAGTCAGGAAGGTGTGCCAGTCAGGCGGCGCTGGCGACGAGGCCCTGCCGGATCGCCGCCGGCACGATGCGGGCCTCGTCGAGGAACGCGTCCACCTGGCCCCAGCTCGCCTCGTCGAACGCGGCGCCATCGCTGGCCGCCAGCTCGTCGGTCGACAGCAGGTGCTGCGGAATGCCCATGCGCTCGTACAGCATCCTGAGCTTCTTCGCCCCGATGGCGTAGCAGCTGACCCGCCGCGACAGCGAGAAGATCGCGCCGTGATAGCGCATCGAGTAGACCGCGCCCGCCGCCTCGACGCAGCCCTCCGCCGCCTCGACCGTCATCGCGTTGAGCACGTTCGTAAAGGCGCCCGCGATCACCCGGTCCTGCCGCGGCTCCAGCATCAGCACCGTCGTCGTGAAGCCGTCCGCCATCAGCTTGCGCTGCAGCTTCGACATCGCGTAGACGCCGTCCTCCTCCTTCTTGTCGACCGGCCGTTTCGGGATCAACACGACGTGCCGGGGAGGGCCGCCCGACGGCGGCACCCGCGGCTCCAGCGCCCGGCTGACCAGGTAGGGGTCCGGCATGAACTCGGCGTCGGGGCGAAACTTGCGCACTGCATCGAGGCTCTCCTCGTCGCGGGCGCTGACGAACTCCGCGCCCTCCAGCAGCTGGCGATAGGCCGCCGCCCGGCTGCTGTCCTGCAGCTCCGCCGAGGCGCCGACGCCGACGAAGCCGTAGCGCAGCTTGAGCGCCTGGATGCCGTCAACCCAGGCCTGCGAGTGCAGCGGGAAATGCGGCGTCGAGAGGATGCCGCCGCCGCCGATCAGCAGGAAGTCGTAGTGGCGGAGCTTGCCCGCATCCATGATCTCGTCATGCGGCCGCAGCAGCGCGCGGCCAAGGCTCGGCGTTCCCGTCATCTCCCAAGAGCAGGCGCAGACCTCCGAGCGCACGCCGTCGGGGGCGAACTTGCCCATGATGGCGGCGAGCGCGTCGGCCTGGCACTGGTCGCCGACATTGCCGTTCGCGTAGGCGCCGAACAGCAGCACCCGCTTGCCGCCGCCGAGCCCCGTGCGATCGAGCGCGCGGCGCAGGAACTGGCCTTCGAGCACCTTCTTCTCGAACGCCTTCATCTTCTCGGCCGAGTTGAGCAGCTCCTCGACCAGGGTGAACAGGTTCAGTCCGCGGTCGAGATAGCGGTTGAGCACCGTCTCGTTCTCGATCTCGCGCGACAGCACGGCGCGGTAGCAGAGCTGGATCGCCGCCGCGCTCAGCCGGCTGTGCCACACCATGTTGGCGAGCAGCGCGGTGTCGCCCTGGTAGGAATAGCGGTTCTCGCCGCTCGGCCGGCGCGGGTTGGCGAGCAGCAGCTGGTACTCGTCGCTGCGCATCATCGTGCGGCGCAGGTCGTGCACGGTCTCGTTGCCGGTGGCATGCTCCAGCGCCGCGCGGCTCTCGGGATCGCGCCCGAGCAGCACGCGATACAGCCACAGGACCTCGTCGGTGGTGGGGCTGCTGGTCATGCGCGCTCAATCATCATCGCGTGAAAAGCTGACCGTCGAGGTAACACGAGTCAAGGACGAGCGGCCCGGCGACGCCTCACGACGGGACCGCCCGCGTCGGATCCGCTATCGACCGACGTGGCGGTCTCGGGCTCCATCCAGTCGGGCACGACGCGGCGAAATCTCGGATTGCCGTGGCCGCCCGCCGCCGCCGCGGCGCCGCCGTCGCCGGACCCGACGGGACGCTCGGCGAAGCGTCCGTGCTGCAGCAGGCGATCATACAGCACCAGGGCGCCGGCCACCGAGAGGTTCAGCGAGAAGCGGGTCGGGACCTGCACCACGTGCCGGCAGCGCGCGAGCAGCGCCGGCGACAGGCCCGCGCGCTCCGGGCCGAGCACGTAGGCGGCGTTCAGCGGATGGCGGAACGACGGCAGCGCGGCGGCCTCGCCGGTGCGCTCGACGCCGACCAGCACGCACTCGCGCGGCAGCAGCAGCGCGTCCAGGCTGTCGAAGCGCCAGAACGGCACGTGCGAGGGCGTGTCGGCGGTGTCGGCGAGGCGGGCGGTGCGGCTGTCCCAGCCGGCGCCGATGGTGAAGCAGAAGGCGGCGCCGAACGCGTGCGCCGTGCGCATCAGGGCGCCGACATTGGCCGGCTTGGAGACGCCCTCGACGCCGATGCCGACATAGCCGCGGGTTCTGGCCAGGGTCATGCCGGGCAGGATATGCCTGCCGGCCATGCCAGAGGCAAACCATCCCACCGGCGGGCCCAGCGAGGCGCTGCGTCCGGCAATCGTGATCTTCGGCGCCGCCGTGCGGCCAGGCGGCCAGCCCAGCAACACCCTGCGGCTGCGCGTCGGGGCGGCGCTCGGCCTGGGAGGCAGGCTGCGCCGGCCGCTCTACTTGCCGAGCGGCGGTCTCGGCCTGCACCCGCCGGCCGAGGCGGCGGTGATGGCGGCGCTGCTGCGCCAGGCCGGCGTGGCGGCAGCCGACATCCTGATCGACGACACCGCCACCGACACCCTCGCCAGCGTCCGCAACACGGCGGCGCGGCTGCGCGCCCAAGGCCATCGCGGGCCGGTTTACGCCGCGACCAGCGCCTACCACCTGCCGCGCTGCGTATTGCTGCTCCGCCTCGCCGGCCTGGCCGCCCGGCCCTGCCCGCCACCCCGCGTGCCCGCCGCGACCTCGCAGCTGAAACGCTGGCGCTGGCGCCTGCGCGAAGTCGCGGCCGTGCCGTGGGACGTGCTGATGCTCGTGGTTGGCGGGAGTTAGTAAGGCAAGGCCACAACAAATGGATTTTAAAGGCACTGCCTTTAATGGGGTCCAGGGGCAAAGCCCCTGGCCTTCTCCCTACGCCAAGCCGAACCAGGGAAACGTCGCCTCATACGGCGAGGCGAGCGGCGTTGTCACCGCCTTGCGGTCCGGCGAGCGCAGCAGCCCGGCGAGGAAGCTGTCCGGGGTCACCGCGCCGCGTTCGAGCGCGGCCAGGTAGTAGGTCTCGCTCAGCGCGTCGACCGGCCGGTCGAGCACGTAGCGAAAGCCGGCGTCCACGAACCTGCGGTCGCCCATCAGCGCGCGATGCCGCGCCAGCTCCAGGCAGTCGAGCCGCTCGAGCAGCGCCTGCTCGCTCCAGCGTGGTCCGGCCGACAGCAGCGCCTCGACGCTGAGCCGGGCCGGCGGCGCGCGCGGCGGCACCTCGAGGACGGCCTCGGCCAGGATGGTCCGGTCCGGATCGATTAGGCGGAGGCTATGCGTGCCGGCGTCGACGCTGGCCGGAAGGCGGGCGGCAAAGCCGTAATGGCCGTGGCCGATGCCGGCCGCCAGCACGTCGGCGCGGAACTGGCGCGCCTCCGCCCGGCCGACCAGCGTCTCGTCGAGCAGCAGCCCGACCTGGCAGGGCAGGCGGGGATGCGGCCCGACCGCCCAGCCGCTGACGCAGCCCTCCGCCGTCACCCCGTCGATCCGCGCGCTCGCCGCCTGCATCCGCACCCTCCGCTGCCGGCTCGCCGCCGCGCTTGCTGGCGCAACGCCGCGCATCCTATAGCTGCCGACACCGGATTGGACATGACCGTGGCAGCTGCGCGCCCCACCGTGCTGGTCAGCACGCCGACCACGCGGCTGGACTTCGCCGCCTGCGTACTGCCCATGGCGCAGCACCGGCCGTTCCAGGCGCTGTTCGGCTACGAGGGTCAACTGGCGGCGATGGCCGCCGGGCTCGCCGCCGCCGGGGTGGATTGCGCACTGCTGCCGGCGCCCGAGATCTTCGGCCATCCGGCGGCGCTGGCGGCGATCCGGGCGCGGCTTGGCGCCGAGCAGCCGCTGGTGCATCTGCGCTTCGGCGCCACCGGCGCGGCGCGGCTGCTCAAGGGCGCGACCAACCTGTTCGTCGCCGGCGACGACGCGGCGCTGCCGCCGATCGATCTCGGCTGGCACCCGTTCGGCGGCGGCGACCGGCTGCCGCCGCAGATGGCCGGGGTGCTTGTCTACGGTCCCCGGCACCGGCCGCTTTGCAACCTGTCGGGCGCGCCGCTGCCG
>CAXUCZ010000179.1:0-5363 GCA_964249675.1 uncultured Acetobacteraceae bacterium | reverse complement strand
ATGGATTTCAAAGGCTCCGCCTTTGATGGGGTCAAGGGGCAAAGCCCCTTGCCTTGCGTCGCCATGATGGAGCCCTCAGTGACCCAGCCGCCCAGCTTTCAGGACATCATCCTGCGCCTGCATCGCTACTGGGCGGCGCAAGGCTGCGTCATCCTGCAGCCCTACGACATGGAGATGGGCGCCGGCACATTTCACCCTGCCACCACGCTCCGCGCCCTCGGCCCCGAACCCTGGCGCTGCGCCTACGTCCAGCCCTCTCGCCGCCCGTCGGACGGCCGCTATGGCGACAATCCCAACCGCCTCCAGCACTTCTACCAGTATCAGGTGATCCTCAAACCCAGCCCCGCGGATGCTCAGCGCCTGCTGCTCGACAGCTATCGCGAGATCGGCCTCGATCCGCTGCTGCACGATTTCCGCTTCGTCGAGGACGACTGGGAGAGCCCGACCCTGGGTGCCGCCGGCCTCGGCTGGGAGGTCTGGTGCGACGGCATGGAGGTCAGCCAGTTCACCTACTTCCAGCAGGTCGGCGGCATCCCGGTGGCGTTGCCGAGCGTCGAGTTCACCTACGGCCTGGAACGCCTGGCGATGTACGTTCAAGGCGTCGAGAACGTCTACCAGCTCGACTTCAACGGCGCCGGCGTGCGCTACGGCGACGTCTTCCTGCGCGCCGAGCGCGAATACAGCGCCCACAACTTCGAGCACGCCAACGTCGAGCGCCTGACGCGCCACTTCGCCGACGCCGAGCTGGAGTGCCAGGCCCTGCTCGAGCAGCGCCTGACCCTGCCGGCCTACGACCAGTGCATCAAGGCCAGCCACCTGTTCAACCTGCTCGACGCCCGCGGCGTCGTCAGCACCGCCGAACGCGCCGCCTATATCAGCCGCGTGCGCAGCCTCGCCAAAGCCTGCTGCGAAGGCTGGCTCGCTGAATAGGCAAGGCAAGGCGAGGGGGCCTTGCCCCTCGACTCCATGAAAGGCGGAGCCCTTAAAATCCATTGTTCAGCTATGGCGCACGGCGAGATCGGCGTCCGTGGGCGACAGGATCGATCGGCTTCACCAAGCAGGAGAGCGCCCGCTGAGCCTCGAGACGGATGGGGGTCTGGGGCCTCAGGCCCCAGCGGAGTTCAGAGGCAGCGCCTCTGGCCTGACCCTCCGCGATCTCAAAACACGTGACACGCCCCACGCACTAGGCTAGTTCTACCATCCTGGCCTATCATTCTACCTCGGGTGCACGTGGCGGCTCAGCTGAACATCAAGAGTGGCGACGGCTACCGTTTGGCGGCCGAGCTGGCCTTGCTCACCGGCGAGAGCCTGACCACCGCGGTCACCGAGGCGATCCGCGAGCGCCTGGAGCCGGAGCGCCGCGCCCGCGACCCCTCGCGCAAGCTCGCCCGATTGCACGCCATCGCGGCCGAGACCCGGGCGAGCCTGCGCGCCCCGACGGCGGTGCGGGTGGTCGAACTCTATGACGAGCAGGGCCTGCCGGCTTGATCGTCGACACCTCTGCCTTGCTGGCGATCCTGCTGGCCGACGAGGAGGCGCCGCGTTTGCTCGAGGCGATCGTCGGTGCCGGCCGACCGCGCATGTCGGCGGCGAGCTGGCTGGAGGCGGCGATGGTGATCGAGGAGCGGGGCGGCCGCCTGGCGAGCCTGCGCTTCGACGAGTTCGTCCGCGCCGCCGAGATCGAGGTGATGGCGGTCACGGCAAGCCAGGCCGAGGCGGCCCGCATCGCCTGGCGCCATTTCGGCCGCCACCGCCACACCGCGCGCCTCAATTTCGGCGATTGCTTCGCTTATGCGCTCGCCAAGACCGAGGGCGACACGCTGCTGTTCACCGGCGAGGATTTCGGCCGCACCGACATCGAGCCCGCCCTGAAGCCGAAAGAGCTAGCGCCCGATGCCTGAGCTGCTGCTGGAGTTGTTCGGCGAGGAGATCCCGGCCCGCATGCAGGCCGGCGGAGCTGCCGAGCTCGCCCGACTGGTCGGCGAGGCGCTGTCGCCGCTCGCGCCGACCGGCGTCACCACGTTTGCCGGCCCGCGCCGCCTCGCCGTCGCGGCGAGCCTGAACCCTGCCGTGCCGGCCGTCTCGACCGCCGAGCGCGGCCCCCGCTCCGGCGCCCCTGAGCAGGCCCTGGCCGGCTTCCTGCGCAAGCACGGCGCGGCGCGCGAGGCGCTGCGCGAGGAGGGCGGCTACTGGGTGCTGGAGCGCCGGGCGCCCGAAGAGCCGGCGGCCGCCTTGATCGCCCGCGCCGTGCCGGCCCTGCTGCGCCGCTTCGCCTGGCCGAAATCGATGCGCTGGGGCGGCACCAGCGGCTTCACCTGGGTGCGCCCGCTGCGTCATATCCTGTGCCTGCTCGACGGCGCCGTGGTGCCGTTTACCCTGGCCGAGGACGCCGATGACGGCCATGGTCTTGCCGCCGGCGCGCTCACCGAGGGCCATCGCTTCCACGCCCCCGGCCCGTTCGCCGTCACCTCGCTCGCCAGTTGGCGCGAGACGTTGGCGTCGGCTCGCGTGGTGGTCACGGCCGACGAGCGCCGCCGGCTGATCAAAGACGGCCTCGCCCGCCTCGCCGCCGAGCGCGGCTTGACCGTGGTCGAGGATGCCGGCCTGCTCGACGAGGTCGCCGGCCTGGTGGAGTGGCCGGTGCCGCTGCTTGGCCGCATCGACGCCGAGTTCATGGACCTGCCGCCCGAGGTCATGCAGGTCTCGCTCCGCGTCAACCAGCGCTACTTCGTCACCCGCGACGCGTCCGGCGCCGCCGCCCCCTGGTTCGGCTTCGCCGCCAACATCGAGGCGCTGGACGGCGGTGCGGCCATCATCGCCGGCAACGAGCGCGTGCTCCGCGCCCGCCTCGCCGACGCCCGCCACTTCTGGGACCTCGACCGCCGCGTACGGCTGGAGGACCGCGTTCCGGCGCTCGCCACCGTCACCTTTCACGCCAAGCTCGGCAGCCAGGCGCAGCGGACGGAACGGCTGGTGATGCTTGCCCATAACATCGCGCCGCGCAGCGGCGTCTATGACGACAACGCCGATCACGCGGTGCGAGCCGCGCATCTCTGCAAGGCCGACCTGACCACCGGCATGGTCGGCGAGTTTCCCGAGTTGCAGGGCGTCATGGGCGGCTACTACGCCCGCCACGACGGCGAGCCCGCCGCGCTCGCCGACGCCATCCGCGACCACTACGCGCCACGCGGCGCCAACGATCCGGTCCCCGAAGCACCAGCCTCCATCGTTGTCGCTCTGGCAGACAAGATCGACCAGATCACCGCGTTCTTCGCGATCGGCGAGAAGCCGACCGGCTCCGGCGACCCCTTTGCGCTCCGCCGCGCCGCCCTTGGCACCATCCGCATCGCCCGCGAGCGACGCCCGGGCCTCAACCTCGCCGCCGCCGTGCAGACTGCGATCGACCGCCTTGCCGACCAGGGCATCACCGGCGCGGCGACGCTGAAGCAGGACGTCCTCGCCTTTATCGCCGAGCGCCTGCGCGTCCAGCTGCGCGCCGAGGGCCTGCGCCACGACATGGTCGCCGCGGTGCTGCCGCGCGCCCTCGCCGCCATGAGCCTCAACATCGAGCGCGACGCCGACCGCGCCGTCGCCATCGCCGCCTTCCTCGCCAGCGACGACGGGGTCGACCTCACCACCGCCTACCGCCGCGCCGCCAACATCCTCGCCGCCGAGGAGAAGCGCGACGGTCACCCCGCCGAGCCGGGCGCCGAGCCCGACCGGCTCGCCGCCACCGCCGAGCAGGCGCTGGCCGACGCGCTCGACGGCCTGCCCGCCCAGATCGCCGACGACTTCGCCCGCGCCCGCTTCACCGAGGCCATGCGCACCCTGGCCCGCCTGCGCGTCCCGCTCGACGCCTTCTTCGCCGACGTCACCGTCAACGACCCGGACGCCGGCCTGCGCGCCAACCGCCTGCGCCTGCTCGCCTCGGTGCGCGCGGTCATGAACCAGGTCGCCGACTTCTCCCAAATCGAAGGCTAGGAGCCGCTCACATGGCACAATGGGTCTACAGCTTCGGCGCCGGCCACGACGAGGGCCGCGCCGACATGCGCAACCTGCTCGGCGGCAAGGGCGCCAACCTCGCCGAGATGGCCACCATCGGCCTGCCCGTTCCGCCCGGCTTCACCATCACCACCGAGCTCTGCACCGAGTTCTACCGCAACCGCCGCCAATACCCCGCCGATCTGGACGCCCAGGTCCGCGCCGCCCTCGCCCGCATCGAGACGGCGGTCGGCAAGACGTTCGGCGATCGTCACGACCCGCTGCTCGTCTCGGTGCGCTCGGGCGCCCGCGCCTCGATGCCGGGCATGATGGACACCGTGCTCAACCTCGGCCTGAACGACGACACCGTCGGCGGCCTCGCCGAGGCCAGCGGCGACCCCCGCTTCGCCTGGGACAGCTACCGCCGCTTCATCCAGATGTTCGGCTCCGTCGTGCTCAGCGTCGATCATCACCGCTTCGAGGAGATCATCGAGCAGACCAAGCTCGACCAGGGCGCGACCGAGGACACCGAGCTCTCCGCCGAGGACTGGCAGCGCATCGCCGAGGCCTACAAGGAGCTGGTCCAGGACGAGACCGGCAGCCCCTTCCCGCAGAGCCCGCACGACCAGCTCTGGGCCGCGATCGGCGCCGTCTTCGGCTCCTGGATGAACCCGCGCGCCAACACCTATCGCCGCCTGCACGACATCCCCGCCGACTGGGGCACCGCCGTCAACGTCCAGGCCATGGTGTTCGGCAATATGGGCGAGGATTGCGCCACCGGCGTCTGCTTCACCCGCGACCCGTCCACCGGCGAGAACATGTTCTACGGCGAATACCTGGTGAACGCCCAGGGTGAGGACGTCGTCGCCGGCATCCGCACCCCGCAACCGATGAGCAATCACGGCGCCAAGCCCGGCGAGCTGCCGATGGAGCAGGCGATGCCCGCCGCGTTCGCCGAGCTGCTCGGCGTGCGCGAAACGCTCGAGCGCCACTACCACGACATGCAGGACATCGAGTTCACCGTGCAGCGGAACAAGCTGTACATGTTGCAGACCCGGAACGGCAAGCGCACCGCCGCCGCCTCGCTGCGGATCGCCGTCGAAATGGCGCAAGCGGGCCTGATCTCGCGCGAGGAGGCGGTCAAGCGCGTCAACCCGCAGGCGCTCGACCAGCTGCTCCACCCGATGCTGGACCCGGCGGCGCCGCGCACCGCCTTCTCCAAGGGCCTGCCGGCAAGCCCAGGCGCCGCCTCGGGCGCGGTCGTCTTCAGCGCCGACGAGGCCGAGATCCGCAGCGCCAAGGGCGAGGCCGTCGTGCTGGTGCGCATCGAGACCAGCCCCGAGGACATCCACGGCATGCACGCCGCGCGCGGTATCCTGACC
>CAXUCZ010000178.1:0-5416 GCA_964249675.1 uncultured Acetobacteraceae bacterium | reverse complement strand
GATGTGGACGTGGCCGACGACGCGGGCGATGCCGGTGTCGGGAATATAGACCCCGCGGTCGCCGGTGACGATCTCGGTCGGCGTGCGCACCTGGACATGGCCGAAGGCGTCGACGCGCTTGAGCTTGCCGGAGGAGGCGATCGGGTCGGCGCCCGGCTTGGCGACCGCCGGCTTGATCGCGGCCGTGCTGGCGGCGACCGGGATGGCGCCTGCCGCGCCGGGTGCCGCGGTGCCTTTCGGCGGCGTCGGATTGCCGCTGCCGGGATCGGTGTAGCCGACCAGAACGTCGGCCTGCACCCGCCGGCCGTCATTGGTGATGACGACGGCATCGCCTCGGCCGACCGCCATGTGCAGCGTCGACCAGTACTCCATGGCGTCGCGGGCGGTCAGCGTGTCCGACGGCGTGATCAGCTTGAGCGCATGGCCGGTCAGCACCAGCACGGCGCGGTCGATGTCGTAGACGCCGTGATCGCCCCAGGCCTGGTCGGTCGGGGTGAAGATGTGCACGTGGTCGAGCGCCTCGAGACGGTAGATCTCGTTGCTGCCGGTGTCGTCCGGCGCGCCGGGCGTTGCCGGCTTGTCCGGCTTTGCCGCCGCCGCGGCCGGGGTCGCGCCAGGCGCCGCGCCGGGGGTCGCCTTCTTGCGGTAGTGCGCGACGAGGCTGTCGGCGGTGACGGTAACGGTGCCGCGGACCGCCTGGGCGTCCTGCCGAGCGGTCACGGTCTGCGCCGACTGGTCCCAGTCGATGCCGCCAATGGCGGTCACGTTGACCGGGCCGCCATGCGACAGGTCGATGCCCTGGGCATGGCAGGCGGTGGCCAGCAGAAGGACGCAAACGGTTCTTGTTTGAAAAGAACCAAAAAACCCTTGCCCGAGACGAGCGGCAGAAGCGCGGATAAAAGTCGTTTGCTTCCTTGCTTCAGAAGAGAAGCGTTTCCCTGCTTGCTTCATCTCTGGTTGAGCACCAGCGTCGCCGGGCCGTGGAACTGCACCACCTGGCCCTTGTCGACCAGGGTGTAGCCGGTGGCGTCCAGGGTGCCGAACGGGCCCTCGGCATGGGTGGCCAGGGCGCTGGTGGCGGCGCCCTGCTTGAGATCGATCGCCGAGGCCTGGCTGGTCATCGTGGTGCCGTCCTGGCGGTAGAGCACGACGTCGCCGGACAGGTCGAGCTGGTTGGCGTGCTGCCAGTAGACGCCGTTCTTGGACTGCACCATCAGCCAGCCGCCATTGGCGAGCGTCACGTCGGCCTTGGGCAGGGTGAGGTCGATCCGGTCCTGGGTGCGCTGCACCGCGACGCTGGCGGTCACCGTGTAGGGCCGCATGCGCACGTCGATGCCGTGATAGTGCGGCTCGACCATCCGGCCGGCGCCGATCTCGACCGCGCTCAGCGCCCGCAGCGTCAGCTGCTCCTGACGCACGATGCGGCTGATCTCGGGCCAGGCGGCGATCAGCGTCAGCAGCAGCACGGCGAGCAGCGGCAGCGCGACCTTGAGCAGCCGCACCAGCAGGCGCCGCCGGGCGATGCCGGCAGCACTCGGCGCCCGGCGGGAGCGGCCGACGCCGCCGGGCAGACGGTCGCGCCGCGGCGCCGCGGCTGTTGGCGTCAGCTTGCCGACTTCGCCGTCCATCGTCAGGCGATCCCCATCTCAGGCAAGTCCGGCCCGCAGCAGGTCGTGCACGTGCAGCACGCCTTCGGGCCGGCCGTCCGCGTCCAGCACGAACAGGCTGGTGATCGGGCGCCGGCGCTCGTTCATCACCCGCAGCGCCTCGACCGCGAGCAGGTCGGCGGCGATCACGGTCGGCTCGCGGTTCATCACCTCGGCGACCGTGAGGCTCAGCAGGTCCGGCCCCATGACGCGGCGCAGGTCGCCATCGGTGACGATGCCGGCCAGCCGGCCATCGGCCTCGACCACGGCGATACAGCCGAAACCCTTGCCGGTCATCAGCAGCAGCGCGTCCGGCATCGGCAGGGCGCGCGGCGCGACCGGCACCGCCTCGCCGCGATGCATCAGGTCGCGCACGGCAAGCAGGCGGGCGCCGAGCTTGCCGCCGGGATGGAAGGCGCTGAAGTCGGTCGCGGTGAAGCCGCGCCGGCGCAGCAGCGCGACCGCGAGCGCGTCGCCGAGCGCCAGCTGCATGGTGGTGCTGGTGGTGGGCGCGGCGGTGATCGGACAGGCCTCGGCGGCGTCCGGCAGGACCAGCACCAGGTCGGCGCTGCGGGCGAGGGTGGAGCCGGGGCGCGCCGTCATCGCGATCAGCAGCACGCCGAAGCGGCGCGTGTAGGCGACGATGTCGGCGAGCTCGGCGGTCTCGCCGGAGTTGGAGACCGCCAGCACCGCGTCGCCCGGCTGCACCATGCCGAGGTCGCCATGCGAGGCCTCGGCGGGATGGACGAACAGCGCCGGGGTGCCGAGCGAGGCGAAGGTGGCGGCGATCTTGCGCCCGACATGGCCGGACTTGCCCATGCCGCTGACCACGACGCGGCCGCCGAGCGCTGCGAGCCGGTCGACCACGCGGGCGACGGCGAGGCCGAACGGCCCGTCGAGGGCGGCCGACAGCGCGGCCAGGCCGCGGGCCTCGGCGTCGAACACGCCGCGCGCGACGGCGAGATCGTCGGTCGGTGTACGTCCGAGCTCGGCGACGGGCGAGGCCACGGCGGTCGCGGCTGCACGGCTCATCGACAGGACGATTCCTTCCGACTGCTACGGTTGACGAACGACATGTTAGCAGCAGGATGGCGGAGCAAGCTAAGCAAATGCTGCAACCGTGCGTAACCTTGTCGCCACCGGACGATGGCGACGCCTAATGCGAAAACAGGTCCGGCTGGTCGTAGCCCAGGATGTCGAGCCGGGCGCGTGTGGGCAGGAAGGCGAAGCAGGCCTCGGCCAGCGCGAGACGGTCCTCGCGCCGCAGCAGCGTCTCGAGGCGCTGCCACAGGGCGTGCAGGTGCAGCACGTCGGCGGCCGCGTAGGCCAGCTGCTCGGCGGTAAGCTCGGCCGCACCCCAGTCCGAGGTCTGCTGCTGCTTGGAGATCTCGACGCCGCAGAGCTCGCGCAACAGGTCGCGCAGCCCGTAGCGGTCGGTGAAGGTGCGGCTCAGCCTGGCGGCGATCTTGGTGCAGCGGACCGGGGCGACGGTGATGGCGAGCGCGTGCTGCAGCAGGCCGACGTCGAAGCGGGCGAAGTGCATGAGCTTGGTCACCGCCGGGTCGGCGAGCAGGGCGGCGAGGTTCGGGCAATCATAGCCGCGGCCGCCGAGCGCCACCGGGAGCAGCTGCACGAGGTGGGCGTGGCCGTCGCCGGCGCTGAGCTGCACCAGGCAGAGCCGGTCGCGATGGTGGTTGAGGCCCATCGCCTCGGTGTCGACCGCGACCATGGGGCCGAGCGACAGGCCGGGCGGCAGGTCGTGGCGGTGCAGGTGGATGGCGGCGTTCGGCATGAACTGTGTCACGCTCGTCGATAAGCTGGCGATGAGTAGTGCCCCTTGCGCCGCCGCGCCGTGGTGCCCAGGAGAAGACTCGAACTTCCACGACCTTGCGGCCACAGGTACCTGAAACCTGCGCGTCTACCATTCCGCCACCTGGGCACCGGGGCAGGGTGGCGGCATGTAGCCGCCGGCCTGCGACGCGTCAAGGCAGGAGGAGCAAGGCAAGGGCTCTGCCGTGGACCCGCCGGGGCCGTGAGGCCCCGGACCCCGTCCGACAAGAGCCTCCGGTGATGACGCCGAGCATCTTCAACAAAGCGCAAGGCTTTGCATGAGGCGAAATACAGCAAGATCCACGGCATGGTGGGCAACCGACGTCGACGGCAATTCGCCCCATTCGTGCAGGAAAAACCGTTCATTTTGAATGAGTTACCGAAATCTTGCCCTTAGGCGAGAGTTTCGGCGCCGTTGTCCGGAGGCTTCGCTCGCAGACTTATTAGCACGATCGGGCCGTCGTCTCATCCGATCGCCTGCCGGCTTGTGAACGGATGCCGGGTCCAGGGGGCGGCCCGCCCCCTGGTGGAGGTCTGGAGGCGACGCCTCCAGCCTTGCCTTGCGCCTCGGCTGTCAGCCCCATAGTCAGCAGACAGCATGATCCGAGGGGCTTTGGTGATGGCGACGCGCAGTGTGGCGGCGGTTTTCGGGGGCTCGGGCTTCATCGGCCGCTATGTCGTCAAGCGCCTGGTTCAGGACGGCCACGTCGTGCGCGTGATAGGCCGCGACCCGGAGAGCGCGCAGTTCCTCAAGACCACCGGCCGGGTCGGGCAGGTGGTGCCGCTCTTCGCCTCGCTGAGCCAGGAGGGCACGGTGGCGCGCGCCGTCGAGGACGCGGAGATCGTCGTCAACCTGGTGGGCCTGCTGGCCGAGACCCGGCGCGGGCAGTTCGATGCCGTGCATGCCGAGGGCGCGGGGCGGGTCGCGCGGCTGGCGGCGGCGGCTGGGGTGCAGCGGCTGGTGCAGGTGTCGGCGATCGGCGCCGACGCGGCGAGCCCGAGCGCCTATGGGCGCAGCAAGGCGGCCGGCGAGGCGGCGGTGCGGGCGGCGTTTCCGGGCGCGACCATCATGCGGCCGTCGATCGTGTTCGGCGCGGAGGACCAGTTCTTCAACCGCTTCGGCAAGCTGGCGGCGCTGTCGCCGGTGATGCCGGTGATCGAAGGCGCGACGCGGTTCCAGCCGGTGTTCGTCGGCGACGTGGCGGACGCGATCCAGGTGGTGCTGAACCGGGAGGCTTGCGCCGGGCGGACCTACGAGCTCGGGGGACCGCAGGTGATGAGCTTTCGCGAGATCCTGCAGTGGATCCTGCACGAGACGCATCGGCATCGGCGGTTGGTGACGCTGTCGCCGGCGATTGCCGGAATGATGGCGGCTGTGGGCGACGTGCTGCCGCTGGGGCTGACGCGCGACCAGCTGAGGATGCTTGGTCGCGACAACGTGGTGAGCCCCGGGGCGGAGGGGCTTGCGGCGCTGGGCATCACGCCGACGCCAATCGACCTGGTGGTGCCGGCCTATCTCGACCGTTATCGGCAGGGCGGCGGCCGTCGCGACGAGTATGCGACCGAAAGTTTGGGTCCGGACCGGCTCTAGTTTCGTTGATTCGCGTCGTAGGCTCGACGTTCATCGGAGTAGGCGCGCCTGCATAGGGCAGTGGTGCTGCCATGACGATGGAAAAGCGATCGTATGCGAGTGGGTGGCGCGCTATATTCCGACGACCGGCCTGAGCGGCCGTCCAGGAGGCGCGAATGACTGACAAGATGCTGCAGTTCGTGCGCATGGCGCAGCATCAGCCCGATAAGCGCGCCGCGACGGCGCGGCGCGAGGATTTCGGCGAGATCTATGCGGATTTCGCGGTGCCGGAGGCGCGGGCGCAGTCCAGCCGGTGCAGCCAGTGCGGGGTGCCGTTCTGCTCGGTGCACTGCCCGCTCAACAACAACAT
>CAXUCZ010000177.1:0-5622 GCA_964249675.1 uncultured Acetobacteraceae bacterium | reverse complement strand
ACCCGAACAAGAACGCCGAGCGCGCCGGGACGGCCGGGACCGACCAGCCCGGCCTTGAACAGCCCGGCCCCGAACAGCTCGGCCCCGAACAGCTCGGTAACGTGCTGCCGCGCGGCTCCTTCGAGCGCTGGGTCGAGCTGCGGCACGGCACCGCGCCGGCCTGGCAGGACTGGGAGCTCGAGATCGCGGGGAGCCTGCGCCACGCCATCACCGAGGTGATCCTGCGCAACCTGCGCCGCATCGCCGACCTCAACGAGCGGCTGCGGCAGTCGCAGAAGATGGAGGCGGTCGGCCAGCTCACCGGCGGCATCGCGCACGACTTCAACAATCTGCTCACCGGCATCACCGGCTCGCTGGAGCTGATGCGCACCCGGGTGGCGCAGGGCCGCCTGGACGAGGTCGACCGCTATCTCGGCGCCGCGATGACCTCCTCGAACCGCGCCGCGGCGCTGACCCACCGCCTGCTCGCCTTCTCGCGCCGCCAGACGCTCGATCCCAAGCCGACCGACGTGAACCGGCTCTGCGCCTCGATCGAGGAGCTGATCCGCCGCACCGTCGGCCCCGCGATCCACCTCGAGACGGTGATGTCCGGCGGCCTGTGGCTCACGCTGTGCGACGCCAACCAGCTGGAGAACGCGCTGCTGAACCTCGCGATCAACGCCAAGGACGCGATGCCGAATGGCGGCCGGCTGACCATCGAGGCCGCCAACGCCTGGCTCGACGAGGCCTATGCCGGCCGGCATCACGACGTCGCCTCCGGGCAGTATGTCGCCATCTCGGCCACCGACACCGGCATCGGCATGTCGCCCGAGCTGGTGAGCCGGGTGTTCGAGCCGTTCTTCACCACCAAGCCGCTCGGCCAGGGCACCGGGCTCGGTCTGTCGATGGTGTACGGCTTCGCGCAGCAATCGAACGGCTATGCGCGGATCTACAGCGAGCCTGGACGCGGCACCACGGTCCGGCTCTATCTGCCGCGCCACCTCGGCGCCCTGGCGGCCGACGAGCCGCCCGCCGTCATCAGCGCCGTGTCCGTCGCCGGCGAGAGGGTCATGGTGGTGGACGACGAGCCGGTGGTCAGGATGCTGGTCGTCGACGTGCTGCGCGAGCTCGGCTTTGCCGTGGCCGAGGCGATCGACGGCGCCGACGCGGCGCGCCAGCTCGCCGCCGGCCCGCCGCTCGACCTGCTGATCACCGATGTCGGCCTGCCCGGCGGCATGAACGGCCGCCAGCTCGCCGAGCTGGCCTGCGAGCAGCAGCCGGGCCTGAAGGTGCTGTTCATCACCGGCTACGCCGAGAACGCCGCCCTCGGCAACGGCGTGCTGGCGCCCGGCATGCACGTCATCACCAAGCCCTTCGCCATGGACGTGCTGGCGGCCAAGATCCGCGCCATTCTTTGACCCGCCCGCCGACGCGCCCACCGATCCTGGAGCGTCTGCGCGAGCAGACCCGCGACTGCCACGACCGCCTGGAGAGGCGGCTCGACCTGCTCGACGAGGCGCTCAGCGCGCCGCGCTACGCCGCGCTGCTGGTTCGCTTCCATGCCCTTTGGCAAGGCCTCGAGCCTAGGTTCGCCAGCCTGCTCGACCAGGCGTTCTGGACGCCGCGCCGGCGCCTGCCGTGGCTCGACGCCGACCTCGCCGCGCTCGGCCTCGCCCCCCCGGCGCCCATCGCCGCTCCCGCGCTCGCCGACGAGGCGGCCGCCCTCGGCGCCCTCTACGTCGTCGAAGGCTCGACCCTGGGCGGCCGGATCATCCTGCGCCATCTCGACCGCCTCGGCCTGCAGCCCGTGGCCTATTTCAGCGGCTACGGCGAGGCGACGGGCACGATGTGGAAAGGCTTCGTCGCCAGGCTGGAGGCGGCGCCGCCAGACGCCGCGCCGGCGATCGTGGCGGGCGCCGGCCTGACGTTCGATCACTTGCAGCGAGGATTGTGCCAGTAAGGCGGGGGCTTTGCCCTGGACCCGTTCAGGGCGAAGCCTTTAAAATCCACGACAGGTGAGACGACGCATCGATCATGCTAGCAATGGTTCGCGCTGAGGCCTTCCGAGCGGCTGTGCCGAACCTCTTGCCTATGGGCAAGATGCTCGTAACTTATTGATAATAAACGTCGACGCAGAGGAAAGTGGGACACACGCCGTAATCCCTATCTGCCGACCACCCGCCAAATCTTGCGGTATTTCACCCGATACAGACAGCAAGCTTTGTAGAAGATGCCCGGCCTTGGCCTCAAATGGATGGGGGTCTGGGGCCTCAGGCCCCAGCGGAGTCCAGAGGCAGAGCCTCTGGCCTCGCAATCGAGGCCGCGACCTCCCTCGGCTGCCGGCTCATCTGCGGCATCCCCATCAGCTCGCCATGCGTGCCACGCGCCAGCGGCCCGGCGACGAACAGGTTCGGCCACGCCGTGCCGTCCGGCCGCAGCACCCGGCTGTCGGCGTCGACCGCGATGCCGAGCGCGAACGGGTCGGCCGAGAGGGCGCCGGCGTCGTGCAGCGCCCGCAGCACGGGATGGCGCTCCACCACCGAGCGGTGACCTGGCCCGGTGCAGTTCACGATCGCTGCGACGTCGCGCACGATCCGCTGGTCGGCGGGCGCGCCGCGCGGATGCAGGGTCACCCGCAGCGTCTCGCCGACCGGCGCGACGCCGAGCGGTGTGGCGGCCAGCACCTCCAATCGGCCGGCCGCGCGGGCGGCGAGGATGGCGGCGTCGATCTGCGGCGCCGACTGGAAGCGGTGCACGTCCCAGAACGGCCGGCAGTGGCGCAGCAGGGCGCGCCGCTCGATGATCGGCAGCGCTCCCCAGACCGCGCGGGCTTGCTGGCGGAGCGCGTCGATGACGTCCTCCCAGGGGCGGCCAAGGGCGGCCGCCTCGCGCACGGCGGCGCGGACCGACTGCAGCAGCGCGAGTGCGGTGCGGGCGGGCGGGTCGTCGAAGCGGCCGAAGGCGGCGACCGGCAGGCTCGTGCGTGGCCGCGGCAGCAGGCCGCGGCGGGAGACGGCGACGATCGGCCCGGCATGGCCGCGGGCGATGAGGCTGGCGACGACGTCGCAGCCGGTCAGGCCGGTGCCGACGATGAGGACGGCGTGCCGGGGCGGCACCGCGTCAAGCGCGTCCGGGCGCCAGGGGTCGGCGACGAGGCGGCGGTCGTGAGCGGAGGGCGGGGCGAGCGGAGCGAGGAAGGCGGGCAGGTCGGGGGCGGTGTGGCTGACGGCGAGCACCAGCGTGTCGGCGTGCAGCGTGTCGCCGTTCTCGAGCTGCAAGAGGAACCCGCCGCCGTCCGGGCCGGCGCCGACGGCACGGGCGCGGCGATGAGCGAGGCGGGCATGGCGAGCCGCCGCGACGGCGGCCTGCAGCGCCGCGTGCACGTAGCGGCCGAACATCGCCCGCTGCGGGTAGAGCCGACCATCCGGCAGAGCGCTCGCCGGGTCGCGCTCGGGGTTCCCGCCGGCGTGCAGCCAGGCATCGAAGTCGTCCGGCGCCTCGTCGAACAGCGACATCCGGCTGGCCGCGACGTTGACCCGGTGCGTCGGCTCCGCCGTTCCGTAGGCGAGTCCGGCGCCGAGCGTCCGGCTTGGCTCGACCAGCGTGATGTCGGCCATGGGGTCGTGGTCGCGCAGCAGGTGCAGCGCCGTCGCCGCGCCGGCCAGGCCGCCGCCGACGATCACGATGTGCTGCCTGCGATGCGGCCCGGAGGTGCGTCCGCCGTCCATGCCGCTCAGTCCAGCAGCCGCGAGCGCAGCCTGGCAAGCCCGGCGGCATCGACGCCGGCCTCCTCGGCGAGATAGCGCGAGACGCTGCCCCACCCGGCCTCGATCGCCTCGAACGAGGCGGCCAGATAGGTCGGATCCACCTCGCAGAGCACGTCGACGACCTCGACCGTGGCCCGGTCGCCAAGCCAGTGCGACACCGCGCGCGTCGTCGCGGCGTGCATCTCCACGTGGTCGGACTGCGTGCCGGTCGCCAGGTAGTCGGCCTCGACGGCCTCCCGCGCCACGCCGGCGGCGCTGAGCAGCAGGGCGGCGAGGAAGCCGGTGCGGTCCTTGCCGGCGGTGCAGTGGATCAGCGCCGGCAGGCCGCCCTCGGCGAGCAGCCGGCCGAACAGCGCCGGCAGCATGGGGGCGAAGGCGGCGGGAAAGGCGCTGTAGAGCGCCAGCATCATCCGCCTCGCACCGGCCGTCGTCGGGTCCTCGCGCAGCACGCCGACAAGGCTGCGGCCGCTGAGCGTCGGGTGCGCCATGACGTCGAGCTCCAGCACGGCGGGGCGATCCTGGTGCGGCAGACGCGAGGGGTGGAGTGTGCGCTCCGGCCCGGAGCGCAGGTCGATCACCGTTCGTAGGCCGAGGCGGCCCATGGCGGCGACGTCCTCGTCGGTGAGGGTGGAGAGCTTTTCGGAGCGGAACAGCAGGCCGTGCCGGAGCGCGCCGCCGTCTTCGGCTGGCAGGCCGCCCAGGTCGCGGAAGTTCAGCGCACCGGCGAGGCGCATCGCTATTCTCCGAGGAAAGGCCAGGGCTCTGTCCTGGACCCGCTGGGTCCCGCGGCGCCGGACCCCATTTGACGTCGCGTCATGGGCTTTATCGGCGACGTCATCCCGCACGCCAGCAAGCGACCATCCGCCCATCGGTTTCGGCGAATGGCGGCGTCTCCACCCGGCAGCGCTCGACCGCCAGCGGGCAGCGTGGATGAAAGCTACAGCCCGGCGGCGGGTGCTCGGGGTCCGGCGGCTCGCCTTGGACGATGGCGCCGCTTGGGATTGCGCCGGGCTCCAGCACCGCTTCGAGCAGCATGCGCGCATACGGGTGCGCGGGCCGGGCGAAGAAGGTTTCGGCGTCGGCGAGCTCGACCAGGCGGCCGAGATACATCACGCCCACCCGGTCGCTGACGTGCCGGATCACCGCCAGGTCGTGCGAGATGAACACGAAGGCGAGGCGGAAGCGCTCGCGGATGTCGGCGAGCAGGTTGAGGATCTGCGCCTGGATGGAGACGTCCAGCGCCGAGACCGGTTCGTCGGCGACGATCAGCGACGGCTCCAGCGCCAGCGCGCGGGCGATGGCGATGCGCTGCTTCTGGCCGCCGGAGAACTCGTGCGGGAAGCGGCTCAGCGCCTCGCGCGGCAGGCCGATCAGGTCGCACAGCGCCTTGACGCGGCGGGCGCGCTCGGCGCGGCTGCCCACCCGGTGGATGACGAGCGGCTCGGCCAGCGCGGCGCCGATGCGCAGGCGCGGGTCGAGCGAGCCGTTCGGGTCCTGGAAGATCATCTGCATGGAGCGCCGCCGGCGCCGCAGCGCGGCCGGCGACAGCCGCGCCAGCGTCTCGCCTTCGACCAACACCCGGCCGGTGGTGGGCGGCGTGAGATGCAGCACCATCCGGCCGAGGGTCGACTTGCCGCAGCCGCTCTCGCCCACGATGCCGAGCGTCTCGCCGCGGCCGAGGCGAAAACTGACGTCGCGCACGGCCTTGAGCGTGCCGCCACCCGGCAGCCGATAGTCGCGGCCGACAGTCTCGACGATGAGGAGGTCGTCGGACCGGTCGGCAATCGATCGAGCGCCGGGCGTTTCGCCGACCAGGAGGTCGTCACGCATAGAGCGGGTACCAGCAGGCGACGGCGTGCGGGGCACCGGCCAGCGG
>CAXUCZ010000176.1:0-5669 GCA_964249675.1 uncultured Acetobacteraceae bacterium | reverse complement strand
GAAAGGCCAGGGCTCTGCCCTGGACCCGCTGGGGCCCGCGGCCCCAGACCCCATTCGGCTAAAGCTCTGCAAGGCTCTCTCCTGCTTGGTGAGTCGATCAAGCCTGCTCCCACCGCACCGATCTCGCGGTGGGGCACGGACAACAAATGGATTTTTAAAGGCTTCGCCTTTAATGGGGTCGAGGGGCAAAGCCCCTCGCCTTCCCTCACCCGTTGGCCAGATCAAACCGCATCGTGGCGAGCTGGCGGCGGACCATGAAGTCGTCCAGCGGATGGGTGAACTGCAGGCCGAGCATGCGCGAGACCGGTTGGTAGCGGGTCAGCACGTGCGGGCCCTGCTCGACCTGGCGGACGAAGCCGAACTCCTGGAAGTCCTCGCTCGGCTCCAGCACGCGGATGCCGAACAGGCGGAAGTTGGTGGTGTGGCGCTCGAGCGCGGCGAGCAGCAGCTCGAAATCGCCGGCGCGGATGGTGTTCTCGGTGGTGATCAGCAGGAACAGCTTGGGATCTGTCGAGGCCAGCACGCGGCGCATGCGCTCGGCGGCGCGGACGAAGTAGGCGTGCTGGGCGTCGTCGGTGAGGTCTTGGTGGTTGAACATCGTCTCGACGCCGAACTCCTGCTCGTAGAACAGGTGGCGGCCGACCTGCTCGTCGGGCAGCGAGCGGCGCTCGGGCGGGATCAGCTCGAACTGGGCGCGGTCGAGCAGGCTGGCGAAATCGTCGTCCAGAGCGTGGGCGACGGCGCGCGGCGAGGAGAAGATCCAGTCGAACGGCAGCGAGTAGCGCTTCAGCCCGGCGCGCTTGAGCAGCATCGAGCTATAGCAGTGGGCGCCGAGGCTGATGGCGTGGCGGAAGGCCGGGCCGACGGTGGTGTCGAGCGGGGACACCGACTGGCGCTCGAGCGCCTCGCGGGCGATCGTGCCGGTGAATTCGTCGCTGCCGACGAACTGGCGCACGACCTGGGCAAGGCCGCGTGGGCCGCCGACCTCGCGTCCGGCGGCGACGTGCAGCGTGACGCCGACCGCGTCCGGCTCACGGTTGAGGACGCCGCGATAGAGCGCCTCGACGAACTCCTCCTCGGTGATGCTCATCGCCCTGCTTCTCCGCCGCTGGCATTATGGACGGTATCGTTCAGTCCACGGCATCAGTCGAGCCCGATGGTCGGATCGGGATCGCTTCCGAGCCCGATGGTCGGATCGGGATCGCTGCCGGCGCACCCGGCGCTGCCGGCGCGGCGCGGCCGAGCAAGGCGCCGAGGCTGGCCGCCATGTCGGTCGGGATCAGCACCGTCGTGCCGCGGTCCTTGTTCATCTCGTAGAGCAGGTTCATCTGGCGCCGCTGCAGCGCCCCCGGGTGGCTGGCGTAGAGCTCGGCGGCCAGCACGACCTGGCGGGCGATGGCGGACTCGGCGGAGGCGAGGGTGACGCGGGCGTCGCGCTCGCGCTCGGCCTGCGCCTGGCGGCTCATCGCGTCCTGCAGGCTGGCCGGGATCACGACGTCGCGGATCTCGACCGAGCGCACGGCGACGCCCCAGCCGGCGGTCTTGCCGCCGATCACCCGGCGCAGCTCCTCGTCGGCGGCCTTGCGGTCGGAGAGCAGGCGGGTGAGATCGCTGGCGCCGATCATCTCGCGCAGGCTGGTCTGAGCGACGCGCTCGATCGCCTGGCGGTAGTCGACGATGTTGACGGCGGCGGCGCGCGGGTCCTCGACCTGCCAGAAGACGATGGCGTCGACGCCGACCGAGACGGTGTCGCGGGTCAGCGCCTGCTCGGCGGTGATGGACGCGGTCTGGATGCGCAGGTCGATGACCATGGCGACCGCGTCGATGGGCCAGACGAAATAGAGGCCGGGGCCGCGCACGGCGTGGAAGCGGCCGAGGCGGAGCACGACGGCACGGCGCCATTCCTGCGCGAGGCGGACCGAGCGCAGCAGCAATAGCAGGATCAGGACGGCCACGACGACCGAGACGGGGATCATGAAAGCTGTCATGTCAGGCGCTTGGCTCCGACGTCTCAAGATGAGGAAAGGCCAGGGCCCGGCCCTGGACCCGCTGGGGCCGGGAGGCCCCAGACCCCGATTGGTGAGAGGCTCGACACCCTCCGTCTTGCTTGGCGAAGGCGATCATCCTGCTCTCCGTGGCACCAGCTCCGCTGCCAAAGATGAGCCAATCGATGGATTTTAAAGGCTTCGCCTTTAATGCGGTCGAGGGGCGACGGCCCTCGCCTTCCTTCAGGCGCGCAGGCCGCGTTGCACGACCGCCAGGCGGTCAGCCAGGCCGCGGGCGCCCAAGCGCGGCAGGCCGGCACGCTTGAGGTCGCGGCGGGCGAGGACACCGACCAAGGCCGCGGAGTTGTCGAGGCGCAGGCCGTCGAGCCAGCCGAGGGCTTCGGCGGCGAGCTGGTTCAGCAGCATCTGCAGCGACGGGCCGCCCTGGGCGAGCGTCTCGACCGCCAGGCCCGCCTCGGCCAGGCGATCTTCCGGGAGCAGACTGCGCTCGTGGCGGGCCAGCAGGTCGACGCTACGCAGGATGCCGCCGGCGCCATAGGCGGCGCCGATACGGGTGAGCGCCGGCAGGTCTGCGGCGCCCAGTACCCGGCCGGCCTCGCGCTGTACGCCGCCCTGGGCGCCGTCGAGATAGGCGCGCCAGGCCGTCGTGTCCGGCAGGCCCTCCTCGGCCTCGAGCTCGCGGGCGTCGATGAGGGCGAGCAGGGCTGCCTGATCGAGCTCGCCGGCGGCCAGCGCCGCGGTGAGCGGGGTTGCAACCTCGTGGCGCTTGTCCTGGCCCTCGAGCACCTCGCGCCACCACTGCAGCCGGATCATCGCGATCAGCGGGTTGGAGGCGACCTCGCGCGCCCGGGCGAGCTCGTGGTTGAAGGCGTAGAGCACGAACAGCGTCTCGCGCCGGGCCGCCGGGGCGAACAGCGCGCACAGGAAGCGGTCCGGATCGTGCCGGCGGACGAGATGGGCGCAGGCCGACAGCATCCGCCGCATGGGAGCCTATCGTCGACGGGCAGGCAACCATCGGGTCCCGTGCGGGCTTATTTGGCTATCGTTGCAACCACATGAAGGAACCGCGCATGGCGTTCGAGCTGCCGCCCCTGCCCTACGACACCAGCGCCCTGGCCGCCAACGGCATGTGTCAGGAGACGCTTGAGCTGCATCATGACAAGCACCATCAGGCCTACGTCACGGCGCTGAACGGCTTCGTCGAGAAGGACTCCAGCCTGCAGGGCAAGTCGCTGGACGAGGTGGTCGAGACGGCGGGCGAGGGGCCGGTGTTTAACAACGCGGGCCAGCATTGGAACCACATCCTGTTCTTCCAGAACCTCTCGCCGACCGGCGGCAAGATCCCGGGCAAGCTGGAGGCCAAGATCAAGGAGGCGTTCGGCAGCGTCGAGACGTTCAAGACCGACTTCAAGCAGGCGGGGATCAGCCAGTTCGGCTCCGGCTGGGCCTGGCTGGTGCTGGCGGCGGAGGCCAGGCTGAGGATCCCCAAGACCCCAACCGGCTCCAACCCGCTGAAGACCGGCGAGGGCAAGGTGCTGCTCGCCCTCGATGTATGGGAGCACTCCTACTATCTGGATTTCCGCAATCGGCGGCCGGACTACATCACCAACTATCTCGACAAGTTGGCTAACTACGAGTTTGCCGAGAGCCGTCTCGGCTGATCAGAAAGGAGCCCGGTTGGCGCGGCGACGCTGCCGCCGACCACCCCATCATGGCCGATGTCATCGACGTGCCTCTGCCGCAGATGCTGGCCGAGCTGGCCCTGTCGTCCTGGGAGACTGTCGCCCGACGCGCCGTGCTGATGGCATGGGGGCAGTGCAGCGCAGCAGAGTATTCGAGCATGGTCTCCGAGAAGCTGGGGGCGGTGCAGGCGAGCACGCTGACGATGCTGTTCGGCGGCACGGCGGCGGCGGTCCTGGCGCCCTGGCATACCGGCGCCACCGCGAACGCGAAGCGGCTTCGTACGCGTTAAGCCACAGGCACGCGATCGACCTGGTGAGCGTGCGACAAAGGCTTCGCCCACTCGAACACCAATGATGGGGTTCGGGGCCTTACGGCCCCGGCGGGTCCAGGGCAGAGCCCTGGCCTTCCCTAGGCCGCGTCGCGCAGCCGCCGCAGCGTTCGATCTCGCCCGATCAGTGGCAGCAGGGTGCGCATCTCCGGGCCGGACTCCTCGCCGGTCAGCGCGAGGCGCAGTGGATGGAACAGGGCGCGGCCCTTGCGGCCGGTGGCGGCCTTCAGGGCGTTTGTCCAGTCGGCCCAGCTCGGCTCGCTCCAGGGCTCGGACGGCAGCGTGGCGGCGGCGTGGGCGAGGAACTCCGTCTCCTCGGGCACCAGGCTGGGCGGCAGTTCGCCGGCGACGATGTCCCACCACAGCCGCGCGTCGAGCAGGCTGTCGAGGTTGCCGCGCACGGTGAGCCAGAACGGCTCGGTCGCACCCGTCGGCAGACGGTCGCGCACGGCGCCGAACGGCAGGGAGTGCATGGGCCGGCGGTGGGCCGGGAAGATCGGCGTCGTGTCGAACGTCGCCGGCGTGTGCGACAGGTGCCGCAGGTCGAACTGGCGGGCCAGCGTGTCGAGGTCGGCGGGCTCGGCGGCGTGCGACGTGCCGAGGCTGGCGAGATAAGCGGTGAGCGCGCTAGGCTCGATGCCGTCGCGCCGCAGGGTGCGCAGGGAGAGGCTCTCGATGCGCTTGCTGAGCTTCTCGCCGGTCTCGCCGGCGAGCAGCGGCAGGTGGGCGAAGACGACGCGTGACGGGTTGCCGCCGAGCGCGGCCCATAGGTCCATCTGGATGCCGGTGTTGGTGACGTGGTCCTCGCCGCGGATGATGTGGGTGACGCCGGTCTCGATGTCGTCGACGACGCTGGTGAAGGTGTAGAGGAAGGTGCCGTCGGCGCGGATCAGCACCGGGTCGGAGAGGCTCGACAGCTTGACCAGGCGGCGGCCGAGGGTCGCATCCTCCCAGGGGACGATGCGGTCGGAGAGCTTGAAGCGCCAGTACGGGCGCTTGCCGTTGGCCTCGGCGGCGGCGCGCTGCTCGGCGGTAAGCTTGAGCATGGCGCGGTCGTAGACCGGCGGGCGGTTCTGCCGCAGGCGCTGCTCGCGCTTGAAGCGCAGCTCCTCCTCGCTCTCGAAGCACGGGTAGAGCGAGCCGTCCCGCTTCAGCCGTTCCGCCGCCGCATCGTAGTGGGCGAGGCGCTCGGACTGGCGGAAGGTCGCGGTCCAGTCGAGACCGAGCCAGGCGAGGTCCTGACGGATCGCGGCCTCGAACTCGGGGCGGCAGCGCTCGGCGTCGGTGTCGTCGAGGCGGAGCAGGAACTCGCCGTCCAGCGCGCGAGCGACCAGGGCGTTGGCGAGAGCCGCGCGGGCGTTGCCGACGTGGAGGTAGCCGGTGGGCGACGGGGCGAAGCGGAGTTTTGTCACCACCGGAAGGTGGGCTGGCGGAAGCATGCAGGCAAGATGAAGGAAGGCCAGAGGCTCTGCCTCTGGACTCCGCTGGGGCCCGCGGCCCCAGGCCCCATCCCAAGGAGTCTCGTCGGGCTTTTTCTCTCTCGGCGAAGCCGATAAACTCCTACGCCACCAATCCCACCGTGTAGCCACGGACCTTGAATGGATTTTAAAGGCTCCGCCTTTAATCGGGTCCAGGGGCGACGCCCCTGGCCT
>CAXUCZ010000175.1:0-5807 GCA_964249675.1 uncultured Acetobacteraceae bacterium | reverse complement strand
TCGGGCTGATCGTGCTGATCGCGCTGGCGGCGAAGAACGGCATCCTGATCGTGGAATTCGCCAAGGACCGGCGCGAGGAGGGCCTCTCGATCGTCGACGCGGCGGTGCTGGGCGCGCGGATGCGGTTCCGCGCGGTGACGATGACCTCGATCGCCTTCGTGCTTGGGCTGGTGCCGCTGGTGACCGCGCATGGCGCCGCGGCGATCAGCCGGCGCGCGGTCGGCACGCCGGTGTTCGCCGGCATGATCGTCGCCAGCGTGTTCGGCATCTTTCTCATTCCGATGCTCTACGTGACGTTCGAGGGCTTGCGCGAGCGGACCGGTCGACGGTTCGGCGCCAAGACCAAGGAGCGGGTGCAGGTCGCGGAGTAGAAGGAGGCGGTTCTTTTTTGCAAAAAAGAACCAAAAAACTTTTGCCTGTCTGAGCCTCTGGCCGTGACATCGCGCGACAGGCGGATAAGAGTTTTTTGCTTCTGTTTTGCAAAAAAGAAGCGCTGCCTTGCTGTCGCAAGGGCCTAGGCTATTTATGGTATGCCATGCCGGAGCCGAGTTGTATGCCTGACGTCCTGACCGCCGCCGCCATCGAGACGCCCAAGCACGTGACGGCGGAGACGGTCACCAGCGTGCATCACTGGACCGACCGGCTGTTCAGCTTCACCACCACGCGCAGCAAGTCGCTGCGCTTCGAGAACGGCCAGTTCGTGATGATCGGCTTGGCAGTGGACGGCAAGCCGCTGCTGCGGGCCTACAGCATCGCCAGCCCGAACTATGATGACCAGCTCGAATTCCTGAGCATCAAGGTGCCGGACGGGCCGCTCACCTCGCGGCTGGGTCATATCGCGGTCGGCGACGCGGTTTACGTCGGGCGCAAGCCGGTCGGCACGCTGCTGCTTGCCAGCGTGCTGCCGGGGCGCAACCTCTATCTGCTCTCCACCGGCACCGGGCTGGCGCCGTTCATGAGCCTGATCCGCGACCCGGAGGTCTATGACCGCTTCGAGCGGGTGGTGCTGGTGCATGGCTGCCGGTTCGCCAGCGAGCTCGCCTATGCCGAGTACATCTCCGAGCATCTGCCCCGTCACGAGCTGCTCGGTGAGCTGGTGCACGAGAAGCTGCTCTACTACCCGACGGTGACGCGCGAACGCTTCCGCAACGAAGGCCGCATCACCACGCTGATGCGCTCCGGACAGCTCTACGCGGACCTCGGCCTGCCGGCGATCGATCCGGCGCTGGACCGGGTGATGATCTGCGGCTCGCAGGAGATGCTGGACGAGCTGAAGACGATGCTGCTCGGCGCCGCGTTCGTCGAGGGGCACAACAACGAGGCGGGCGCGTTTGTCTACGAGAAGGCGTTTGCTGATAAGTAAGGCCAGGGGCGTCGCCCCTGGACCCGATTAAAGGCGGAGCCTTTAAGATCCATTCGTGACTCAAGTTCACCGGGTGACGTGGCGCTTCGGGAATGCGGGTCTGGGGGCGCCGCCCCCAGCGGAGTCCAGAGGCAGAGCCTCTGGCCTTCCCTCCCCCCCTTAAGACTCGCCTAATCCACGGACAAAGCCGAAACTCGCCCCAGCACGGAACGCTGGAGTGTGTATGACCCAACGCTCGCATCTGACCCCTTCCCTCCTGCGTGCGCCGGATGCCGGCGGCGGTGCGGCGGGTGGCGACATCGACCTGCTGTGCATCGACACCATCCGCACCCTGGCGATGGACGCGGTGCAGAAGGCGAACTCGGGCCATCCCGGCACGCCGATGGGCCTGGCGCCGGTCGCCTACACGTTGTGGCAGCGTTTTCTGCGCTACGACCCGGAGAAGCCGAACTGGCCCAATCGCGATCGCTTCGTGCTGTCGGTCGGCCATGCCTCCATGCTGCTGTACTCGTTGATCCATCTTGCGGGCGTGCGCAGCACCAGCGAGGACGAGAGCGACGATGCGCCGGCCTTGACCATCGACGACCTCAAGAAGTTCCGTCAATCCGACAGCAAGACGCCCGGCCATCCCGAGTATCGCATCACCTCGGGGGTGGAGACGACGACGGGTCCGCTCGGGCAGGGCTGCGGCAACTCGGTGGGCATGGCGATCGCGGCCAAGCACTACGCGTCGCGCTACAACAAGCCCGGCTTCGAGTTGTTCGACTGGCACACCTGGGTGCTGTGCGGCGACGGCGACATGATGGAGGGGGTGAGCTCCGAGGCGGCCTCGACGGCGGCGCACCTGAAGCTCGGCAATCTCACCTGGATCTACGACAGCAACCACATCACCATCGAGGGCGGCACCGACCTCGCGTTCGACGAGGACGTGCCGGCGCGGTTCGCCGCCTATGGCTGGCACGCCGAGGTGGTCGAGGACGCCAACGACACGGCGGCGATGGCGGCGGCGATAGAGCGGGCGCGTGAGGTGACCGACCGGCCGTCCTTCATCATGGTGCACAGCGTGATCGGCTTCGGGGCGCCGAAAAAGCATGGCACCCGCGAGGCGCATGGCGAGCCGCTCGGGGCCGAGGAGGTCCGCGGCGCCAAGCAGTCCTACGGCTGGCCGCAGGACTCCTCGTTCCTGGTGCCGGACGGCGTCTACGACCACTTCAAGCAGGGCATCGGCGCGCGCGGCGCGCAGCTTCGCCAGGGCTGGGAGGGCCAGCTGGTGGAGTATCGCAAGCACTATCCGGAGCTTGCCAACGAGCTCGACCTGATCCGCGAGCACGAGCTGCCGGAGGGCTGGGACGCCGACATCCCGACCTGGGAGACCGACGCCAAGGGCGTGGCCTCGCGCGACAGCTCGCAGAAGGTGCTGAACGCCATCGCCCAGCGCGTGCCGTGGCTGATGGGCGGTGCGGCGGACCTGTCGCCCTCGACCAAGAGCGACCTGAAGTTCGAGGGCGCCGGCAGCTTCGAGCCCGACAACTATGCCGGGCGCAACATGCATTTCGGCATACGCGAGCATGCGATGGGGTCGATCTGCAACGGCATGGCGACCACCGCGCTGCGGCCTTACGGCTCCGGCTTTCTGATCTTCAGCGACTACATGAAGGCGCCGATCAGGCTCTCCGCCATCATGGAGCTGCCGGTCATCTACATCTTCACGCATGACAGCATCGGCGTCGGCGAGGACGGGCCGACGCACCAGCCGATCGAGCAGCTGGTGGCACTGCGGGCGGTGCCGGGGCTCGCTTTGTTCCGGCCGGCGGACGCCAACGAGGTCGCCGAGGCCTGGCGGGTCATCATGCCGATGAAGGAGAAGCCGGCGGTGCTGGCGCTGTCGCGTCAGGCGCTGCCGACGATCGACCGGACGAAATACGCCTCCGCCAAGGGCGTCGCCAAGGGCGGCTACATCCTGGGCGACTGCGAGGGCGAGCCGCAGGTGATCCTGCTCGCCACCGGCAGCGAGGTGCACCTGATCATCGCGGCGCATGAGACGCTGCAGACGGAAGGCATCCGCAGCCGGATCGTTTCGATGCCGAGCTTCGATTTGTTCGAGGAGCAGTCGGATGAGTATCGCGAGAGCGTGCTGCCGAAGCACATCGGCGCGCGGGTCGCGGTGGAGCAGGCGGCGGCGACCGGGTGGGATCGCTATGTCGGGCTGACCGGCTCGATCATCGCGATGAAGAGCTTTGGCGCGTCCGCGCCGCTCAAGGACCTGCTGACGAAGTTCGGCTTCACCGCCGAGGCGGTGACGGAGGCGGCGCGCAAGCAGGCCCACGCAACGGCGTAAGTCGGATCGGTCGGGCCTCGCGGGCGGCGGACAGGGGAACGCACACATGGACAGTATTCAGGCATCGGCAGAGACCGGCAGCGGCGTCGACGGCGCCGGCAAGCAGAGCCCGCTCAAGCAGCTCGAGCAGTTTCACCAGTCGCCCTGGCTCGACTTCATCCGCCGCGGCTTCATCGCCGACGGCAGCCTGAAGAAGCTGGTCGAGGAGGATGGCCTGAAAGGCGTCACCTCAAACCCGTCGATCTTCGAGAAGGCGATGGGGTCCGGCTCGGACTACGACGACCAGTTCAAGCAGCTTGCCGCTTCCGGCGCGCATGACGCGCAGTCGATCTACGAGACGATGGCGGTGGTCGACATCCAGCACGCGACCGAGGTGCTGCGACCGGTCTATGACGCGACCGAAGGGCTCGACGGCTATGTCAGCCTCGAGGTCTCGCCCTATCTCGCGCTCAAGACCGAGGACACCGTCACCGAGGCGCGGCGGCTCTGGGCGTGGGTCGATCGGCCGAACCTGATGGTCAAGGTGCCGGGCACGAAAGAGGGCACGCCGGCGATCCGTCAGCTGATCGAGGAGGGGCTGTCGATCAACGTGACGCTGCTGTTCTCGCAGCAGGCCCACCGCGATGTCGCCATGGCCTACACCGAAGGGCTGGAGGCGCGGGCGGCGAAGGGCGAGGACATCAGCCGCATCGGCTCGGTGGCGAGCTTCTTCGTCAGCCGGATCGACGGCGTCATCGACAAGAAGATCGACGCCCGGCTGGCCGCCGGCGACAAGGACGAGGCCGACCTCAAGCGCATCCGCGGCAAGGTTGCGATCGCCAACGCCCGCATGGCCTACCAGTGGTACCTGGAGTTCGTCGGCTCCGACCGCTGGCGCGCGCTGGCGGCCAAGGGCGCCAACCCGCAGCGCCTGCTCTGGGCGAGCACCGGGACCAAGGACAAGGCGTATAGCGACGTGCTGTACGTCGACGAGCTGATCGGCGCCGACACGGTCAACACCATCCCGCCGGCGACGATGGACGCGTTCCGCGACCACGGGCACCCGCGCGCCTCGCTCACCGAGGACATCGACGGCGCGCGCGACGTGCTGGCGACGGCCGAGCGGCTCGGGCTCGATCTGGAGGGCGTCGCGCACGGGCTGGTCGAGGACGGCGTGAAGCTGTTCGCCGAGGCGGCCGACGCGCTGCTCGGGGCGGTGGCGACCAAGCGGGTGGCGCTGCTCGGCAGCAAGGCCGCCTCGGTGACGATGGCGCTGCCGCAGACGCTCAAGACGGCCTACGACGCCGAGCTCGACAGCTGGCGCAGCGCCGGCAAGGTGCGCGACCTGTGGGCGCGCGACGCCGCACTCTGGACCGGCGACGACGAGGGCCGCTGGCTCGCCTGGCTCGACATCGTCGGCGAGCGGACCGAGCATGTCGACGAGCTGCTGGCGTTCCAGGACGAGGTGAAGGCCGGCGGCTTCAGCCACGTGCTGCTGCTCGGCATGGGCGGCTCCAGCCTGGGCCCGGAGGTGATCGGCCAGACCTTTGGCCATCGCGGCGGCTGGCCGCAGCTGCTTGTGCTGGACAGCACCGACCCGCAGCAGATCGCGACCTTCGAGGGCCGCGTCGATCTCGCCAAGACGCTGGTGATCGTGTCGAGCAAGTCCGGCGGCACGCTCGAGCCGAATATTCTAAAGGCCTATTTCTTCGACCGGATGAAGCAGGCGGTGGGCGAGGCCGAGGCCGGCCGCCACTTCGTCGCCGTGACCGATCCCGGCTCGCACATGCAGCAGGTCGCCGAGCAGGACGGCTTCCGCCACATCTTCTACGGCGACAAGGGGATCGGTGGACGATACTCCGTGCTGTCCAATTTCGGCCTGGTGCCGGCCGCCGCCGTGGGCGTCGACATCAAGCAGTTCCTGCTTGGCGCGGCGAGCATGGTCACCGCCTGCAGCGCCGGCACGCCGCCCTCGGCCAACCCGGGGGTTCAGCTTGGCGTGCTGCTCGGGGTCGCGGCCAAGGCGGGACGCGACAAGGTCACGATCGTCGCCTCTCCGGGTATTGCCGACCTGGGCGCCTGGCTGGAGCAGCTGCTGGCCGAGAGCACCGGCAAGCAGGGCCACGG
>CAXUCZ010000174.1:0-5828 GCA_964249675.1 uncultured Acetobacteraceae bacterium | reverse complement strand
GGTCGGGTTGGCGTAGACCTCGTGCTGGAAGTGGTCGACGCAGACGCCGTAGGGCAGGAACTGCAGCGAGCCGATCAGGTGCATGCGGCGGAAGCGGTCGGCCTGCGCCTCTCCCACCAGCCGGCCGATCTGCGGGTAGGACAGGAATTCGAGCCCCATCGAGTTGATCTCGGCCGCCTCCATCGTCGGCCACAGCAGGTCGATGCCCGGCTGGTGGCGGCTCTCCCAGTTCTGGAAGGCGTGGCCCATCTCGTGGGTGAAGACGTTGATGTCGTCGGCGGTGCCGTTGAAGTTGGCGAAGATGAAGGGCACGCCATGGGTCGGGAACGAGGTGCAGAAGCCGCCGCCGGCCTTGCCGGGCCGGTTCTTCAGGTCGAGCAGGCCGCCTTCGACCATCTCGCGATAGAAGCCGCCCATCCGCGGGTCCATGGCGTCAAACAGGCCCTGCGCGGCGCCGACCAGGAAGTCATGGTCGCCGGCCGGGCCTGGATTACCGGCCGGATCGATGAGGCCCTCGTCCCAGTAGCGCAGCCGGTCCCAGCCATTCTCCTCCCGGCGCTGCTCCAGCACCCGGCCCACCAGCGGCGTCACGTGCGCCGCCACCTCGTCGCGGTAGCGCGCGACCTCCTCCGGCCCGTAATCCGTGCGCCGCAGACGGCGATAGGCAAGCGGCGTGTAGCTCGCCAGGCCGAGGGTGCGGGCCATGCCGTGCCGGAGCTGCACCAGCTCGTCGTAGAGCCCATCCAGCGCCTCGCCGTTGGCTTCGAAGAAGGCCCAGCGCGCCCGCTGCGCCCGGGCCCGCACCGCTCGGTCCGGATTGGTCGTGTAGGGCGACAGGCCGGCCAGGTTGACGGTCGCGCCGTCGATCTCGATCGCTGCCGAGGCCATCAGCGCGGTGTAGCGGGCGGACAGCCGGCTCTCCTCCTCCAGGCTGGAGGCAATCGCCGGGTCGAAGGTTGTCAGGTCGTTCTGCCACAGCCGCTGCAGGTAGTCCGGCGCGCTTACCCCTTGCAGCAGCCGCCGCTTGATCCGGATCTCGTGCTCGGTCGCCACCGGCGCCAGCGCGTCGGCATAGTCGCGCTGCTGCTTGGCGGCCGCATCCGTCGTGTCCTGCTCGAAGCGCAGCGACACCAGGCTGCTCCAGCTCTCGTAGCGACGCCGCGCCGCGTCGAAAGCGTCCCGCGCCGCGTCCTCGGATCCGCCGTCGAGCAGACGCGCGATGGCGTCATACTCGGCGGCGAGGGTCTCGGCCGTCGGCGTCGGGACAGCGATGTCGGCGAAGCTCAGCATGCAGCCGTCAGCCCTGCTTGCCCGAAGTCTCGATGATGCCGCGGACCTCGTCGAGCGCCGCTGTAAAGCGTTGGTTCAGCAGGGACAGCGCCTCGCCGTTGCTCTTCTGGATCAGCTCGCCGAGCTCGCGCATGTTGGTCACGGCCTGCTCGTAGGAACGCTTGAGCAGGTCGGCCTGGCGCGCGGCCTTGACCTGCGGCGGCTCGGGAGCGGCCAGCTCGCGGACCTGCTCGGTAAGTTCCGCCATGGTCTGCTGCATAATTTCCATGTGACGGCGGGCGACCACTTGCGCCCCCTCCATCGCCACCCGGTTGGCCGCCGAGAGCACCTCGACGTTGCGCCGATGCGCCGACAGCAGCGCCTCCATATCCGGTGCGGCGGGCAGCTTCAGCTCGGCAAACATCTTGCCGAAGTCACCGAACATCTTGTTCTGCATCTCAGCGGCCTGGCGGGTCGCGCGGCCGGCCTGGTCATTGGCGGCGGCGGCAATGCTCTCGCCGGTCGCCGCCGCCTCGCGAGCGATCTCCGTGCCAGCATCCACGGTGGTGCGTGCCGCGTCGCTGCTGTTCTTGACGATTTTCGCTGTCGGCGTAATGGTTTGTTCTGCCATGGGATCCTCCTGGAGCGAGCTGCGTGCGCCCACCTGGCGGGAAGAACGCCTGCCGCGGCGATCGGCTGCACCGATCGGACGCATGTAAGCCGACGGCGCGAACTTAGGGCGGCGAGGCTGGCGGAGGCGGGCTCGGCGGAGGCGGCGGCACGATGGTCTCGACAATGCCGAGCTCGGCCGCCTCTTCGGTCGACATCTCCGGCGCGTTGAACGACGCGCTCGCCTCGGCATCGTCGGAAGCGCCGCCGCCGCGGCTAAGCCAGCCTGCCACCTGCTCGACGCGGTCAAGCGCCCGGTCGAGCGCCGCCATGGTGGTCGAGAGGTCCAGGCTTTCGTCCTGGCGCCAGGCGCGCACTGTCCACAGCCATACGGCGGTCAGGCCGTCGACGCGCAACAGGCCGGTGAGCCCGGAGGCGGAGCAGCCGGCCGCCTCCAGCATCCAGCCCATCGAGCGCCCGGTGGCGCCGGCCAGCAGCACCGCCGCACCGGGGTCAAACGGCAGCGCGTCGAGCAGCGCCAGCACGCCGGCGCGGTGCTGCTGCAGGACGTCGAACCGGCTCATCAGCAAGTCGAACAGGCGCTCGCGCACGCTGCCCTCGGCCAGCGAGCTCTTCAGCGCCGCCTGGTCGGCGAGCACGCCGAAGCGCGCCAGGATCGCGCCCTTGACCGGAAAGCGGGTGCGCGCCTGCTCGAGCGGCAGGTTGGCGCGCCGCGCCGCCTCGGCGACGCTGACGGCCCGCCAGCCGAGCTCGGCGGCGAGGGTGAAGGCGGAGCCGACGAGGGCGGTATCAAAATCATCCATCCGGAGACAATAGGACGGATCGGCAGGAAGGCCAGGGGCTTTGCCCGTGGACACCGTCAAAGGCGAAGCCTTTGAAATCCACTACTTACCTCGCCAGCTCTCGGGACCGCTCCGCGCAGGCGGCAAGCGCGCGGCGCAGGCTGTCCGGCCAGGCCTCGGGCGCCATCAGCACGGCTAGCGCGCGCTCGGTGGTGCCGTTCGGACTGGTGACGCCACGCCGCAGCGCCGCGGCGTCCTCCTCGCCGGCAGCCAGCAGCGCGCCAGAGCCGGATACGGTCTGGCGCGCCAGCAGCCGCGCCAGCGCTGGCGACAGGCCAAGCTCGACCCCGGTCTGCTCCATCAGCTCGGCGAGCAGGAACACGTAGGCCGGACCGCTGCCGGACACCGCCGTGACCGCGTCCATCAGCGCCTCGTCGTCGATCCACGCCAGCTCGCCCGAGCTGCGCAGCAGCCGCTCGGCCAGCGCGTGCCGCGCCGCGTCGACCGCCGGATCGGCATAGGCGACCGTCATGCCCTGCCCGATCGCCGCCGGCGTGTTCGGCATCGCCCGCACGATCGTCGCGGTCCCGAGCGTATCCGACAGCGCTTGCACGCTGCGCCCGGCCATGACGGAGATCACCAGCGCGTCGCCCACCCGTCCGGCCAGCGACGGCAGCACGGCATCTGCCATCTGCGGCTTGACGGCGAGCACCACGACGTCGGGCCGAAAGCCGGCCGGCACAGCCTCGACCGAGTCGACCAGACGATCGCCCTCGCGTCCGGCCTCGGCAAGCGCAGGATCGACGATGACCGAGGGGGCCAACCCGCCAGCCCTCCACCCGGCCAGCATCGCCCCGCCCATACGCCCACAACCGAGCAGCAGAATGGCCGGACCCGACACCGCTCAGAACCCGTTTGAGAATGCGCGAGGGTGAGTCAGCTGGCGCGCCTGGCAGCGCACCGAAGCGGAGCGGCCGTCCGGCCGTGAGCATCGGAGCGCACGCCAAGCGCGCCAGATGGCCACCCAAGCAGTATTATTAGACGGGCTCAGGCTTCGCCGGCGCATTCCAGCATGGCCGAGGCCAGCGCGTCGGTCGGCGTCTTGCCGCCCCAGAGCACGAACTGGAAGGCCGGGAAGAAGCGCTCGCATTCGGCGATCGCGATGTCGACCATGTCTTCCAGGCTCTCCGCCGAGGCGCCCGGCGCGCCGCGCAGCAGCACCGAGTGGCGGAACAGCGGCATGCCGTCATCGGCATCCATGCCGAAATGGCCGATCCACAGCCGCTCATTGGCCAGGGCGAGCAGCTCGAACAGGGCGTGGCGGCGCTTGGCGGGCACCTTCAGGTCGAAGGTGCAGGTAAAGTGCATAGCGCTGATCTCGCGCGACCAGCTGAAGTAGAGGCCGTAATCGCACCATTTGCCGGGCGCCTCGGCCGCCATCTCGGCGTCGCTGCGACGGTCGAACACCCAGTCATTGGCGGCGACGATCTGCTCCATCACGTCGAGTGGGTTAGAGGCGCTCTCGGCGACTTCGTGGGACTGCACGCTCATGGCGGGGTCTCCCTTGCTGGAGGAAGGCCTGGCTGACGCTGCCCGTTTGTGGTCGGGCGGCGGCTCGAGGCGACGGGCGAGGCGTGCGAGGGTCGCACCTGTTGAGACGGCACCAACTTAGCGGCCCCTGGCGAGTCGTCGCAAGCCTCGGCTCTGGATCGCGCGTCTGCGCCGGGCTGCTCACCCGTCTAGAGGAAGGCCGAGGCGTTGAGATGGCCGACGCCGGCAAACACGACCTGGGTGCCGTCCTGCAAGGTGATGCCGGTGTTGCCGCCGGCATTGACCTGGGCGGCGAGAACGTCGTTGACGCTCTGAGTGTAGTTGACGAGGTCGACCAGGTCGCGCCCGGCCGTGAAGTCGACGATGACCAGGCTGCCGCCGGCGCTGCCGTGGAAGATCTGGTAGAGGTTGTTGCCGCCGCCGCCGGCCACGGTCGCGCTGCCGCTGCCGGCGACCAGGACGTCGTTGCCGCTGCCGCCATAGATCAGGTCGCTGCCGGTGCCGACGTAGAACTCGTTGCTGCCGGTGGCGCCCGAGGCGACCAGGGTCTCGTTGCCGGCCCCCGCGATCACCTCGTTATTGTAGGCGCCGCCGAGAAAGACCTGGTTCTGGGCGCCGCCGAACACGGTCGAGGGGCCGTTGCCGGCGATGATCTCGGTCGGCGCGTTGGCGCCGTGAAAGACGCCGGTGCCGGTGCCGCCATAAATTACGTCGCCGCCGGTGCCGCCATAGACCAGCGACTGCCCACCGCCGCAGACGACGGTTTCGGCGCCGGTGCCGCCGACCACCTGCAGCGAGTTCGAGCCGCCAAAGATCAGACCGCCGGCGCCGGCGGCGCCGTAGATCAATCCAGTGCCGGCGCCCAGCACGACCTCGCTCCCGGGGCCGGCGCCCTCATGCAGGGTGAACTCGCCGTTTGGACCGCCGAACACCGTCGCGGCGGCGTTGGCATAGATCGTGTCGGCGCCGTCCGAGACGACCACGTCGTCGTTGCCGTTGTCGGTGACGGTGTCATGCCCTGAGCCGAGGAACAGCAGGCTGCCGCCGACCCCGGTCGCGACCGCGGCGTTGCCGGCGCCGGTGATGATCTCGTCATGACCGCTGCCGCCGATGATCGTCGCGACGTTGAAGGCATAGAAGGTCGTATTATTAGCGCCGCCCACCAGCGTGTCGTTGGCGCCGTTGGCGACGAGATAATCGTTGCCGTTATTGGCGACCAGCAACGCGCCGCCGATGCCGCCGTCGCCCAGTGCCACGGGCTGCACGCCCTGCAGCAGCACCCCCGAGACGCCGGCCTGCAGCGTGTAGCTGGTCGACTGGTTGTCGAGATCGAAGATCGCGAGGTTGACGTCGACGGCGGATGGCGTGTCGCTGAGCGAGGTCAGGATGTTGACGTTCTGGCCGAGCGAGGTCAGGGACTTGATGCCGGCCTCGATCTCCTGAGCCCGGTAGACGGGCTCGGCGGCGAGATAGGCGGCGAGCAGGTTGGCTCCGACAGCGCCGGACGTGCCGCCCGAGCTGCTGGTTCCGCCGGTGCTCGTACCGCCCGTGCTGGTGCCTCCCGTGCTGGTTCCGCCGGTGCTCGTGCCACCTGTG
>CAXUCZ010000173.1:0-5876 GCA_964249675.1 uncultured Acetobacteraceae bacterium | reverse complement strand
TCTCGCCCTCCCGCGGCGCCCGCAGCCGGATCACCGGCGCGACCCCGGCGGGCGCCTCGCCCGGGTCGCGGTCGCGCCACCGCCCGTCATAGCGCGGCGCCCGCCCCTCGGCCCGCGCCCGCTCGCGCATCTCGGCGAGCTCGGCCGCCGAACAGTAGCAGCGATACGCCCGTCCGGCCGCCAGCATCGCCTCGGCCACCTCGCGATGCCGCGCCGCCCGCGTCGACTGGAACAGCGGCGGCTCGTCCGGCGCCAGGCCAAGCCAATCAAGCCCGTCCAGGATGACCTCGGTCGCCGCCGGCGTGCTGCGCTCGCGGTCGGTGTCCTCGATGCGCAGCAGAAAGGCGCCGGCGTGATGACGCGCGAACAGGTAGTTGAACAGCGCCGTCCGCGCACCGCCGACATGCAGCAATCCGGTCGGGCTCGGGGCAAAGCGCGTGCGCACAGTCATGCGCGCGGGCTTAGCAGGTTGCGGAATGGTGAAGAAAGGCCAGGGGCGTCGCCCCTGGACCCGATTAAAGGCGGAGCCTTTAAAATCCACTCGCTGGTCGTGCCAACCGGGATGGCCGGTGCGGTTGGCCGGGTTATTCGAAGGGCTTCGCCAAGCAAGAAAGTGCGGCTCGAAATCAATGGATGCGGGTCTGGGGGCGCGGCCCCCAGCGGGTCCAGGGCAGAGCCCTGGCTTTCCGCCTTAATCTTCCCCTAACCTGCAGTTGTGGACACCCACGCGCCCAACATGGTCGCCCTACCCGTTGCCGCTCCGCAACGGCGCAGGCCTCTTGCCGTCTGGCTGCCGCTGCCGATGGGTATAGGCGTTCTGACCTACTTCGCGCTTCGCCATGAGCCGCCGCTCTGGGCCGGGCCGCTGATCATGATGCTGGGCATCGTCGTATCGCGACGCGCGCGGCTGCCGGGCATCGCCGCCCTGATGGTCGGGCTGGGCTTCGCCTGCGGTTCGCTGGCCACCTGGCGGGCGCCGCCGCCGCTGGTCCTGCCCAGAAAGGCGACCATCGTCAGCGGCGTCGTGCGAGGCGTCGAGCCGCAGGAGAACGGCCGCCGCCTCACCATCGTCGCACCGCGCCTCGATGGCGGCCCGGTGTTGCCGCGGACCTTGCACGTGCGGCTGCGCGCCACCGACGCGACGCCGGTCGCAACCGGGCAGAGTGTGAGCGTGCGCGCGCTGATGCGCTCGCCGGCGCCGCCCGCCTATCCGGGCGCGTGGGACCTGCAGCGCGACGACTTCTTCTCCGGCCTGGGCGGCGGCGGCTTCGCGCTCGGCAAGGTCTCGCCCGGTCCATACCCCGGCGACGGGGGTGTCGCCGGCTGGTGGCAAAGCGTGCGCGACGCCGTGGCGAACCGGGCGCGGGCGGCCTTGCCGGCGAGCGAGGGCGGCATCGCGGCGACGCTGCTGACCGGCGCGGCGACGACGATCCCGGCCGACGAGCGCGCCGCCTTCCGCGACGCCGGCCTCGCCCACCTGCTGGCGATCGCCGGCCTGCACATCGGCATCGTCATGGGCCTGGTGTTCGGGCTGACCCGCTCGGTGCTGGCGCGCGTCGAGCACGCGGCGCTGCACTGGCCGGTCCGGCAGATCGCGGCGCTGGCGGCGCTGGCCGCCGGCGGCCTCTATCTGGCGCTGACCGGCGCCCACCTGCCGATCCTGCGCAGCTTCGCCATGGCCTGCCTGGTGACCGCCGGCCTGCTCGCCGGCCGGCGCGCGCTGTCGCTGCAGGGCTGGGCGCTGGCCGCCATCGTGCTGCTCGCCGTGTGGCCGAACGCGCTCAACGGCGCCGCCTTCCAGATGAGCTTCGCCGCCGTGCTGGCGCTGATCGCCGGCTACGAGGCGCTGCGGCCGTGGCTGACCCGCCTCAGCGGCGACGGCCGGCTGCGACACCAGGCGCGCCACCATCTGGCGGCGCTGGCGCTGACCAGCCTGCTCGCCGGCGCCGCCTCGGCGCCTTTTGCGGCCTATCATTTCGGCCGGGTGCAGCTCTATTTCGTGCTCTCCAACCTGCTCGCGGTGCCGGTCACCGCCGCCTGGGTGATGCCGTTCGGCCTGCTGGCGCTGCTGCTGATGCCGCTGCACCTGGCGGGCCTCGCGTTCGTGCCGATGGGCTGGGGCATCGCGCTGCTGACGGCGATCGCGCGCCACGTGGCGGCCTGGCCCGCCGCCAGCCTGGCGGTGCCGCCGCCGCCCGGCTGGGGGCTGGCGGCGATCGCGCTGGGTCTGCTCTGGCTATGCCTGGGGCGCAGCCGGGCGCGATCAGGCGGCTTGGCGCTGCTGCTGGCCGGCACGCTGTCGCCGCTGGCGGCACGGCCGCCCGACCTGCTGGTGTCGAGCGACGCCCGCCTGATCGCCCTCCGCCGCCCGGACGGCATGCTGATCCAGCAGGGCCCCGGCGCCGACGCCTTCACGCTCGACGCCTGGCGCCAACTCTGGGCGGTCAGCGCCACCCGCCCGTTCCCGGATGCCGGCGACGGCGGCGTGCCCGGCCTCGCCTGCTCGGCCACCGGCTGCCGGCTCGGGCCGCTGCTGCTGGCGCGCGATGTCGCCGCGGTCTCGCCCGACTGCGCCGGCGTCGGCCTGGTGGTCGCCGCCGAGCCGGCCCGCGACCTCTGCCCGGACGCCGCGGTGGTCGACCGCTTCTCGGTCTGGCGCGACGGGGCGACGGCGATCTGGCTGAGCGGCGACCGCGCGCTGACCTTGACGGACCGCGTCGAGCGCGGCGACCGGCCCTGGGTGCCTCAACCCCCCACCGCCGCTCCCCGCGCCGTCTCGACCCTGCCGCGAGCATTGGCGGAGTAGCGGCCGTGACGCCGGACACCGTAATCTTCGACCTCGGCCAGGTGCTGATCGAGTGGGACCCGCGGCACCTGTATCGCAAGCTGTTCGCCGGCGACGACGCGGCGATGGAGCGCTTCCTCGACACCGTCGTCACTGGCGCCTGGAACGCCGAGCAGGATCGCGGCCGGCCATTCGCGGCGGCGACCGCGCTGTTGCGCGATCGCTATCCCGGCCAGGCGGCGCTGATCGACGCCTATCATCTGCGCTGGCCGGAGATGATGCCGGGCGAGATCGCCGGCACGGTCGCCATCCTGCGCGAGCTGCACGAAGCGGGCGTGCCGCTGCACGCAATCACCAACTGGTCGGCCGAGACCTGGCCCCACGCCGTCGCCCGCTTCGACTGGCTGGATTTGTTCCGCAGCATCACCGTCTCCGGCCATGAGCGGCTGATCAAGCCCGACCCGGCGATCTTCACGCTGATGCTGGAGCGGAACGGGCTTGCCGCATCGCGTTGCATCTTCATCGACGACAATGCCGAGAACGTTGCGACTGCGGCACGGATGGGCCTGCATGGCGTGCGCTTCACCACGCCCGCGGCGCTGCGAGAGGCGCTCGGGAAGGAAGGGGTTCTTTCTTGAAAGAAACCAAAAAACGATTGCTGGCACACGCAAACGAGGCCACGGCCGGCGCATCCAGGTCGATGCTGACGGGAGAAAAGTTTTTTGGTTCTTTTTTTCAAAAAAGCAGCCTTTGCTCACTGCCTCCTGCATGACCGCCCTCGCCCTCACCGCCGCCGCCCTGCTCGCCTACCTGCTCGGCTCCATCCCGTTCGGCCTGCTGCTCACCCGCGTCGCCGGCTTGGGCGACATCCGCGCCCTGGGCTCCGGCAACATCGGCGCCACCAACGTGCTCCGCACCGGCCGCCGCTCGCTCGCCGCCGCGACCCTGCTGCTCGACGCGCTGAAGGGCGCAGCCGCGGTGCTGCTCGCTCTGCTGCTGTTTGGCGCCCTGGCCGCCCCGGTCGCCGCCTGTGCCGCGGTGATCGGCCATTGTGCGCCACCCTGGCTCGGCTTTCGCGGCGGCAAAGGCGTCGCGACCGCGCTCGGCGTCGCGTTGGCGCTCGACTGGCGGGTCGGGCTCGCCTGCTGCCTGGCGTGGCTGGTCGTCGCCGGCCTGAGCCGAACCTCGTCGGCGGGTGCGCTGGCGGCGATCGTGCTGGCGCCGATCCTGGCGGCGGCGCTGCGGCCCTGGCCGGTGCCGCTCGGGCTCGCCGTCATCGCGCTGATCGTCGTGCTGCGCCACCACGCCAACATCGCCCGCCTGCTCGCCGGCACGGAGCCGCGGATCGGGCAAGGCAAGTGAGGAGCTGTCGCCCGCATGCGACGCGACAGCGCTGACAAAGATTTTCTGCTTCTTCTTTGCAAGAAGGAAGCTCTTGTCGTTCTCTGAAAGCCCGCCGGCGATCAGCGCGGCTGAGCGCCTGGACCGGCTGCGCCTGGCCCGCACCGAGGGCGTCGGCCCGATCACCTTCTCCCGGCTGCTCGACCGATTTGGCGCCGCGGCGCCGGCGATCGAGGCGCTGCCCGCCCTCGCCCGCGCCGGTGGCCGGCGCGAGCCGGTGCGCGTGCCGAGTGCGGCGGCCGCGGCGCGCGAGGTCGAGCAGGTGGAACGCTTCGGCGCCAGCCTGCTGGTGCTGGGCGAGTCGGGCTACCCGCCGCTGCTGGCGCAGATCGCCGACCCGCCGCCGGTGCTCGCGGTGCATGGCGACATGGGCCTGCTCGGCCGCCGCGCCATCGGCATGGTCGGCGCGCGCAACGCCTCGTCGAACGGCATGCAGCTCGCCGGGTTGCTTGCCGCCGACATCGCGGCGCGCGGCTACACCGTGGTCTCGGGCCTGGCGCGCGGCATCGACGCCGCCTGCCACGCCGGCGCGCTGACCACCGGGCGGACCGTGGCGGCGATCGCCGGCGGCCTGGACCGGCCCTACCCGGCGGAAAACGCCCGCCTGCAGGCGGCGATAGCCGAGGGCGGCGCGGTGCTCGCGGAGTCGGCACTCGGCACCGCGCCGCAGGCCAAGCACTTCCCGCGCCGCAACCGCGTCATCGCCGGGCTCTGCCTGGCCACCGTGGTGATCGAGGCGGCGATGCGCTCGGGCAGCCTGATCACCGCGCGCCTGGCCGCCGAAAGCGGCCGCGAGCTGTTCGCCGTCCCCGGCTCGCCGCTCGACCCGCGCAGCCGCGGCAGCAACGACCTGATCCGTCAGGGCGCATACCTGACCGAGACGGCGGACGACGTGCTCGACAACCTGCCGCGCGACGACTCGCCCGAGGCGATGCGCGCGCGGCGCCCACGCGGCGCAGCCATGGGCGGCCTGTCCGAAGACCGCGCGATGATCGGAATGGCGCAAGCCGCCGCGAGCGAGGCCGAGCTCGCCTCCGCCCGCGCCGCCGTGATCGAGCTGCTCGGCCCCTCGCCGACGCCCGTTGACGATCTGATGCGCCGATGCCACCTGTCGCCGTCGGCCGTCATGGTGGTGCTGCTCGAGCTCGAGTTGGCGGGCCGGGTCGAGACCCTGCCGGGCAACCGAGTGTCCCTGCTGCAGGGCATGTGAGGCCAATCATGGACGTCGTCGTCGTCGAGTCGCCCGCCAAGGCCAAGACGATCAACAAGTACCTGGGCGACAACTACACGGTGCTCGCCAGCTTCGGCCACGTGCGCGACCTGCCGGCCAAGGACGGCTCGGTGCGCCCGGGCGAGAACTTCGCCATGGACTGGGAGGCCGACGAGCGCGGCGCCCGCCAGGTCGCCGCCATCGCCAAGGCGCTGAAGGGCGCCCGGCGCCTGTATCTCGCCACCGACCCGGACCGCGAGGGCGAGGCGATCTCCTGGCACGTCCGCGCCATGCTCGACGAGAAGCACCTGCTCGACGGCCGCGAGGTGCACCGCATCACCTTCAACGAGGTGACGAAGTCCGCGGTGCGCCACGCCATCGAGCATCCGCGCGAGCTGGACCAGCCGCTGATCCACGCCTATCTCGCCCGCCGGGCGCTCGACTACCTGGTCGGCTTCACCCTCTCGCCGGTGCTGTGGC
>CAXUCZ010000172.1:3689-5944 GCA_964249675.1 uncultured Acetobacteraceae bacterium | reverse complement strand
GGCGGCGCCCGTCGAGGTCGGCACGATGTTGAGCCGGCCATACTTGCGATCGATGCGCACCCAATCAACCGGGATCTGGTAGAGCGGCGTGTCCTGCGATGGATAGTTGAAGAAGATGTCCTGCACCGCAATCGTCGGCTTGTAGCGCAGCGGCAGGAAGCCCCACTCGTCGCTCGAGAAGAAGCCCGGGTCGTAGTCGTAGCCAGGCTCTTCCACCAGCGGGTATCCCGCGGTGTTGAGCCGGGCCAGCGCCGTCATGTCGTAGCCCTGCGGATAGATCTGCCGCGGCGTGAAGAACACGCGGAACTCGTCCTCGAGGATCTGCTGCTCGGCGGCGAGCTTCTCGACCAGGTATTCCGGGTCGAGCTCGACGCCCGGGAAATAGCGGCCCGCGGCCGCCAGCAGCCGGTCGCGCATGATCGCGCCGGCATCCGCCATGGTGAACAGCGTGTAGGGGTTGGCGGGGGTGCTGCCGCTCATCGCGAGCTCCTGTTCGGAGCCCCGATGCTGTCGTCACGACCTAGAAGGAGAGCGTGAGGCGGATCGGCACGAACAGGACGAACAGCAGCGTGGCCCGCCACGGGTGCCGCTCAAACAGCCAGCCCCACGCCACAAAACCCGCGGCGGAGGCCAGCGAGGGCGTCACTGACCCGGCAGCGGCAGCGGCTTGAGGCTGGAGGTGCCGGCGACGTTCGCCGCCTGGCAGGCCGCCAGCAGCGCGTTGTGATCGGTGATCAGGGTGAACAGCAGAGTGCCCAGCTTGGCATCCGCCATCGACGGCATCGCGGTGTCCAGGTTGTACTGCATCTGAGCGGTCGAATTGCCGGTGCGCATGATCAGGGATCCTTGCCCGGCGCCGACGCCGCGGCCGCGGGCTTCTTCGTTGCGGGTGGGGTGAGCACCTTGTAGCCGGGGATGCTCGCGAAATTGGCCGCGACCTCGTCCGAGACCTCGTCGGAGAGCATCTGCCCCTTGTCGAGCGAGAAGCGCACGCCGTTGATCGAGGCCGAGGCGTATTCGAGGGTGCAGATGACGCGCGCCATGATGTCTCCTTCATCGTCCAGGCTGGAGCCCGGGGCGGTTTAACCCGCCCCGGATCCGAGCTTAGACGTTGAACGGCCGCCAGGTCTGCGTGTTCGGCAGGATGTTCTTGATCACCACGTGCTGCTTGCGCTTGGAGATGCGCAGGTAGCCGAACAGCATCTGAGCCCACGGCACGATTGCCGAGTTGGTCGGATACAGGGAGAACTTGATCATCGGCAAAAGCTGGCGCCACGTCATCGCGGTGGCCCCACGGCTCAGGTTGAGCACGTAGGCGCGGGTCGTGCCCGGGATCTCGGTGTTCATGTCCACGTAGGTCGTGGTCATGCCGCCCGAGGCCGGGATGCGCAGCATCTCGCGGAAGTCCGAGCCCTGCTCGAGGATCGAGCCCACCACCAGGTTCGGCCCGTTCAGGCGCGAGCGGTAGACCGTGTAGCCGGTCTCGCCGGCGCTGGCCGAGCGGTTGATGGTGAGCGTCACCGCCTGGCCGGCCGCCACCGCCACCTGTGCCGACATCACGCCGACCGACTGCCCGGCGGAGTTGGTGCCCGTCACGTAGTAGAAGTAGTTGCCCGCCTGCGCCGCGCCGAACATCGAGCCGACGTTGTTGGCCGCCGCACCGGCGACGCCGCCCGGAATGATCGCGGACTGCGAGGCCGCCACACCCGGATAGGTGAGCTCGAAGGGCTGGTGCAGGTCGCTCTCGCGGATGAACACGTCCGCCTGGGTCGCGATGTTGCCATGCGACGTGCGGATGCCCACCACCGGCGCGCCGATCTCGGTGCCACCGTTGGGCGAGTTGTTGAGCGGCACCCGGAAGGCCGGCGCCAGCGCGGTGTCGAAGTCCGCCTGCACCGACAAGCCGAAGAAGATGTCGGTCGGCGTGCCGAAGTTGCCGTACTTGGCGATCTGCTGCGCCGCCTTGTTGAGCAGATTGATGCTCGAGAGGCTCTGCGCCTGCGCGTCGAGGATGTTGCCGCCGTCGACCTGACCGGACAGCACGCCCGCCTTCATTTGCGCGTAGATGCCGTCGAACTCGGTGGGGACGACGGTGCTGTCGCCCTCCCAGCTCAGGTATTCCGCATCCGAAAGGAGCTGGAGCGCCCCGTTCGCATACTCGACCGCCTCGCTGTCGGTGATCGTCTTTTGAAGCGTCTGGACGAAGCTGACGCTGCGCTGCGTCATCAGATACTTCACCAGGCCGACGCGGCGGT
>CAXUCZ010000172.1:310-3679 GCA_964249675.1 uncultured Acetobacteraceae bacterium | reverse complement strand
GTTATACGCGCCGATCGCCGCCGCGATGGCGCCGAGCTCGGAATTCGACGTGCCACCGAGGAAGCCGCCGACGCCCGACTGCTCGGTCCACTCGTCCACGGTCGCCCCGGCCGACGGCTTGGGCAGACGGTTGAACAGGCGGAAATGCGCGTTTTCCTGAATAGTTGCCTGCATGGTGGTATCGAGTGACTGAACTCGAAGCGCCGCGCCGCCCGAAAGCGTAGCAACGTCGGTCCCGTAACCAGCAGTCAGGGCCTTCTGTAGTGCCTCGACGTCACCCGAGGGCCAGGCCCCGGTCTGCACGCCACCGTCAACAATCGGGTTCATTACTTCCTCGCGTTCGCTGGATACTTGTTCGGGATAATCAGCCGGCGTCCAGCGCCCGCTGCAGGTGATCGGGGATCGCGACGCCGTTGTTCAGGCATCCCTCGATCATTCCGACGTCGGAAGAGACCAGGCTCTTGCCGACCAGGCTGAGCGACTTGCTCAGGATGTCCTGACGGCTCGGCTTGGCCGGCGCATTGGTGCCCGGCACGCGCTCGGCGATGCTGAGCGTGGTGGCGCGACCGCGGCCTTGGTTGCTCACCTTGTCGAGCTGCACCGCCAGGCTCTTGAGCAGCACGTCCTGCGCCTTCACCACGCCGCCGAGCGCGTTGATGGCGTCGCGCGCCTCGCCGAACTGCGCCTGGCCGGTGGTGACGTCGCCGCGCAGCGCCTTGTTCTCGGAGCGCAACGTGCGCAGCGCCTTGAGCATCGCCTCGCCGTCGAGGGCTTCCGCCTCGGTGCCGTCCGCGAGCTTGACAGTGAGCGACTTGCCGAACAGCTCTTCGTCGTCGTTCTCGGCGCCGGCCTCGGTGCCAGGCGTGCCGCCGGCGCCCTGGCCTTCGCCCGCGCCCGCACCGGCACCCGCGCCGTCCTGCGGCGGGGCGGCATGCGACTTCGCGAGTGCTTCCATTTCCGCGAGCAGCGAACCGAAGTCGCTACCGCCGGCGGGGGCGGTCTGCCCCTCGGTTGCTGGTGTGGTCAATGAACTGCCCTTTTGCTGCTGCGGGCGCGCTTGAGGTCGCCCAGGAACCGCCCGACGTGCTCGGCGGCCTCGGCCGGTTCGAGCCCGTAATGAGCGCGTGCGTGCGCCACCATCGCGTCGACGGTGGGCGTCACCTTGTTGCGCCGGATGTCTCCGGCGAGCGCCTCGCGCAGCTCCCAATAGCTTTGCGGGTGCGTATCGAGTGATTGCTTGGCCAGCGCGCCGCCGCCGGAGAGATTGGCGACGTCGGTGCCGTATCCGGCCTCGAGCGCCTTGCGCATGTCGAAGCAGCCGCCATGCGTGCTCTTGGCCAGCACGCCGAACGGCACCGCGGCCATCGTCGGCACGCCCAGATTGACCGGCGTGCGGCTCATGCCGATGTTGGTCCAGCGCACCTTGTGGATGACGGTGCGCGGCTGCCCGGTCTCGGGATCCGTCACCTTGGCCTTGCTGCAGGCGCCACCGACGGAGGGATACCAGGCCTGTGCCGGGCGGCACTTGGTGAGGCCGTCCCACACCATGTTCGCGTTTTCCGCGACCGGCGTGTCGCCTTGATAGAGCTCACCCTTGACGAAGGTGCGGGTGCCATCCGCCCGAACGTCGACCGGCTTGCCGATCTCGAAGAGGTGGTGCGACGGCTCGCCGGCGCGCGGGCCGATCTGTGTACGGTGATCGAGGTCCAAGTTGCCGTAGCGGAGATAATACTGCGCGCTCTCCTGCAGCGCCTTGGCCAGCACGATTTCCTTGTCATGGTCCTCCGTCTCGTTGGAGGCCTCCATGAACACGTAGCGCCGTCCGCCCTCTTCCCTTGGCAGGGCTTTGAGCAGGTTCGCGGCAGACCAGAGATCGGTTGACCCGGCATCGTGCATGGCCAGACCGTTCCGTCACGACCTGCAAACCACGCGAAAAAAAACGCTGCGACCGGCCGGTTTGCCGATGTCGGAGCGTTGGAACGTCGGAGCGTTGCGTGGTTGGCTGGCGCCAGGTGGCGCGCTATGGCGCCGGCCGTGTGCGGGGCTCGAGGTGCTGCTGGGACTGCCCGATCACCGTCTGGAGCTGCCCGCGCTCCATGGTAAGGCTCTGATATTGCTTGCCGGTTTCCGGGTCCAGCAGCACCCGCGGGCGCAGCTTGGCGAGATCCGCGTCGACCGCCTCGAGGCGAGACTGCGCCGCCTCAAGAATTTTCTTTTCCGCCTGTTCGGTTCGTGCCGCGAGACCGCCGAGATGGGCGAGCCGGGCGCGGGCGGCATCGAGGTGCTTGTCGGCAGGTCCGGGCGTGCTCATGGCGAAACGATCACGTCACGACGAGGCGGCAGGCTATTACATTGACGCCATGGCCGGACATCGCGGACTGTCCCGGTCAGTGCAACCGAACCGAGTGCCTCTCATGCCCGCCACCGCCGCCGCCCCGCTGACCCACATCGAGGAATACCGCAACGGCGCGTGGATCCGGCGCGACAGCCGCCCGGTCGAGCTGGCCACCATGCGCGCCACCATGGACGCGATCTGCTCCTACCCGCAAAACGCAGGTCGCGCCTTCCGGATCTGCAGCGACACCGGGCAGGTGCACATGCAGAACGAGGCCGCCCGCCGGGTCGAGGTCAAGCAGCCCGCTTGAGCGTCGGCTCCGCCGCCAGGTAGCCAGCCACCCCCCGATCGTCCAGGCCTTCCAGTGGCGACGTCATAATGTCGCGCAGCTCGTACTTGTCGCTCAGCCGCTTGCGCGCGCGCTGTTCGCTGGCATGGTTCGCGACCAGGTCGATGAGCTCTACATCGTCTGTCTGGCCCATGCGGTGAATGCGCCCGTTCCTCTGCGCGTGAAGCATCGCCGTCTGCGGAACGTCATACTGCGCCAGCCACTTCCCGGCCTGCAGGTTGGCGCCCACCGCGGCCGCGTCCGACGCAACCAGGACGTCATGCTCGCCAGCCTGATACGCGCGCTTCTTCCGGTCCTTGTCCGCCGAACTGTCGCCACCCGTGATCGTCACGACCCGGTGCCCCTCCGCCTGGAGGCGGTCCGCGATCTCCTGTACGCGCTGCAGCGAGCGCGCAAATACCACGCCAGGCTTGCCCCGTCGTTTGCCGGCGATGTCTGCGACCGCATTGGTTTTCGACCGCCCGCTGACTGCGTGCAGGGTGGCGGTGTTGGCCAGGATGCCGATTGAGTTGCTGAGCTGCTTGGCGACCGCCTCGTGGTTCGACCTCGCCACCTTCGGGCGCTCCCGGTTCGGTCGGATCGCCTGCCCCCGGTCCCTCTTCCCCGGTGCCTTCGTCGGTCCCCGTGCCTTCGGCGGCCAGCACCGATTCGGCTGATCCGGAGACCTGGTCGTTGGAACCGAGGC